>JAJYSM010000062.1 GCA_021793575.1 Pseudomonadota bacterium
GCCGCGGCGCTGGCGTGCGGTACGGAAGTATCAGGCACAGACATGGACAGGCTTCCTGTGGGTATCAAAGGGAGGATCAGAGGCTGAGGTGCATGCGCAGGCCGACCACCCGCGCCGGTCCGCGCGCACGGTTGTAGCCGGGGTTGACGATCCATTGCAGGTCCGGGCTCAGCTGCAGGTAGTGCCCCAGCTGCAAGCGGTAATACGCTTCAATCACCCGCTCGCGGCCGTAGTCCAGCGCGCCATCGCACAGCAGAAAACCGCAGCCGCCGGCAGCGAGGTAGGCGCGATGCGCGCTGGCCAGGCCGTTGAGGTCGAACGCGATGCCAACACGGTCCTCGGCGCGCCGCCAGTGCACGCCGGACAGCTGCGCCCCCACGCTCAGCGCGCGCTCGGCCTCGGTGTAGGCAAACGACTGGGTGTGGCCGTCGTTCCAGCCCCAGCGCGCGAACAGCCCGGTGTCGCCGCCGTCGGCCAGCGGCAGCTCGGCATTGATCACGTAACCGTGCTTGCGGCGGCCGTAGCGGCCGTCGGCGGCGATATCCGGCGTGGCCCCGCTGGCGGCGGCGAGTGCCAGTGCCTGGGCGTAATTGCCCATCTTGGCGATGTTGCGGTAGGCCAGCAGGCGCAGCGCGAAGCCGTCGCTGCCGAACGGGCGCAGCGACAGCTGCACCTGCTCGGCGCGGGCGCGGCCCAGCGGCCCGGCCAGCGCCTGGCCGTTCGCCTGCAGCGGCATCTGGTACACGCCGTAGCGCAGCGTCCACTGCGGCTGCACCCATGCGGCGACGAAGCCGTCGGTGTAGCCGCGGGTATCGGCGGCGTAGTCGTAGGCCGCCGTGTTGATGAAATCCCAGTTCATGAACTGATGGCGGGTGTCACTGGCGTAGCGGTTCTTGTCAAAGTCGTCGGCCAGTGCCAGCCGGCCCAGCTTGAGCTCGATCCGCTGCGTGGCCAGTTCGCCGGGAAGCTGATCCTGCGCGCGCACCGCCGGCGCGCTGGCCACGCCCAGCGGCAGGTTCCAGTCGAGGTAGGCGCGTGCGATGTACGGTCGCTGCCTGCCGCCCGAACCCGGACCCGCGCGCACCACGTCGCCATTGACGTAACCGGCCACGCCAGTGCCCTTGTTGATGCCGCCACCGGTGAACAGCTCGCCGTCCAGATAGAACGCCAGATGCGCTGGCAAGCGCACGCCCAGGTAGGCGCCGAACGTGCGCGAGAGCGCCTGGTCACCGGCGGCCGGCAGGCTGAGCGGTCCGGCATAGGCGGAGTGCAGCGAGTCCAGCCGCTGCGCCACATAGCTGACCTGCGCATCCAGCAGCTGCGGCACGAACAGCGGTGGCGTGGTGGTGTCGGCGCGCGTGCGCGTGGCGAGGCTGCCCAGGCCCAGCAGCATCAGTACAAACAAGGTCGGTGTCGGCAAACGCATCATGCGATCAGTCTTTGGCAAGGGCGCCAGCGGCAACGGCCGCTGATGCCAGTGTGGGGCAAGGGAATGTCAGCGCGCGGTCAACCAGCGGGCGCGCGGGCGCGCTTCGCCGGGCAGGCGCAGCCATTGTTGGGTGAGTACCGGCCGCGCGGACACGCCCGCTGGCGGTAGCGGCGGACGCGCCGTCGCTGCCCGCGGTGTGCGCGAGGATGGCAGTACAAGGGAAAACAGGAGCATGGCTCGCCTCCAGTCCGTGGACCGGAGGCGAGCGGGACGTCAGGAGTGCCCGCCCGCGACCGGTGCGCGGGGTGTGTTCAAGTTGGGCTTCACCGCAGCAGCAACCGGCGCCGATGGCGCGGTCACTGCGTTGGTACTCGGATAGATGTCCATGGATCTCGGATGCAGCGAAGAAATGCCCGCGGGTGGCCCGCCGGGCGCGCGCACCATAGCGGCCTCACCGCGCGAAGTCAACGAGCGCCGTGGTACGGCACGGCCCACGCCGCAGGGCATGCCGACGGGTGCGTCGCGCGCCGCCTAGGCCAGGGTGCGCAGGCCTGCAGCCAGCACCAGCGCCGCAAACGCGCCGGCCAGCACGTCGTCAAGCATCACGCCCAGGCCGCCCTTGATGCGCCGGTCCAGCCAGCGGATCGGCCACGGCTTCCACACGTCGAACAGGCGGAACAGCGCGAAGCCGGCCAGCAGCATCCACCAGCGCAAACCGCCGGCAGGCAGCAGCGCCGGCAGTAGCGGCAGCAGCGCGATCCACTGGCCGATGAACTCGTCCCACACCAGGCTGCGGTGATCGTCCACGCCCAGCGCGCGGCCGGCCACGTTGCACGCCCACACGCCCACGCCGAAGCCGATCGCCAGCGCGGCCAGATACAGCGGCAGCGGCAGCGCGCGCAGCAGCAGCCACGGCAGCAGCGCCGCCAGCGAGCCGAAGGTGCCCTGCGCCACCGGCATCAGGCCCGCGCCGAAGCCGCACGCCAGCCAGCCCGCCGGCGTGGCCAGCAGGGCGCGGCGCTGCGCGGCGCTGAGAGTTTTTTTCGGGCTCATGCGAAATGCTCCCAGCCGTGCTGCGCGATGGTCAGCCACGCGCCGTCCGCGCCGCGCACGCGCACGCCGCTGCCGGCCACGATGCGGCCGATCCGCGTCGCGCCGCAGCCCAGCCGCGCCAGCCCGGCCTGCACCTCAACCACGCGTTCAGGCGGCACGCTGAAGCACAGCTCGTAGTCGTCGCCCCCGCCGAGCGCGAACGGCAGCGCGCTGGCGTCGTCATGCAGCGCCAGCAGCGCGGACGAAAGCGGCAGCCGCGCGGCGTCGATCTCGGCACCGACGCCGCTGGCCGTGCAGAGGTGGCCAAGGTCGGCGAGCAGGCCATCGGAGATGTCGATGCAGGCGCTCGCCCGCTCGCGCAGCGCGAGGCCGGCGGCGAGCCGCGGCGTGGGTCGGTTGAGGCGCGCGATCAGATAGTCGCGCGCCGGGCGAAGCTCGTCGGCGACACCCGCTGCCTGCCCTTGCGCAAGCACCAGCGCCAGCCCGGCCGCCGCATCGCCCAGCGTGCCGGTGACCAGCACCGCGTCGCCCACGCGTGCGCCGGCGCGGGTCAGCGCGCGGCCCGGCGGCACGAAGCCGTGCACCACCACGCTGATGCTCAGCGGGCCGCGGGTGGTGTCGCCGCCGACCAGCGCCAGCCGATGCGGCTGCGCCAGCTCGGCGAAGCCGGCGGCGAAGCCCTGCACAAAATCCGCATCCGGCGCGGGGAGCGTCAGTGCCAGCAGGGCCCACGCGGGCGTGGCGCCCATCGCCGCCAGGTCGGACAGGTTCACCGCCAGCGCCTTCCAGCCGATGTCCGCCGCCGCGCTGCCGTGCGGAAAATGCACGCCCTCGACCAGCGTATCGAGCGCCACCGCCAGCTCCTGCCCGGGCGGCACGGCCAGCACGGCGGCGTCGTCGCCAATGCCCAGACGCACATCATCGCGCGGCTGCGCCGTGCGCTGACGGATCATCTCGATCAGATCGAATTCCATCGCGGGCCGCCGGCTGCCGTCAGCGCGTGAAGATCAGGCAGGGGCTGCCGTGATAGACGGCCTCGCACCACGGCTGAAAGCCGGCCTTGCTGGCGACCCGGATCGACGCCGCGTTCTCCGGCGCGATGATGCACACGGCCCGATGCTCGCCGAAGTGGCATTGCCCCCACGCCAGCACCGCGGCCAGCGCCTCGCTGGCGTAGCCCTGGCCATGGGTGTCGGCGGCAAGCACCCAGCCCAGTTCCGGCATGCCGTCGAGCGAGGGCGTGATGTCGCGTTTGAAATCGGCATAGCCGATGTCGCCGATGCAGCGCCCGCTGGATTTCTCCTCGACCGCCCAGTAGCCGTAGCCGAGCAGGCTCCACAGACCCGGGTAGCGCAAAAGGCGCATCCAGGCCTCCTGTGGCGTGGACGGCTGGCCGCCGATGTAGCGAACCACCACCGGATCGGCCCAGATCGCGGCAAGCGCGGCATAGTCGTCCGCGCGATGACCGCGCAGGCGCAGGCGCGGCGTTTCCAGCAGCGGCACCAGGCCATTGACCGCCGCCACGGCGACCATCAGCCGCGCTTCTCGGCTGCACGCAACTCGGCGGCCAGCTTGTCCAGCACGCCGTTGACATAGCTGTGGCCGTGGTCGGCGCCGAAGCGCTTGGTGACCTCGATCGCCTCGTTGATCACCACGCGGTACGGCACGTCGGGGCGAAACTTCAGCTCGTAGGCGGCCAGCCGCAGCACGGCGCGCTCGATCGGATCGATCTGCGCCACCTCGCGATCGATGTGCGGGCGCAGACAGGCGTCCAGCACGGCGACGTTTTTTTCCACGCCGTGCAGCAGGTCCTCGAAATAGTCGAGGTCGGCGATTTCCATGTCCTGCTCGTGGCGAAACTGCTCGATCACCGCATTCATGTGGCTGCCGCTCATCTGCCACGCGTACAGCGCCTGCAGCGCGCGGCGACGGGCACGTGAGCGTGCGGCCATGTCCGGGCTCTGCGGATGCTGGGCCATTACAGCTTGCCGTACAGGTTGACCATCTCGAGCGCGGCCAGCGCCGCATCGACGCCCTTGTTGCCGGCCTTGGTGCCCGCGCGCTCGATCGCCTGCTCGATGCTGTCGGTGGTCAGCACACCGAACGCCACCGGCACGCCGGAAGTCAGCGCGGCCTGCGCCAGGCCCTTGGCGCATTCGCCGGCGACGTAGTCGAAGTGCGGCGTGCTGCCGCGGATCACCGCGCCCAGCGCGATCACCGCCGCGTACTTGCCCGAGCCGGCGACCTTGTGCGCGGCCAGCGCGATCTCCCAGGCGCCGGGCACGCGGATCAGCTCGATGCTGTCGTCCTTCACGCCGTGGCGCACCAGCGCATCGCGCGCGCCGGCCACCAGCGGCTCCACCACGAAGCCGTTGAAGCGGCCGGCGACGATGGCGAACTTGCCCTTGGGCGTGGCGAAATCGCCTTCGATGATCTTCATTGCATTCTTCCTCGGTGGACGCGCGGCCCGTGCTGGCCGGCCATTTTACGGGTTTGCCGGCGCCTGTGCTCGATCCGCCGCCATCGGCGGGCTCGCTCCAGCCGTCCATCCTGAGCGTAGGCCCGAAGGGCTGAAGTCGAACGGCCGCCCTTCGACTTCGCTGCGCTACGCTCAGGGTGAACGGTGGAGATCAGGTGCTTGCGGATCGACACATGCCGTGATGTGCGGATAGCCGCGGAAACCCAGCTGCACCCGCTGGCCGGACATCTGCAGCCGCGCCGGCGCGCCGAACGGCAGGGTGAGCTTGTCCGGCTCGTGGCCGAACGGCAGGCCGTCGATCACCGAAACGTTCGTCACCCGGCGGATCTGCGCGAACGCCTCAGCCAGGCCGTAGCCATTGTCGTAGCTGCCGGGCCGGCACTGGCTGAAATCACCGAGCAGCAGCGCGCGCTGGCGGCCCAGCACGCCGGACAGATGCAGCTGATACAGCAAGCGCTCAATCCGGAACGGCGGCTCGCCGACGTCCTCGACAAACAGGATGCCGCCGTCGATCCGCGGAAAATACGGCGTGCCGAGCAGGCTGCACAGCATCGCCAGGTTGCCGCCCCACAGCGTCCCCTCCACATCCAGCTCGCGCTCGTCGCGCGACATCCATGCGAGCTGCGCCTGCGGCGCGCGCACGGTGTCCCAGAAATGCCGCGCGGTGAACTCGCTGACCACTTCGGCGCCGAAATCCGGCCCCAGCATCGGGCCGCCGAAGGTGATCAGCCCGCTCTTCGCATGCAGCGCCAGCTGGAGCGCGGTGAAGTCGCTGTGGCCGACCAGCGCGGTGTGGGCATGCGTGAATCGCTCGCGCAGCGCGTCGTAATGCAGGTGCTCCAGCAACCGCGTGGCGCCGTAACCGCCGCGGATCGCCAGCACGATATCCGGCAGCGACTCCCGCGTGGCCAGCGCGTTAATGTCGTCCGCCCGCTGCGCATCGCTGCCGGCATAGCGCAACTCGCTGCGCTCGAGCACCTCCAGCCCGCTCAGCGCGCAGCCCGCCTCGCGCAGCCGCGTCACGCCCCGCGCCATCGCGGCGCGATCGTGCGGATAGCCGGAGGGGGCGATCAGGTGGACGTGGGTTTCGTTCATGGGCTATCAGCAGGTGGAGAGGCTTGAGTATGTCGCCATGAGGTGGCTTGCGCATGACGCAAAGGTGTTCCCGACGGGCTGGTTTCTTGTGCGCTCCTATACGTGCTCGACCACTTCCAGGCCGAAGCCGGCCAGGCCGACCAGCTTGCGCGGGGTGCCGAGCACGCGCAGCCGGTGCACGCCAAGGTCGGCCAGCATCTGGGCGCCGAGGCCGAGCTGGCGCCACTCCTGCCGCTGCACTTCTTCGGGTGCCTGCATGCTGGGTTGGCGCTGCAACCGGGCCATCAGTGCCTCCGGCGTGTCCTCGCCGGACAGCACCAGCAGCACGCCGCGATCCTCGTCGGCGATGCGCCGCAGCGCGGCAGTGACGGTGAGGCCGAGGTCATCGCGCTGCAGGTGCAGCACGTCGGACAGCGTGTTGCGCACATGCACGCGCGACAGCACCGGCGCGCCGTCGTCGACCGCGCCGCGCACCAGCGCGAAGTGCAGGCCGCGGCGGATCACGTCGCGATACGCCACCAGCCGGAACGTACCGAATTCGGTCTGCACGATTTCCTCGTGCACGCGCTGCACGGTTTTCTCGGTTTCCAGCCGGTAGCGAATCAGGTCGGCGATCGAGCCGATCTTCAGACCGTGCTTCGCCGCGAAGATTTCCAGCTCGGGGCGGCGCGCCATCGAGCCGTCCTCGTGCAGCACCTCGATCAGCACCGCCGCCGGCTCCAGCCCGGCCAGCGCGGCCAGGTCGCAGCCGGCCTCGGTGTGGCCGGCGCGGGTCAGCACGCCGCCGGGCTGCGCGGTGAGCGGGAAGATGTGCCCCGGCTGCGCCAGGTCCTGCGGCTTCGCGGCCGCCTTCACCGCCACCTGGATGGTGCGCGCGCGGTCGTGCGCCGAGATGCCGGTGGTGACGCCCTCGGCTGCCTCGATCGAGACGGTGAAGTTGGTGTGGTAGGACGAGGTGTTGTCGCTGACCATCGGCCTCAGGCCGAGCTGGCGCGTGCGCTGCTCGGTCAGCGTGAGGCAGACCAGCCCGCGCGCCTCGCGCACCATGAAGTTGATGTCCTCGGCGCGCACCTTCTCGGCGGCCATGATCAGGTCGCCCTCGTTCTCGCGGTCCTCGTCGTCGAGGATCACCACCATGCGGCCGGCGCGGATGTCGTCGAGGATGTCGGGGATGGTGTTGAAGCTCATGGGGAGAAGTCCGGGAACGGGGAATGTTGAGTGATGATGGGTCGGACGGAGCGAGAATTTTCCAGTCGCCGCGGCCCCTCACCCCAGCCCTCTCCCCACGGGGGAGAGGGGGCAAAATCAGGCGAAGCCATGTTGCTTGAGGAATGCCTCGTCGAGTTTGGGCGCCTCGCCGCTGGCGAGCAGGCGCTCGACGTAGCGCGCGATCACGTCCACCTCGATGTTCACCGCATCGCCCACGCGGCGGGCGTGGAAGGCGGTGTGCTCGACCGTGTGCGGGATCAGGTTGACGCCAAATCGTGACCCGGTCACCGCGTTGACGGTGAGGCTGGTGCCGTCGATGCAGACCGAGCCCTTGGCCGCGATGTAGCGCGCCAGTGTCGCCGGCAGCTCGAACGTCCAGCGCTGCGAGCGGCCGTCCGGCGTGATCGCCACCACCTTGCCGAGGCCGTCGACGTGGCCGGAGACCAGGTGGCCGCCGAGCCGGTCGGCCAGCCGCAGCGCCTTTTCCAGGTTCACCGGATCGCCGGCCTTCAGCTGGCCCAGCGTGGTCAGCGACAGCGTCTCGTTGGAGACGTCCGCGGCGAAGCCGTGCGGCTCCAGCACCACGGCGGTGAGGCAGACGCCGGAGACGGCGATCGAATCGCCCGGCTGCACATCGGCGAGATCAAGACCGGCCGTATCAACGGCCAGCCGCACGTCGCCGCCGCGCGGTTCCAGCCGCGCAACGCGGCCCACGGTTTGAATGATGCCGGTAAACATCAGCGCAGCCTCGCCTGATGGATGAGCTGCAGCCTTGCCTGGATGAAGTGCATGAGACGTCTCCTGCGTGCTGCCATAGCGAGGCGTCCCCAGGGCATGGGGCCGACGCGCGACGGCAAGGCCGCGCGTTCGACCGTCTTCTTTTATCCGGACTGTGAGGAGACGGTTGCCCGTTTCCAACCGTCGGCTCCGGCATTCGACCGGATCTGCTGACCCTTCGCCAGAAGGCGGAGGCGCTCGCGGGCTCGCCTCGAAAGGCCTACCGCCGGTGGGGAATTTCGCCCCGCCCTGAAGACGCTGTGTGGTGTTTGCCGGCCACAGCCGGCGCGGTGAAGTCTAGCACCCGCCGCTGCGGCGATCCCCTCCGCAGCGCGTCGACGGGATGCGAATGCAGCGTTCGCTGCGGCGCACGATCGCGGATTCGGTCAGGCGGGCCGCAGTCGGAGCCGCCAGTCCGGGCCCAGCTGGCGCTGGTCGAGCACCCGCAGCTGCCAGCGTGCCGCCATGTCGGCCAGCGTGGGTAGCTGCAGCAGCGGACGCGCCGCATCGCCCAGCAGCAGCGGCGCGATGTACAGCAGTAGCTCGTCGACCAAACCGGCGGCCAGCAGCGCGCCGCACAACGTGGGGCCGGCTTCGACGTGAAGTTCGTTGACGTCGCGGGCGGCGAGCAGCGCAAGCACGGCGTGCAGGTCGAGGGCGTCGCCCTGCTGTGCCACTGCAGCCAGCTCCACGGCAGCGAAGCGGTCCTCGCCACAACTCGCACCGGCGCCATGCAGCAACAGGGTGGGCGCAGAACCGGCCAGCACATGGCTGCCAGCGGGGGTACGCAGGTGGCGATCCAACACCACGCGCAGCGGGGCTAAAGCTGCCCCCTCACCCCAACCCTCTCCCCCGACTGCGTCGGGAGAGAGGGGGGCGAGAGGCAGCCGCACGGTCAGCCGCGGATTGTCGGCCAGCACGGTGCCGCTGCCGGTGAGGATCGCCGAGCTGCGCGCGCGCCAGCGCTGCACGTCGGCGCGCGCGGCTTCCCCGGTGATCCACTTCGACTCGCCGTTGGCCAGCGCGGTGCGCCCGTCCAGGCTCATCGCCAGCTTCACGCGCACCCATGGCCGGCCGCGTTCGATGCGGCTGAAGAAGCCGAGGTTGAGTTCGCGCGCAGCCTCGCGCATCAGGCCCACGTCGACCGCGATACCGGCAGCGCGCAGCCGGGCGATGCCGCGGCCGTCGACCTGCGCGAATGGGTCTTCCACGGCAACCACCACGCGCGCCACGCCGGCGGCGACCAGCGCCTCCGCGCAGGGCGGCGTGCGGCCCTGGTGGGCGCAAGGTTCCAGCGTCACATAGGCGGTGGCGCCGCGAGCCCGCGCGCCGGCCTCGCGCAACGCGAACACTTCCGCATGCGGCTCACCGGCTCGCTGGTGCCAGCCGACGCCGACGACTTCCTCGCCATGCGCGATGACGCATCCGACGCGCGGGTTGGGCTGCGTGGTGCAAAGCCCGCGCTCCGCAAGGCGCAGCGCATGCGCCATATGAAGATGATCGGTCGTCGAAAACCTCATGCGGCACCACCGCCAGCCGAACGCCGATGCTCCTGTAGGAGCGACTTCAGTCGCGATGCCTTTGTTTTGACGCTGCCTGAGGGCAACAGCATCGCGACTGAAGTCGCTCCCACCACGAAGTCGCTCCCACCACGAGAGAGGCGCATGCTATTTGCGCTTGCCGTCGCCCAGCAGCGACAGCTGCAGCCCGTCCAGCCCGGGCAGATCGCGTTCCAGCTTCTCGATCTCCTCGCGGAACGCCTGCACGTCCTCGAACTTGCGGTAGACCGAGGCGAAGCGCACATAGGCCACCTGATCGAGCTTCTTCAGCTCGCGCATCACCAGCTCGCCGATCTGGCGCGAGGGCACCTCGCGCTCGCCGCTGCGACGCAGGTCGTTGACGATCTCGCGCACCGCCGAGTCCACGTCGTGACTCGGCACCGGCCGCTTCTGCAGCGCGCGCTCGAAGCTGATGCGCAGCTTGCGCTCGTCGAACGGCTCCCGCCGCTCGCCGCTCTTGATCAGCGTCGGCAGCTTCAGCTCAGCCGTTTCGTAGGTATTGAAGCGTTCGCCGCACTGCGGACACTCGCGCCGGCGCCGTACCGAGCTGCCGTCCTCGGTGAGGCGGGAGTCGATCACGCGAGTGTCTTCGTGCTGGCAGAAGGGGCAGTGCATCAGGGAGCGGCCGTGCGCTCAGCCGTAAACGGGGAACTTGCGGCATTGCGCGGTGACGGCCTCGCGCACCTTCGCGATCACCGCCTCGTTGTCCGGCTTGTCCAGCACGTCGCAGATCCAGTGGGTCAGCTCGACGGTGTCGGCTTCGAGGTAGCCGCGGGTGGTGATCGCCGGCGTGCCCACGCGCAGGCCGGAGGTGACGAAGGGCTTGCGCGGATCGTTCGGCACGGCGTTCTTGTTGGCGGTGATGTGCGCGCTTCCCAGCGCCGCCTCCGCGTCCTTGCCGGTGACATCGCGGCCGATCAGGTCGACCAGCATCAGGTGGTTCTCTGTGCCGCCGGAGACGATCTTGTAGCCGCGCTCGATGAAGGTTTTTGCCATTGCCTTGGCGTTACGGATCACCTGCGCCTGGTAGGTGGTGAAGCCGGGTTCCAGCGCCTCCTTGAACGCGACCGCCTTGGCCGCGATCACGTGCATCAGCGGGCCGCCCTGGATGCCGGGGAACACGATCGACTGCAGCTTCTTCTCGATCTCCTCGGCGGCGGCGCCCATGCCGGCCTGGCTGGCGACGATGATGCCGCCGCGCGGGCCGCGCAGGGTCTTGTGGGTGGTCGAGGTGACCACGTGCGCGTGCGGCAGCGGGCTGGGGTAGACGCCGGCGGCAACCAGGCCGGCGATGTGCGCCATGTCCACGAACAGGTACGCGCCCACCTTGTCGGCGATGGCGCGGAAGCGCGCCCAGTCCATCAGCTGCGAGTAGGCGCTGAAGCCGGCGATGAGCATCTTCGGCCGATGCTCGACGGCGAGGCGCTCGACCTCGTCGTAGTCGATCAGGCCGTGCTCGTTGACGCCGTACTGCACCGCGTTGAAGAGCTTGCCGGAGAAGTTGACCTTGGCGCCGTGGGTGAGGTGGCCGCCGTGCGCCAGGCTCATGCCCAGCACCGTGTCGCCCGGCTGCAGCAGCGCGAAGTACACCGCCTGGTTGGCCTGCGAACCCGAGTGCGGCTGCACGTTGGCGTAGTCGGCGCCGAACAGCTGCCTGACTCGCTCGATCGCCAGCCGCTCGGCCACGTCCACATATTCGCAGCCGCCGTAATAGCGCTTGCCCGGATAACCTTCGGCGTACTTGTTGGTCATGGCCGAACCCTGCGCCTCCATCACGCGCGGGCTGGCGTAGTTTTCCGAGGCGATCAGCTCGACGTGATCTTCCTGGCGGCGGACCTCATCGGCGATGGCCTTGGCCAGTTCGTCGTCGTAACCGGCGATGGTGCAGTCCTTGGGAAACATTCTGGCCTCGGCGGATGGCATGCGGATTCAAGCGCGAAATTGTAGCGCTGCGAGGCCCTTGCGGCCACTGACGCCGCCTGCTGTGGTGCAGTTGTGGGAGCGGTTTTTTGTGGGAGCGGCTTCAGCCGCGATGCTTTTCATGTCCTGAACCAGGAGCATCGCGGCTGAAGCCGCTCCCACAGAAGCCCACACAAGCGCCCCTGCGAATCGGATCGTTCAAGGTGCCCTATAATGCGCAGTTCAGCGCATTCCCATTCCCGCGCCAGCCTCGTCAGGTTGGCGCGGTACACGCCTTCGGAGACTTCATGAGCTCGCAATACATCTACACCATGAACGGTGTCAGCAAGATCGTCCCGCCGAAGCGCCAGATCATCAAGGACATCTCGCTGTCGTTCTTCCCCGGCGCCAAGATCGGCCTGCTCGGCGTCAACGGTTCGGGCAAATCGACGGTACTGAAGATCATGGCCGGCGTGGATACCGACTTCCAGGGCGAGGCGCGTGCGCAACCGGGCACCAAGGTCGGCTACCTGGCACAGGAACCCCAGCTCGACCCGGACAAGACCGTGCGCGAGGCGGTCGAGGAAGGCGTCGCCGTCATTCTCGACGCGCAGAAGCGGCTGGAAGAGGTGTATGCCGCTTACGCCGAGGAGGGCGCCGACTTCGACAAGCTGGCGAAAGAGCAGGAGCAGCTGGAAAACCTGCTGGCCGCCAACGACGCGCATGCGCTCGAGCGTCAGCTGGAAGTGGCCGCCGACGCGCTGCGGCTGCCGCCATGGGACGCCAGGATCGGCCCGTTGTCCGGCGGCGAGAAGCGCCGCGTGGCGCTGTGCCGGCTGCTGCTGTCCAAGCCGGACATGCTGCTGCTGGACGAGCCGACCAACCATCTGGACGCTGAGTCGGTCGACTGGCTGGAGCAGTTCCTGCACGACTACCCCGGCACTGTGGTGGCAGTCACGCATGACCGCTACTTCCTCGACAACGCGGCCGAGTGGATCCTCGAACTGGATCGCGGTCGCGGCATTCCGTGGAAGGGCAACTACACCGAGTGGCTGGAACAGAAAGGCGAGCGGCTGGCGCGCGAGGAATCCGCCGAGAAGGGCCGCCAGAAGGCGCTGGCGCGCGAACTGGAATGGGTACGTTCGGCCGCCAAGGGCCGCCAGTCCAAGGGCAAGGCGCGCATCAACCGTTTCGAGGAACTGAACTCGGTCGAGTACCAGAAGCGCAACGAGACCAACGAGCTGTACATTCCGCCGGGCGAGCGGCTGGGCCAGGAAGTGATCGAGTTCGTCAACGTCAGCAAGTCGTTCGGCGATCGCCTGTTGATCGACGACGTGTCGTTCAAGGTGCCGCCCGGCGCGATCGTCGGCGTGATCGGCCCCAACGGCGCCGGCAAGTCCACCCTGTTCAAGCTGATCACCGGCGTGGAAAAGCCCGACCGGGGCGAGGTGAAGCTGGGTCATACCGTGCAGCTGGCCTACGTCGATCAGTCGCGCGACAACCTCGACGCGAAGAAGAACGTGTGGCAGGAAGTCTCCGGTGGCGCCGACATCATCACCATCGGCAAGTACGAGCTGCAGTCGCGCGCCTACATCGGCCGCTTCAACTTCAAGGGCACCGACCAGCAGAAGCTGGTGGGGTCGCTCTCCGGCGGCGAGCGCGGCCGGCTGCACCTGGCCAAGACCCTGATGCAGGGCGGCAACGTGCTGCTGCTCGACGAGCCGTCCAACGACCTTGACGTGGAAACCCTGCGCGCGCTGGAAGACGCGATGCTGGAGTTCCCCGGCTGCGCCATGGTGATCTCGCATGACCGCTGGTTCCTCGACCGCATCGCCACCCACATCATCGCGTTCGAAGGCGACTCGCACGTGGAGTTCTTCCCCGGCAACTACAACGAGTACGAGGCGGACAAGAAGCGCCGCCTGGGCGAGGAAGGCGCGCGGCCGCATCGGGTGAAGTACAAGAAGCTGGCTTGAAAGCCCTCTCCCCCGAGCGCAGCTCGGGGGAGAGGGTTGGGTGAGGGGGAGGCCTTTGCTTTTTCTGTGTCTGAAAATCAAGGCAAGAGCGCCCCC
Source organism: Pseudomonadota bacterium (assembly GCA_021793575.1). Lineage (GTDB taxonomy): Bacteria > Pseudomonadota > Gammaproteobacteria > Xanthomonadales > Rhodanobacteraceae > Rhodanobacter. Next base: position 13,573 of record JAJYSM010000062.1, read on the forward strand.
TCACCCCAACCCTCTCCCCCAACCGCCGTTGGGGGAGAGGGAGACCAGCACGTCGTCGCAGGCAGCAATGGGAGACCTTCGAATGCACTTCATGCCATCCCTGCAGCAGGCGTGGGCTCGCAACGACTCGCTGGTCTGCGTCGGGCTTGATCCGGAGCCGGCGAAGTTTCCGGCGCACCTGCGCGATGATGCGGATGCGGTGTTCACCTTCTGCACTGCCATCGTCGACGCCACCGCCGACCTGGTGTGCGCATTCAAGCCGCAGATCGCGCACTTTGCCGCGCTGCGTGCCGAGGACGCGCTGGAGCGCCTGATCGCGCATATCCACGCGCGCCATTCGGGTGTGCCGGTGATCCTCGACGCCAAGCGCGGCGACATCGGCAGCACCGCGCAGCACTACGCCAGCGAGGCGTTCGAGCGCTACCGCGCCGACGCGGTGACGCTGAATCCGTATCTCGGCCGCGACTCGATTGAGCCGTTCCTGCAGCGCGCGGACAAGGGTGTGATCCTGCTGTGCCGCACCTCCAACCCGGGCGGCGCGGATTTCCAGGCGCTGGACTGCGGCGGCCAGCCGCTGTACCTGCGCGTGGCCGAGACGATCGCACGCGACTGGAACGGCCACGGCAACTGTGCGCTGGTCACCGGCGCCACCTGGCCCGAGGAGCTCGGCAGGGTGCGTGCCGTGGTTGGCGACATGCCGCTGCTGGTACCCGGCATCGGTGCCCAGGGCGGTGACGTGGCGGCGGTGCTGCGACACGGCCGCGATGCCGCCGGCCGCGGCCTGCTGATCAGCTCCTCGCGGGCGATCCTGTACGCCGGCAGTGACGCGGATTTTGCCTTGGCCGCGCGGGCCGCCACGATCGCGCTGCGCGACACGATCAATCGCTACCGGCAGCGCTGAGCACGCCGGCGGCTGGCGGGCTCGTCACACCAGCGCAGGCTTGGCCGCCTGCAGCATCTTGGATTTCAGATCCATCGCATCGGCCGCATCCAGCAGCGCACGGGCAAAGCTGCGCACCTCGGCCGGACGCAGCGCGTACCAGTTGCCGGTCTTGGTGGTTTCGGGCACGGTGCGGCCGCTGCGCGAGATGTAATGCGGCCGGAAAATCACCATGCCGGTGAGCGATTCGGAGCTGATATCGGCCGACACGATCTGCATGTGCGTTTCATCTTCTTTCTTCACCTGACCTCTCCCGGGCGGACGTCCACCCTCGTGCAGCTTACGCCACGCCGGGTTGCGTGCCCGTTGTGGCGCCGGCAGGCAGGCGCAGCGGCTCAGCCGTAGCGCCGCAGTTGCCCCTCGTCCTTCAGGCTGAAGGGGGTGAAGCGGGTGCCCTCGTCGAACGTATCCACGCCCTCGTGTCGCTTGAGGAAACCCACCACGGCGTAGGTCAGCGGGGTGAACAGCACTTCGACGGTGACCTTCATCAGCCAGTTGAAGGCGATCACCTTGACGATGGTCTGGCTCTCCCAGATGCCGATGAAGGCGATCGGATAAAAGGTGAGGCTGTCCACCGCCTGGCCGACCACGGTGGAGCCGATGGTGCGCGTCCACAGCCAGCGGCCGCGAGTCAGCAGCTTCAGCTTCGCCAGCACGAACGAGTTGGCGAAGTCGCCGATCCAGTAGGCCACGAGCGAAGCCAGCGCGATGCGCCAGGTGTTGCCGAACACCAGTTCCAGCGCCGGCTGCAGCTGCGCGTTGAACGGCTCCAGCGGACTGGCCGGCATGCGGATGATCGCCTGCGACATCGCCGTGGCAAACAGCATGGCGCCGAACCCGGCCCAGATCGCGCGGCGCGCCCGCGCATAGCCGTACACCTCGGTCAGCACGTCGCCGAAAATATAGCTGATCGGAAAAAAGAGATTGCCCGCGCCGAAGGTGATCGCACCGAGCAGCGGCAGCGTGAACGTGCAGACCTTGGCCGGCCCGATCAGGTTGGAGCACAGCAGCACCGCCACCATGCCGGCGACCAACATGTCGTAATAGCGGAAGCCGCGCGTGGGCGCAGCGTCGGATACGTTCATCAGATCCCCCGAAGAGTGATGCGATGAAGCATACCCGGGACACTGCACGAACTCAGACTACCTCGACCCCACGCCAGAACGCCGCTCGGCTCTTGATCGTCCCGGCGACGTCCTTCGGCTGCGGGCCGTACCACGCCTTCCTACGCGGCGCGCTCAGTCATCCACCAGCTCCTGTCCGGGGAACAGCACCTCGGTGTAGCCGAACTTGCTGAAGTCAACGATGCGCGAGGGGTACAGCCGGCCGATCAGGTGATCACATTCGTGCTGCACCACCCGCGCATGGAAGCCTTCGGCGGTGCGCTCGATCCGCGCGCCCTGCGGATCGATGCCTTCGTAGCGGATCAGGCTGTAACGGTTCACCGCGCCACGCAGACCGGGCACCGACAGGCAGCCTTCCCAGCCCTCTTCCATGTCCTGCGAGAGCGGCGTGATCACCGGGTTGAGCAGGATCGTCTGCGCCACCGCGGGTGCGTCGGGATAGCGCTCGGCATGCTCGAAGCCGAAGATCACCAGCTGCAGGTCGACGCCGATCTGCGGCGCCGCCAGGCCCACGCCGCCGGCGTCGTGCATGGTCTCGAACATGTCGGCGATCAGCGCATCGAGCTCGGCGCTGCCGAGCATCGCAGCGGGCACCAGCGGCGCGATCCGCAGCAGCCGCGGGTCGCCCATCTTCAGGATTTCACGGATCATGGCAGCCTCATGGGTAGGCAATTTCCCGTCATGGATGCGGCCCACAAACTGCGTGGACATTGGCCCTTCGACTTCGCGTCGTTACGCTCAGGGCGAACGGTAGAGATGACGTATTTGTGGACCGGGCCCACCATGACTGTGGCCGGCGGCGACCCGATACAAGTCCTGCGGATGTCGCCAGCCTACGCTCAGCGGCTGTCGAACACCTTTTTCAGCAGCGCGGTGCTGCGCGCGGCCGGGTTCTGGCGGATCGACTACTCCTGCTCGCCGATGGTGGTGAACAAGCCGCCCAGCGTCTTCGCCGTAACGTAGTCGTCCAGGTTCAACGGACTGTCGCAGACGCCCGCCGGATGGCCGCCACCGAGAGCGCCGAGCGAGCCCAGAGCCACTGACCGCCGCCCGCCGTGCCGGACGTGAGCGCCTTGTAGTGCCAGGTGACGCCCACGCTGTCGGTGGCCTTGGCCACGATCGGCTCGATCCGCGCGCCGCGCACCGCGCCAGCCACCCGCCGGAAATAATCGCTCACCGCCCGCAGGCCAGGGCAGCCGCAGCGGCCTGACATCACGGAAGATCACGCCCGACTGCGGGATGTCCGCCACCGCACGGATCAGTCCCGCCAGCTCCGGCGCGCCGGACACCGGCGCGATCGGTGGGCGCACTGGATCAACCGGGCGCGCCCAGCGGATCATCGGGCAGTTCTTCGCCTTCGCGGATGGCCAGCCGCGCTTCGCCCAGCCGCCGCTCGACCGCCTGCACGATGCCGCCCGCCATGGCCAGGCTCGATTCCGGCACCATCACCGCGATGTAGTCCCGCGCCGGCAGCTGGCCAACGCCGCCGGTGAGGTATTCGCCGGCGATGAAGGCGGGAATGCCCTCGGCCTCCAGCGCGTCCTTCACCAGGTGCGCGTCGAACAGGTTGTCTGCCCGGTAGATGGTGTGCATGCCTGCACGCTAACCCCAATACTGTTCAGATACGAAGCACCGGCACAGGCTGATGCTTTTGGTGGAGCAACACACCGCGATGGCGGACGTTGAAGCTGCTCATCTTGCGCTTGACGCCGCGCGGGTTGAAGTGACCACGA
>JAJYSM010000121.1 GCA_021793575.1 Pseudomonadota bacterium
CATGTCCAGCGTGCCCAAACCTCGCCTGCGCTTCTGGCAGATCCTCAACATGAATGTCGGCTTTTTCGGCATCCAGTTCAGCTTCGGCCTGCAGCAGAGCAACATGAGCCCGATCTACAAGTATCTGGGCGCGCACGACGGCAGCCTGCCGTACCTGTGGCTGGCCGGGCCGATCACCGGGCTGCTGGTGCAGCCGCTGATCGGCGCGCTGAGCGACCGCACCGAAACCCGGTTGGGGCGGCGCACGCCGTATTTCCTGGTCGGTGCGCTGCTGTGCAGCCTGTGCCTGCTGGCGATGCCGTTCAGCCCGGCGCTGTGGATCGCGGCCAGCCTGCTGTGGATACTCGACGCCGCCAACAACGTGACGATGGAGCCGTATCGCGCGTTCGTCAGCGACCGCCTGGACAGCTCGCAGCACGCGGTGGGCTTTCTCACCCAGAGCGCCTTCACCGGGCTGTCGCAGACGCTGGCCTACCTCACGCCGTCGCTGCTGGTGCTGCTGGGCATGAACGTGGCGGCGCGCAACGCGCACGGCATTCCGTATGTGGTGGTGACCGCGTTTCTGATCGGCGCGCTATTCTCGGTGGTGTCGATCGGCTGGTCGGTGTGGACCACGCCGGAGCTGCCGCTCACCGACGCGGAGCGCCAGCGTATGCGGCGGGCGCCGCGGTCGTTGGCCGCCACGCTGGGCGAGATCGCCACGGCGGTGCGCGAGATGCCCACGACCATGCGCCAGCTGGCGGTGATGATGCTGTTCCAGTGGTACGCGATGTTCTGTTACTGGGAATACATTCCGCTGTCGCTGGCGCGCACGCTTTACGGCAACACCGACTCGGCCTCGGCCGGCTTCAGCCAGGCGGTGCTGATCAACGGCCAGATCGGCGGCTTCTACAATTTCGTGGCGTTTCTCAGCGCGTTCGCGATGATCCCGCTGGCGCGCCGGCTCGGCCCGCAGCGGCTGCATGCGGCGTGCCTCGCGGTGGGCGGCGCCGGCCTGCTGACGCTGCCGCTGATCCACAGCTACGTGCTGTTGTTCGTGCCGATGCTGGGACTCGGACTGGCCTGGGCCAGCATGATGGGCAACCCCTACGCGATGCTGGCCGGCAGCATTCCGCCGGAGCGCGCGGGCGTTTACATGGGCATCTTCAACGTATTCATCGTGGTGCCGATGCTGCTGCAGATCGTCAGCATTCCGCTGCTGTATCACCGCGCGTTGGGCGACAACCCGCAGAACGTGATCCGCCTCGCCGGGCTCGGCCTGCTGATTGCCGCCGCGCTGGTGCTGCGCGTGCGTCAGGCGCCCGCACGCGATCCGCTCGCGCCGACGTGAGTCGATGCCGCGGCACCGGCTGTATGTCTGGTTCCGTGTGATTCTCTATCTCAACGGGTCTGGCGTTTGAGCGCTGCTCGTGATGCGATGGAACCACTGTACCAGTCCCTCGGAGCCTGACCATGCCCGTGATCTTCGCGATCGCCGGGCGCGCCGCCGGCGCCAGCCTCCAGCGGCGTGGACGACTGGGTGGCGCAGGCGATCGGCACGCAGCTGGCCGCCGTGCTGGCGCAAACCTCTGCACAGGCGCTGCCGCTGGCCGGCGCGCAGCATCGCACCACGGCCTGGGTCACGCCGCTGGATACCCAGGGCGGGCGCGCGGCGCTGGGCGGTGGCGGCGGATCGTGCCAGCGCGAGTTTCATGGATACGGCAGCGCGACCGCTGCTGCTGGGCGTGGTGGTGCTCACCGCCCTGGGTGTGCTGATCGTGCTGCTGCTGTGGCGACGCACCTGGCTGCCGCTGCAGAACATGCGGGAGCTGATCCGGCGCGCGGTGGAGACCGGCGATCATCATCTGACCGCACGGGTCGGCGGCAGTCCGATCGTGTGCGGTCTGCGCGACAGCATCAATTCGCTGCTGCGCCCGGAGCCGAAGTAGAGCAGGGAAAGCTGATCCGGCGGCGCTGTGATCACGCCTCGTCGCTGGCGTTCCCGGCCAGCAGCCGCGCGGGGTGGCTGTAGACGTTGTGGCTGCCCGGGCGCGCAAAGCCGACCAGGGTCATGCCGGCACTGCGCGCCAGCTCGATCGCCAGCGCGGTCGGTGCGGAAATCGCGGCCAGCAGGGTGATGCCGGCGCTGGCCGCCTTGGTCACCATCTCGTAGCTGGCGCGACTGCTGACCAGCGCGAAACCGCTGGCCGGTGCGATGCCGGCGTGATGCAGGGCGCCGATCAGCTTGTCCAGCGCGTTGTGCCGGCCGACGTCCTCGCGCACCAGCGCGATGCGGCCGTCGGCATCGGCCCACGCCGCCGCATGCACCGCGCCGGTGGCCAGATTCATCGGCTGCTGCGGCTGCAGGTCGGCCAGCGCGCGCTCCAGCGCCTGATGTCGGAATCCGCGGCCGCCGTGCACGGCCGGCGGTTGGCGCACCGCGTTCTCCAGCTGGCGGGTGCCGCACAGGCCGCAGCCGCTGCGCCCCGGCAGCAGGCGGCCGCCCTGAGGGTCGAGATGCGCGCCGTGCGCCTGCGCCGCCACCGTCATCGCCAGCTCGATCCCTTCCAGCCGCGGCTGCACGCTGACCGCCTGCAGCTGCGCCGCATCGTCGATCAGCCCCTCGCTGAGCGAAAAGCCCAGTGCGAAATCCTCCAGGTCGTGCGGGCTGGCCATCATCACCGCGAACGGGCTGCCGTTGTAGACCATCGCGATCGGCATTTCCTCGGCCACGCAATCGTCGTGCGGCGTGGCCGCACCGCCACGCCAGTGCTGGATGCGGCGCGTGATGTAGCCGGGGCTGACAGGCAAGAGAGGCAGGCTCATCCATCCATCATAGCGAGCCGGCCCGGCGGCGATCGGTATCGCATGACTGCCTGTGGACAAACGATGGTCGCGGTTGTCAAAGCGCAGGCGGCGCTGCATGCTTTTACACTTGACGCCGTGCGCGTCGTCGCCGCACGGCGCAGGTATTCCTGATCATGAGCGAGCTTATCCGTCTTGCCGAAGCAGCTGCGCTGATTCGCCAGCAGCTGCCCATGCTGGGCCGCGAACGGGTGCCGCTGCAGGCAGCCATCGGTCGCCTGCTGGCCGGCGACATCCGCAGCCCGATCGCGCTGCCCTCGTTCGACCACGCCGCGATGGACGGCTATGCG
>JAJYSM010000063.1 GCA_021793575.1 Pseudomonadota bacterium
AGCGGCTTCCAGCAGCGCTTCGCCTTCCCGCTGCCCGACTGGCGCGAAGGACTGGCCGAGGTCATCGCCCAACTCGCTCCGCCCGCCCGATAGGCGGCGGTTGTTGTGGGAGCGGCTGTTGTGGGAGCGGCTTCAGCCGCGATGCTCTTGGCTTTGATGCCTACCCGAAGTACAAAAGCATCGCGGCTGAAGCCGCTCCCACAGGGCGGGTTCCTACAGACAGGGGGTGCGTGTCTGGGCGACAATCCCGCAGCTTTTTACCTTGATCAAGGCAGGTTGGACGTCATGTTGATCCCCCTCATTCTCAGCGGCGGCAGCGGCACCCGGCTGTGGCCGGTGTCGCGCAAGAATCTGCCCAAGCAGTTCCTGGCGCTGGCCGGCCGCGGCACGCTGTTTCAGCAGACACTGGAGCGCACCCGCACGCTGGCGCAGGTGGCCAGCCCGATCGTGGTGGCCAGCGAGGATCACCGCTTCCTCGCCGCCGACCAGCTGCTGGAGCTGGGTATCGCCAGCGCCACCATCGTGCTCGAACCGCTGGCGCGCAACACCGCGCCGGCGATCGCGCTGGGCGCGCTGCAGGCGCTGCGCCGCGGCGGCGATCCGCTGTTGCTGGTGCTGCCGGCCGATCATCTGATCGGCGACACCGCGGCCTTCGTCGAAGCAGTGACGCGCGCCACGCCGCTGGCCGAACAGGGCTGGCTGGTGACGTTCGGCATCCGCCCGGATCGGCCCGAGACCGGCTTCGGCTACATCCGCCGCGCCGATGCGGTGGGTGAGCACGGCTTCCAGGTGGCGCAGTTCGTCGAGAAGCCCGACCGCGCCACTGCCGACGCTTATCTGGCCGACGGCAGCTACGACTGGAACTCGGGCATGTTCCTGTTCAAGGCGTCGCGCTACCTGGAGGAGCTGGCCGAACACGCGCCGGCGATGCTGGCGGCCGTGCGCGCGGCGGATGCGCAGGCCTCCGCCGACCTGGATTTCGTGCGCATCGACCGCGACGCGTTCGCGCAGGTGCCCGACGACTCGATCGACTACGCGGTGATGGAAAAGACCCATCGCGCCGCGGTGATCCCGGTCAGCTGCGCGTGGAGCGACATCGGCTCGTGGGCGGCGCTGTGGCTCACCGGCGACAAGGACGCGCAGGGCAACCTGTGCGAGGGCGATACGCTGGCCATCGACAGCCGCAACTCCCTGCTGCGTTCGCACGATCGGCACCTGCTGGCCACCGTGGGCGTCGACGACCTGATCGTGGTGACCACCCCCGACGCCACCCTGGTGGCGCATCGCGACGCGGCGCAGGACGTGAAGAAGATCGTCGAGCAGCTGAAGGCCGCCGGCCGCAGCGAGCACTCGCTGCACCGCGTGGTGCACCGGCCGTGGGGCAGCTACGACTCGCTGGAGGCCGGCGACCGCTTCCAGGTGAAGCGCATCGCGGTCAAGCCCGGCGCCAGCCTGAGCCTGCAGAAGCACCATCACCGCGCCGAGCACTGGATCGTGGTCTCCGGCACCGCCGAGGTGACCTGCGATGACAAGGTGTTTTTGCTTGGCGAAAACCAGAGCACCTATATCCCGCTGGGCAGCGTGCACCGCCTGCGCAACCCCGGCAAGCTGCCGCTGGAGCTGATCGAGGTGCAGTCGGGCAGCTATCTGGGCGAGGACGACATCGTGCGTCTCGACGACGTCTACGGCCGCGCGTGATCGACCGCGAGTTTCCCGGAATATCACCTACACCAGCCGCGTGATTCCGACATGCGTGCGGACGGGCCGATCCGGTTCACCCGGCCAGCTTTGCACTTGCCAACCGATTCAGGCTGACACCTTGCTCTGCTGCCTGCATCGCCAAGGCGCGGTGCAGTTGTGGTGGAATCCGAACTCTGAATTCGCCGCTGTAGTGCTTCTCGGCCAGGGGTTCGGGGATCGCCTCGCCACCGGCTTGCATGTCGGCTACCACGTCGGTAGCCACCTGGCGGATCCCTGCCAGCGCATCTTCCGGCGTGGCGGCCAGCCACGACAAGGAAGGCAATTCGGCGCATAGCCCTACATGCTCTCCATCTTCTGGAGACCATGTGACACGGTAGGTGTAGTGGTCAATGCTCATTGGTGTGCTCCTTCAACATGTCGATGGCTAGAAGCACCTGCCGCACCTGGTACGCCTTGGCTTTTCCCTTGTCGTTCTGGATGTTCACGCGCGGATCGCCGGGCCAAGGTGTTTTGAAGATGACATGGCTGGTGCCTGATTGCCGTGGTTTCCCGAAGTATTCCTCGCAGCTCCTGAGCAGGTCGGAGAACCTGACGTTTGCCGGTTCTCGTCGCATCTGCTCGAGGATTTTCTTGGGAAACGCCATCATTGAACGGTATCAATAGTGGCCCCACTTCGTCAATCAATCGCACGTCAACCCTTGCCCCATGGCAGGTGCAACATTTGGGGGCCATCCTGATTGGCGCCGTCCATCCGAACGTGGCCGATTTCGTGAGCGACTGCGCCATGGGCTGGGCGAGGTGCTCGAACTGCTTCGGCGCGTGGGTGCCGGGCCGCACATGTAAACGAAGGCTGAATAATTTCGGTAGCGATACATGTATTTCCGCCAAGGAACGCGCATCCCTATGTTTCCGCAGAGATTTCTCGGGTCGAGCTTTCGCTAACGTTCGTGCTGTCCATGAATTAAACAGACACTGAATAAAGTGCCTTTGCACTCTGTCATTTCCGCCAAATTGCGCGTAGGCTTCGGATATTGCGAGGAAATTCACTACCGTACTTCCGCCACTGCGAGGCACGGATGTCCCCGATCATCACCGCACTCACCCGCTACGGGGCCATGTCTTCCGGCGACCTGTTCAAGCAGGTCAGCAACGAATTCAGCAGTGAGCGCAGCCTGGAGCGCGCGATCAGCAGCACTCGCGACCTGATCCGGTTGGGACCGACGCGCCATCGCAGCTACGCGCTCGGCCGGCCCGAGATGCCGCCCTCGCCCGTCTACATGCGGGATGAGGGCGGGCGGGACCACTTCCTGGGTGAGGTGCAGGCGCTGCGGGCGGATCAGTGGACCTGGGGCGCAGTGGCCGCGCCCCAGCCGTGGATGTCGCTTGGCCATATCGGCCCCTACATGGACGTCTATCAGGGCTTGCCCTGGTTCATGGACGTCTTCCGGCCGGCCGGTTTCCTTGGCCGCGCATGGGTGCGCCAGCATGCGGCCGCGCACGGGTGGTCGCTCGACATCCAGTCGTGGACGGATGACCAGACCCTCACCGCCGCACGGCAGGTGCCCTGGGACTGGCGCGGCAGCCTGTCCCTGGGTCCCTTCGTGGACATGGACCACCAGCTCATTGCGACTGGCGATCGGCTCGTGGAATACGCCAAGCGCGCCAACCTCGTGAGCGATGGCGGCATCGTCGGCGCTTCGGTCGACGGCGAGCAGCCGAAGTTCACTGCCGTTGTTCTGGAGGGAGAGACCCAGCGCCCGGTGTTGGTGAAATTCTCCGAGCGCATGACGGGAAACCCGGCTGCACGCCGGTGGGGCGACATCATGCTCACCGAAGCCGTGGCGCAACAGGTGATCGCGCTGCACGGCCTGGAATCGGCCGCCACCGAGGTCTGGATCTACGACGACCGCATGTGGCTGGAGACGACGCGCTTTGATCGCATCGGCGCGCGCGGGCGGCGCGGCATGGTGTCGTTGCACGCGCTGGCGCAGAGCTTCCGTTACCAAGGTCCGCAAAACGGCTGGGGCCAGGCGGCGGAACACCTGCAGCTCCGCGGTGCGCTGTCCGAGGAACACGTCGCCCAGATAAAGCACATTGCCACGATCGGCCACCTGCTGCTCAACACCGACATGCACATGGGTAATCTGAGCTTTCTGGTCAGCAACTCCCTGCCTGCCTTGCGTGTGGCGCCCATCTACGACATGACACCCATGCGCTGGGTGCCTGCGAGTGTGCAGCAGCGCGTGCCGGCGCTTGCGCCGGAGCCGCTCTACAAGACTGACGATCGCGAGGCGATGGTGATCGCGGCGGAGATCTGGGAAGAGACCGCACGCCGCGAGCTGGTCACCGAAGAATGGCGCAAGTGGTCGAGCCAGCGCGCGAAGCAGATCCGTGAGGCACTGGGCGAGTAGCGGAGGCCAGGTCGACTATCCCGACCATTTGATTGCTATCCGGCAAAATCCGCAGCATGCCTCCAGCAAGCTATTCCACCGTCACCGACTTGGCCAGGTTGCGCGGCTGATCGACGTCGGTGCCGCGCAGCACGGCGACGTGGTAGGCGAGCAGCTGCAGCGGCACGGTGAACACCGCCGGCGCGATGAAGCTGCCGCCGGATTCGACCCGCAGCATGGTGCCGTGGGCAGCCATGTCATCCATGCCGGCGGTGCCGTCGGCGAACACGATCAGGCGGCCGCCGCGGGCGCGCACTTCCTGCAGGTTGGATTTGAGCTTGTCCAGCAGCGGGCCGTTCGGTGCCACCGCCACCACCGGCATGTCTTCGTCGACCAGCGCCAGCGGGCCGTGCTTGAGCTCGCCGGCGGGATACGCCTCGGCGTGGATGTAGGAGATCTCCTTGAGCTTCAACGAGCCTTCCAGCGCCACCGGATACTGCGCGCCGCGGCCGAGGAAGAGCGCGTGCTGGCGATGGATGAATTCGCCGGCCAACTGGATGATCGCCGGCTCCAGCTTCAGCGCGTTCTCGATCGCGCGCGGCAGATGCTGCAGCTCGGCGCACAGCGCGGCGTAGCGCAGCGGATCGAGGCCGTGGCGACGCGCCAGCTCCAGCGTCAGCAGCGCCAGCGCGGCGAGCTGGGTGGTGAACGCCTTGGTTGAGGCCACGCCGATCTCCGGGCCGGCGCGGGTCATCAGCTTCAGGTCCGCCTCGCGCACCAGCGAGGACTCCGGCACGTTGCAAATCGCCAGCGTGCCCAGATAGCCGCGGCGGCGCGACTCGCGCAGGGCAGCCAGCGTGTCGGCGGTTTCGCCGGACTGCGAGATCGCCACGAACAGCGTGCCGGCCGGCACCACCGCCTCGCGGTAGCGGTATTCGCTGGCCACTTCCACGCTGACCGGCAGCCGCGCATATTCCTCGATCCAGTATTTCGCCACCAGGCCGGCGTGGTAGCTGGTGCCGCAGGCGATGATGTGCAGGCCGCGCACCTGCTCCAGCACGCCGTCGCTGTCGATGCCGAAGATGTTGGGCAGCACGCCGTGCGGGCCTATGCGCGCTTCCAGCGTGTTGGCCACCGCCAGTGGCTGCTCGAAGATCTCCTTCTGCATGTAGTGGCGGTATTCGCCGCGCTCGACCGCGTCGGAGGACAGCTCGCTCTCGTGCACCGCGCGCTCCACCGGCTGGCCGTCGAGGCCGACGACCTGCACGCTGTCGCGGCTGATCTCGACCACGTCGTCCTCGTCGAGGTAGAGCATGCGGTTGGTGACCTGGATCAGCGCCTGCGCATCGGAGCCGAGGAAATTCTCGCCGATGCCCAGCCCCACCAGCAGCGGCGCACCGCGACGCGCACCGACCACGCGGCCGGGTTCGTCGCGGCTGATCACCGCGATCGCGTAGGCGCCTTCCAGCTCGCGCACGGTGGCCAGCACCGCCTCACGCAGGTTCAGGCCCTGGCCGATGCGCTCGTCGATCAGCGCCGCCATCACCTCGGTGTCGGTGTCCGAGGTGAACACGTAGCCGCGCGCCTGCAGTTCGGCACGCAGGCGGATGTAGTTCTCGATGATGCCGTTGTGCACCAGCGCCACGCGGCCGGCCACGTGCGGGTGCGCGTTGGCCTCGTTCGGCACGCCGTGGGTGGCCCAGCGCGTGTGCGCGATGCCGCAGCCGCCGGGAAACGGATCGGCCAGGTACAGCGCCTCCATCTCGCGCACCTTGCCCTTGGCGCGCACGCGGCGGATCGCGCCGCGATCGAGCACGGCCACGCCGGAGGAGTCATAGCCGCGGTATTCCAGCGCCTTGAGCCCCACGATCAGCAGCGGCGCGACGTCGCGCTGGGCAGCGGCAGCAACAATTCCACACATGGCAAGCTTCCTCAGGGTGGCGGCGGAGCCAGCGGCTCCGTCGCATGCAACCATCTTGCGGGGACTGCATTACGGCAGGCTTTCGTGGCGCAAAAAACGGCGAGTCTTGCAGAACCTGTGGGAGGGACTTCAGTCCCGCTGCCTTTGTTCATCCGCATCGACGGCTTGAATCAGCCCGGGAGCATCGCGGCTGAAGCCGCTCCCACAGTCCAGGCGCACATGACTCAGTTCACCTTGCGCCGCAAATAGTTGAGCAGGTCGATGCGGGTGATCAGGCCGAGGAACTGCTCGCCGTCCACCACGATCGCCACGTGGCCGCGCTCGAACACCGGCAGCAGCGCCTCGATCGGCTCGCTCACCGCGAGCATGTGCAGATTGCTCATCATGGCGGTGGAGACCGGATCGCGGAAACGCGCCTGGTCGACGTGCACGTGCATCAGCACGTCGGACTCATCGACGATGCCTACCAGCCGGGTACCGTCCATCACCGGCAGCTGCGACACGTCGTACAGCTTCATGCGGGTGTAGGCGGTAATCAGCAGCTCGTTCGGCCCGATCACCACGGTGTCGCGCTGGGCGAACGGACGCAGCAGCAGGTCGCGCAGATCGCCGTGCTGCTCGCGCTCGAGAAAGCCGTTGTCGAGCATCCAGTAGTCGTTGTACTGCTTGGACAGGTACTTGTTGCCGGTGTCGCAGACAAACATCATCACCCGCTTCGGCACGGTCTGTTCGGCGCAATACTTCAGCGCCGCGGCCAGCAGCGTGCCGGTGGACGAGCCGCCGAGCACGCCTTCTTTCGCCAGCAGCTCGCGCGCGGCCAGAAAGCTCTCCTTGTCGGAGATTGCGTAGGCCTTCTTCACCCGCGAGAAGTCGCTGATCACCGGCAAGAAATCCTCGCCGATGCCCTCCACCATCCAGCTGGCGGACTTGGTCGAGAGCGTGCCCTCGTTGATGTACTGGGTGAGGATCGAGCCGACCGGATCGGCCAGGATCAACTCGGTGCCCGGCGAGTGCTCGGCGAAGTAGCGCGACAACCCGGTCATGGTGCCGGAGGAGCCGCAGCCGAACACCACCGCATCGACGCGGCCGTCCAGCTGTTCGAGGATTTCCGGGCCGGTGGTCTCGTAGTGCGCGCGCGGATTGTCGGGGTTGCCGAACTGGTTGATGAAGTACGCGCCGGGCGTCTCGCGGGCGATCCGCTCGGCCATGTCCTGGTAGTACTCCGGATGGCCCTTGGCCACGTCCGAACGGGTCAGCACCACCTCGGCGCCCATCGCCTTGAGGTTGAAGATCTTCTCGCGGCTCATCTTGTCCGGCACCACCAGGATCAGCCGGTAGCCTTTCTGCTGCGCCACCAGCGCCAGCCCCAGCCCGGTGTTGCCCGCGGTGCCCTCCACCAGCGTGGCGCCGGGGCGGATCCTGCCGGCCTTTTCGGCGCCCTCGATCATCGACAGGCCGATGCGGTCCTTGATCGAGCCGCCCGGATTGGCGCTCTCGAGCTTGAGAAACAGCTCGCATGGCCCGGTGTCCAGATGCTGCGCGCGCACCATCGGGGTGCGTCCGATCAGTTCCAGGACACTTTGATGAACCGTCATGTTGGCTCCAAGGCAGGAAGATCCGATGACGCGCAGCGCGCCCGCTCGGCAGGGCCGCCATGATAACCGAGCCACCCGGCCGCATAGCGGGCCGCGCCGGACATGCAGCGGCCCCGTTACCCTTTCCATCCGCTGAAAGGGCCGGGGCCGCGCCTTGCATGATTACCGCAGACTCAGTGAATGAGGTGCACGCGCTCCGCCCACATGCGCTCCAGTCGCTCCTTGGCCTGCAGCTTTTCCTTTTTCATGCCGGCCAGGGTGGCACTGTCGATCGGAAGCACTCCGATGTCGGCGTCGTGCACCTTGCTGTCGAGCTGTTTGTGCCGCTGGTACAGCCGACGGAATTCGGCATCGGCCTTCATCAACGCCTCGACATCATCACGCTGCTGGTTTTCAAACATGATCCAACCTCCTCGCGAGTGGCTGCGCGGGCGCACGCCGTGCGGGCGCCCGCAGACGACTGAACGCAGCGGCACCACCACGCCGCGCGCCGACAAGCCGGGGCGCGGGAGTGCAATGACAACGTGGGATGGGCGCATGGTTCAGGTCAGTGGCCCCGCTGCCGGAATGCAGCAAGGGCGCTTTGAACCTACTCCGCCGCCGGTGTCGGTGCAAGCCGCGGCGGGTCTGGCACCGGGCCGCCGGGCTGGCGCATGAAAACCTGTCGAAACAGTATTTCCCCGCACACAAAAAACCGCGCCGCGCCGGGCGTGCCTGACCGCTGGCCGGGGCGAGTCGCTGCCGCCCGGGTCAGCGGTGTTCGGGATGTTTCTTGCCGGTTTTCTTCGGCTTCTCCGACGGCGCCCGGGTGGCGCTGTCGCCCTGCAACTGCGAGCGCATCGCCCTGGCGGCCTGCGAGGCCAGCGCGGCCTCGCGGCGGGCGGCGATGGCCACCCGGCTCTGCGCGGCCGCCAGCTTTTTCGCCTGCGCCGCCTCCGCCTGCGCCTGGGCGGCGGCCTGCGAGGCTTGCAGGCCCTGCTGCTGCAGACGTGCGGTTTCCTCCTGCGCCATCTGGTACTGCATGCGCTGGCGCTCCAGCTCCAGCCGCGCGCGCTGGGCTTCGCGACGGCTGTTTTCCAGCAGGATCTGGTCGTGCTCGCGATCAAGCTGGGTCAGCTTGAGCTGGGCATCCTGGACCTGTGCGGCGGTCTTGGCCAGATCCACGCGCCGTTCGGCCAGGTACAGATCATGGGCGCGCTCCTTGCGGCTGGCCTGCGCCAGCTGGTTGATCGCATCGCGCGCACGCGCCTGCTCGGCCTGCGCATAGCCGCCCAGCTCGGGGTCGTTGGCGAGCTGGTCGAGGCTGTTGTTGAGGCGCTGGATGTCGATGTCATCCTGCCCGGCCTGCGCCGCGCCGCTGGCGGCAACCGCCAGCAGCAGGGCGGCGAATAGGACGCTGGTGCGCTTCATGGCTGACCTCCCTGCTGGGTCGGATCGGAGGGCTGACTACCGGTAGGCGGCGGGTTGTTGGCCGGCACCGTCTGGAAGCCGCCGTCCGAGGACGGCGGGGCCGGCGCCGAAGTGGCCGGCGCCGGCAGATTTTCATCGGGCAGCGCGCTGGACGAGGCATCGGCAGGCGCCGTCGACTGATCCTGCGGCTGGCTGGCCGCCTGCGCGCCGAGCACGCGCAGGCGGGTGTTTTCCTGCACCTTGCGCTGGATCTGCGCGCGCGCCGCCCCCAGCCGCGCCTTGGCCCGGGCCAGCTCGGCATCGGCGCGCGACTCCTCGGCCAGGTTGGCCGCATCGGCATACTTGCGCTCGGCCATGGCGGTCTGCGCCTGCTGGAACTTGTCCTGCGCAAAGCCGAGGTCGACCGGCGCATAATCGGCGGCACCCGCGTCCCGCGCGGTCTGCAGCAGGGTTTGCGCCAGATTCATCGAGTCATTCGGCGGCGGCACGGAAGCGCAGCCGAACAGCGCCAGGCTCAGCGCGAGCGCCGCGCCGGCCGCACACAGGCGGCGAGCGCCGGGCAACAGGTAAAAGAGGGGCACCGTCACATTCCTGAAAGAGTGTCGAGGGGTATTGTGGGCGGGCATAATCCACCATTGCAACGCGGATCGGAAACAGGGGACATACGTGGACATCGGTTACTTCCTGAAGCTTATGGTAGACAAGGGCGCGTCGGACATGTTCCTGACCACCGGCGCCCCGGTGAACATCAAGGTCGAGGGCAAGCTCTATCCGCTGGGCAATACCGGCCTGCCCTCCGGTATGGTCAAGAAAATAGCCTACTCGCTGATGGACGAGGGCCAGGTGCCGCAGTTCGAGCGCAACCTTGAACTGAACATGGCGCTGGCGGTGAAGGAAGCCGGCCGTTTCCGCATCAACGTGTTCAAGCAGCGCGGCGAGGTGGGCATGGTGATCCGCGCGATCAAGAGCGAGATCCCCAGCGTCGAGCAGCTGCAGCTGCCAACGATTTTCCGCGACCTGATCATGGAGCCGCGCGGGCTGATCCTGGTGGTCGGCGCCACCGGCTCGGGCAAGTCGACCACGCTGGCGGCGATGATCAACCATCGCAATACCCACTCGCCCGGCCACATCCTCACCATCGAGGACCCGATCGAGTACCTGCACCGACACAAGAAGTCGATCGTCAACCAGCGCGAGGTGGGGCTGGACACCCACAGCTACCACGAGGCACTGAAGAACGCGATGCGCGAGGCGCCGGACGTGATCATGATCGGCGAGATCCGCGACACCGACACGATGGAGGCGGCCATCGCCTTCTCCGAAACCGGCCACCTGTGCCTGGCCACCCTGCACTCCAACAATGCCGACCAGACGCTGGAACGCATCCTCAACTTCTTCCCGGAATCGGCGCACAAGAACGTGTTGATGAACCTGGCGCTGAACCTGCGCGCGGTGATCAGCCAGCGGCTGGTGATCGGCAAGGATGGCCGACGCGTGCCCGCGGCCGAGGTGCTGCTGAACACACCGCTGATCCGCGACATGATCCGCCGCGGCCAGATCCATGAAATCAAGGAGGCGATGGATCGCAGCCTGCAGGAAGGCATGCAGACCTTCGACCAGTCGCTGTACCGGCTATACAAGGACGGCCGCGTGGCGCTGGAGGAAGTGCTGAACAAGTCCGACTCTCGCGACGGCCTGGCCCTCAAGATCCGCCTCACCGAGGGTGGCAGCGAGACGCAGGAGCTGGCTGGCAACGATCCCTACGGCATGGGTTTCTGAGCGACGAAAGACAGGGGAACGGGGAACAAAGTCGGTGGCACAAGTCGTGACGCCAACCCTCCAGCTGTTCCCCGCCTCACCCGGCGCCGGGCTGCGCTTCCGGTGCTGCGCGCTGAAACGCCTCCAGCGCGCAGCACTCATGATAGATCCGCTGCACGGTCGGGTAATCGTCCAGCGGCACTTGCCGTCGCCATGCGTTGTAGACCTGCGGAACCAGGCAGGCATCGGCAAGACCAGGCGTGTCGCCGTGGCAGTAGCGGCCGGTGGCTGCGTTGTCCACCAGCATCGCTTCCAGCGCCTCGAAGCCGAGGGCGATCCAGTGGGCCGCCCACTCGATACATTGCATCTCGCTCGCCGCGAATTGTGTTTCCAGCCGCTGCAGCACGCGCAGGTTGCCCAGCGGATGCGCATCGCAGGCCAGCGCCAGCGCCAGCGCGCGCACGCGCGCCCGTCCGCGCGCATCGACTGGCAGCAGCGGGGCCTGCGGCTGCGTTTCGTCGAGGTACTCCAGAATCGCCAGTGACTGCGTGATCACCCGATCGCCATCGAGCAGGCAGGGCACCAGCTGCTGCGGGTTGATCGCGCGGTAATCGGGCAGGTGCTGCTCACCACCCTCGTGCAGCAGATTCACCGGTCGCGTCTCGTAGCTCAGGCCTTTCAGATGCAGCGCAATCCGCACGCGATAGGCGGCGCTGGAGCGCCAGTAGTCGTAGAGCACCAAGCCGTTGGTCATGACTCGCCCCTTCTCGTTTGTGCCAGTTTAGCCAGCTTGCTGCCCCGCACACCACTGGCATCCGGCGGACTGTGTGCGGCCAGGCGGACATTTGCATCGCCATGCGGCGGGCCGGACAATAGCCGGTTGACGCACTGCCGCGTTCGTTCGATCCCGGTTTCCCCTTGTCCCTGGAGTCTTGCCGTGTCCGTCATCCGCATGAGCGATCTTGAATTACGCGACCAGCGCGTGCTGATCCGCGAAGACCTGAATGTGCCGATCGACGATCACGGCCGGATCAGCTCCGCGCAGCGGTTGGAGGCGGCCTTACCGACCCTGCGCGCCGCCCGTGATGCCGGCGCGCGGGTGCTGGTGCTGTCACACCTGGGGCGACCGAAGGAAGGCCAGTTCGATGCCGCCTCCTCGCTGGCGCCGGTGGCCGCATGGCTGGGCGAACATCTCGGCACGCCGGTGCGGCTGGTGGCCGACTATCTGGACGGCGTCGAGGTGGCCCCCGGCGAAGTGGTGCTGCTGGAAAACTGCCGTATGAACGTCGGCGAGGGCAAGGACGACGCGGCGCTGGCCAGGCGCTATGCCGCGCTGTGCGACATCTTCGTGATGGATGCATTCGGCACGGCGCATCGGGCGCAGGCGTCCACCCATGGCGTGATCAAGTTCGCGCCGATCGCCGCGGCCGGCCCGCTGCTGTGCGCCGAGCTCGACGCGCTGGGCAAGGCGCTGGAGGCTCCGGCACGCCCGCTGCTGGCGATCGTGGCCGGCTCCAAGGTATCCACCAAGCTGACCCTGCTGGACAACCTGATCGGCAAGGTCGACCAGCTGATCGTGGGCGGCGGCATCGCCAACACCTTCATCGCCGCGCTGGGTCACCCGATCGGCAACTCGCTGTATGAGCCGAATCTGATCGATGCCGCCAGGAAAGTCATGGCCGATGCGAAGCGCCGCGGCGCCGAAGTGCCGATGCCCGTCGACGTGGTGGTGGCGCCGGAGTTCTCCGCGCATGCGCCGGCCACGGTCAGGCCGATGGACCAGGTGAAGGATGACGAGATGATCCTGGACATCGGGCCGCAGACCGCCATGCGCTACGCCGAGCTGATCGCCAAGGCCGGCACAGTGGTCTGGAACGGCCCGGTCGGCGTGTTCGAGTTCGACGCGTTTGGCCAAGGCACCGAGACGCTGGCACGGGCGATTGCCGCCTCCAGCGCCTTCTCGATCGCCGGCGGTGGCGACACGCTGGCGGCGGTGGACAAGTACGGCATCGCCGGCGATGTCTCGTACATCTCCACCGGCGGCGGCGCCTTTCTGGAATTCCTCGAAGGCAAGGAGCTGCCGGCGGTTACCGCCCTGAAGGCCCGTGCGGCTGAGTAAGGCCCTGCCGGCGCGATCCCGACGGTGCATGCGGATGCTCGACAAAAACGCCGCGATGATCGCGGCGTTTTTTCTGGCTGGAAATCCGGCAGACTTCAGCGGATGACGTGTTTCACCGCGTCGACCACGTGCGCCACGTCGATGCCAAAGTGTTCGTACAGCTGCGGCGCGGGGGCCGAGGCACCGAAGCTGGTCATGCCGATCACCGCGCCATCCAGCCCCACGTACTTGCGCCAGAAGTCGGCGGTGCCAGCTTCCACCGCCACGCGCGCGCGGCACCAGAGCGGCAGCACGCCCTCGCGGTACTCCAGCGGCTGCGCGTCGAACGCCTCGGTGCATGGCATCGAAACCACGCGCACGGCCACACCCTGCTGGGCCAGCGCGCGCATCGCCTCCATCGCCAACTCCACCTCCGAGCCGGTGGCGATCAGGATCGCCTGGAAGGTCGCCTCCAGCGGATCGGACAGCACGTAGCCGCCGCGCGCGATGTCGGCCAGCTGCCGCGCATCGCGCTGTTGGTGCCTGAGGTTCTGGCGCGAGAACACCAGGCACGCCGGTTGGCCCTTGCGCTCGATCGCCGCCTTCCACGACGCGGCCGATTCCACCGCATCGCACGGGCGCCACACCTGGTTGCCGGGGATGTAGCGCAGCGATGCCAGGTGCTCGACCGGCTGGTGGGTCGGACCGTCCTCGCCCAGGCCGATCGAGTCGTGTGTGTAGACGTGGATCGCGTGCGCCGGAATCAGCGCGCTCATGCGCACCGCATTGCGCGCATAGTCGGAGAACACCAGGAAGGTGGCGTCGTAGGGGATCAGGCCGCCATGCAGCGCAAGTCCATTCGCGATCGCGCTCATGCCGAACTCGCGCACGCCGTAGTAGACGTAGTTGCCCTTGCCGCCGGCGCTGTCGCCGTTGGCGGCGTCCAGGCTGCCCTTCCACTTGGTGAGGTTGGAGCCGGCCAGGTCGGCCGAGCCGCCGATCAGCTCCGGCAGCAGCGGGCCGAACGCCTCCAGCGTCATCTGCGAGGCCTTGCGCGAGGCCACTTCCGGACCTTCCAGCTGCAGCCTGGCGATATATGCCTGCGACTTCCCGGCCCAGTCCGCCGGCAACGCGCCACTTTGGCGGCGGGTGAATTCGGCCGCCAGCTCGGGGTGCGCCGAGGCGTAAGCCGCGAACAGCTCGTTCCACGCCTGCTCGCTTGCCGCACCCTGCTGCTTGTGATCCCAGCCGGCGTAGATCGCCGCCGGAATCTCGAACGGCGCATGCTGCCATCCCAGCTGCGCGCGGGCGGCCGCGATCTCGTCCTTGCCCAGCGGCGCGCCGTGGCTCTCTTCCTTGCCCTGCTTGTGCGGGGCACCGAAGCCGATGATCGTCTTGCAGCAGATCAGGGAGGGCTTGCCGCCCTGCGCGGTGGCCTGCGCGATGGCGGCCTTGATCGCCTCGGCGTCGTGCCCGTCGACGTGACGGATCACGTTCCAGCCGTAGGCCTCGAAGCGCGCCGGGGTGTCGTCGGTAAACCAGCCATGCACTTCGCCGTCGATCGAGATGCCGTTGTCGTCATAGATCGCCACCAGCTTGCCGAGCTGCCAGGTGCCGGCGAGCGAGGCGACTTCGTGCGAGATGCCTTCCATCAGGCAGCCGTCGCCGAGGAACACGAACGTGCGATGGTCAACTACGGCATGGCCGGGGCGATTGAAGTGCGCCGCCAGCACCTTCTCCGCCAGCGCGAAGCCGACCGCGTTGGCCAGGCCCTGACCGAGCGGGCCGGTGGTGGTTTCCACGCCAGGGGTCTCGCTGGCTTCCGGGTGGCCGGCGGTCTTCGAATGCAGCTGGCGGAACTTCTTCAGCTGCTCCAGCGGCAGGTCGAAGCCGGTCAGGTGCAGCAGCGCGTACTGCAGCATCGAGCCGTGTCCGTTGGACAACACGAAACGGTCGCGGTTGGCCCACTTCGGGTTGGCCGGATTGAAACGGAGAAAGTCGTTCCACAGCACTTCGGCGATGTCGGCCATGCCCATCGGCATGCCCGGGTGGCCGGATCTGGCCGCCTCCACGGCGTCCATCGCGAGGGCGCGCACGGCGTTGGCGAGTTCGCGGCGGGTGGTCATCGGCAGGTCTCCGGGGCTGGGCAAAACGCAGATTGTCGCCGATCCGCTGGATGCTGTCGCCCCGATCACCGCACCTGCACGTCAAACACCAGCGCACGCGCGTAGTCGGCAGCGAATTAACTCATCCTTAATTTGTTCGGCACGAATACCGCTGCGCTTCAGGCAGGAATGCGTCCAATGCCCTGGCGCGCGGCTCACCGCGCGCTGCCATCCGTCCACGTCCCCGCGTGACGGCTGGTTCGTAATCAATAAGAAAAGGAGCACCCCATGAAAAAGACCTTGCTTGCCCTGGCACTCGCCTGCACCAGCCTGACCGCCCTGCCAGCACTGGCGCAGGATGCCGCGACCGCCAGCCCGACCGACGCCGGCAGCGCTGGCGGCAACTATCAGCCCGGCCAGCCGATCGGCAGTGGCAACTGGTTCATCGACGGCAGCGTCGGCCAGAGCCATATCAACAAAGGCCCGTTCAACGCGCACCCGACCGCCTACGCACTCAACGGCGGCTACCGCTGGAAAGTCGGCCCGGACGTGGGGCTGGGCCTCGAGGTCGGCTACAACGATCTGGGCAATTTCAGGCTGAAGAACGCCTTCAACAGCAACCCGGTCAACCTGACCTCACAGCGCCAGGCCCTGCGCGGCTGGACCGCCGGCGTGAACGGCCACATCAACGTGTGGCGCGGCCTGTATATCAGCGGCCGTGCCGGCGTGTACGGCTGGAAGGGCGACGGCTACAGCGACCAGGACATCAATCGCCATCATCTGAACCAGGTCGACTACTTCGGCGGCGCCGGCGTGGGCTACGACTTCAACAACCACTTCGGCCTGGGCCTGTCGTACGACTACTACCACGCCAGCAAGAGCAACATCCATCTCTCCACGGATACCGCGTCGCTGACGGCCGAATACCGCTTCTGAGCGAGCCGGGCCGGATGCGCGCGCTGATCGGTGTCCGGCCCACACTTCTTAACACCGGATTAATACTGAACTTACAAGTATTGAACCTTTCGCGTCCTGCACCATCTAGGTATCCGTGTCGCCGCCCGCCTTGGGCAGCGCACCGGCAGCGGCCCCTTCCCCCTTGCGGGCCGGCTGCCATGACCACTGGAGAACCCCATGAAAAAGACCCTGCTCGCCCTTTTGACCACCGCCGGCCTGCTCAGCGTTCCGGCGGCCTTCGCCCAGAACGCATCCGCCACCAACGGTGGCTGGTTCGTCAACGGCAATGTCGGCCGCACCACGATCAACCAGGGGCCGTACAACGGCCATGACACCGGCTACGCCATCAACGGTGGCTACCGCTGGTCGCTCGCGCCGAATGTCGCACTGGGCGCCGAGGTGGGCTACAACGACCTGGGCAACATCCAGGCCCGCAACATCTTCAACAGCCAGCCGGTGATCAACCCGGGCAAGTCCCAGCTGCACGGCTGGACTGCCGGCGTGAACGGCCACTTCAACCTCACCCCGAACTGGTACGTGAGCGCGCGCACCGGCCTGTACGGCTGGCGCGGTCACGGCCTCAGCAACGACGCCAACCCGATCCGCCAGGGCCTGGACAACACCAGCTGGTACGCCGGCGCCGGCTTCGGCTACGACTTCAGCAGCAACGTCAGCCTCGGTCTGAACTACGACTATTACAACGCCAAAAAGAGCAACGTGAACCTGAGCACCAACATGGTCTCGGTCAGCGCGGAATACCGCTTCTGATCCGCACGTTCATGCGCAGCAATTATTTACGCCATAGCCCGCAACGTATCGTGAAAGTGCGGCAGCATATGGCTTGAGTCTCGCTGTACATCATTACTGGGTCGCAGCTTATTGCGCAGTAATATTTTACGTTACTCCATTAAAAAAACCAGGCGCCGAAGGGCGCCTGGTTTTTTAATGGGCGGCTAACAATTCTGTAGTAAGCGTCCGGGCACCTCACCTGTACTGAGCCTTCGACAGCTGTTGCGATACGCGCCTGTTTTCACAGGAGCAAGCGCATGGGCAACAAGGCAGCATTCTGGAGGCGGCATCTGGCCGCGTGGCGCGACAGCGGCCTGAGCCAGGCGGCGTACTGCCGCCGGCAAGACGTGAGCCTGCCGTGCTTTGGTTACTGGCGCGGCAAGCTGAACACCGTACCGACGCCATCGGCGCAGGCGC
>JAJYSM010000122.1 GCA_021793575.1 Pseudomonadota bacterium
GCGGAGCAGGTGATGGGCGAGGCGCTGCATGCGCTGGCGCTTCCGCGTGACGGCTACTGCGTGTCCAGCAAGGCCTACTTCGGGCGTCTGCCCGACCCGGCGCCCACCCAGCGCGGGCTGTCGCGCAAGCATCTCACCGAGGCCTGTCAGCAAGCCCTGCGCAGACTGCGCGTGGAGTATCTGGACCTGTTCTTCTGCCATCGCCCGGACCAGGACACGCCGGTCGAGGAGGTGGTGATCAGCATGGACAGCCTGATCCGCCAAGGCAAGGTGCTGTACTGGGGCACCAGCGAATGGCCGGCCGCCGCCATCGCCGCCGCGGCCGCATTCGCGCGCGCCGAGCATCTGATCGGCCCGCAGATGGAGCAGCCTCAATACAACCTGCTGCACCGCGAGCGCGTCGAGCAGGAATACGCCCCCCTGTACGCGCAGATCGGCCTGGGCACGACGACGTGGTCGCCGCTGGCCTCGGGTCTGCTGACCGGCAAATACGCCGGCGGCGTGCCGGAACAGTCGCGCCTGGGGCAGAACGACTACGACTGGCTGCGCGAATCGGTGCTGGGCGCCGATGACGGCCGCAATGCGCGGCGCGCGGCGCGCCTGCCCGCCCTAGCCGCCGAGTTGGGCTGCACGCCAGCACAGTTGGCCATTGCCTGGTGCCTGCGCAACCCGCGCGTCAGCACGGTGATCCTGGGCGCCAGCCGCGTGGCGCAGCTGCGCGAAAATCTGGGCGCACTGGACGTTCACCAGCGCCTCGATGACGCGGCCTGGCGGCACTTCGAGGCCGCTTTCGCGGCCGCCTGAATGCGGCGCGCCGCTGCATGACTGGGCGCCGTCCTATACTCGGACAACGCGTTGGGGGAGCGCATCGATGATGCTGTTTTTCGCAGTGCTGCTGGTCGTGGTCGCGGTGATCGTGCTGGTCAAACTGGTGCGCATCGTGCCACAGGGCTACGAATGGACGGTGGAGCGTTTCGGCAAGTACGTGGCCACGCTCGATCCTGGCCTGCATTTCCTGATTCCCTTCATCTACGCCATCGGGCGCAGAGTGAACATGATGGAACAGGTGCTGGACGTGCCCAGCCAGGACGTGATCACCAAGGACAACGCGGTGGTCAAGGTGGACGGCGTGGTGTTCTACCAGGTGCTGGACGCGGCGCGCGCCGCCTACGAGGTGGCCAACCTCGAGCAGGCCATCATCAACCTGGTGATGACCAACATCCGCACCGTGCTGGGCTCGCTGGACCTGGACGAATCGCTGAGCAAGCGCGACGAGATCAACGCCAAGCTGCTGCGCGTGGTCGACGAGGCCACGCATCCGTGGGGCCTCAAGGTCACCCGCATCGAACTCAAGGACATCCAGCCGCCGCGCGACCTGGTCGATTCGATGGCGCGGCAGATGAAGGCCGAGCGCGAAAAGCGCGCCAACATCCTCGAAGCCGAGGGCTTCCGCCAGGCGGCGATCCTCAAGGCCGAAGGCGAGAAGCAGAGCACCATCCTGGCCGCCGAAGGCAAGCGCGAAGCCGCCTACCGCGAAGCTGAAGCGCGCGAACGCCTGGGCGCCGCCGACGCCAAGGCCACCGAGCTGGTCTCGCAGGCCATCGCGCAGGGCGATGTCAATGCGTTGAACTTCTTCGTGGCCAGCAAATACATCGAGGCGCTGAAGGCGCTGGCCGAGGCGCCCAACCAGAAGACGCTGCTGATGCCGATGGAAGCCACCGGTGTGCTGGGCGCGCTGGCCGGCATCACCGATCTGGTGCGCAGCGCCCAGAGCGAGAGCAGCGCGCGCCAGAACCTCCCCGGAGGCAAGCCATGAGCGCTTTGTTCCTCAACCTGCCCGGACATCTGGTGTGGTGGTCGGTGGCCTTGATTCTGGCCGCCGCCGAAGTGCTGGCACCCGGCTATTTCCTGATCTGGATAGGCCTGGGCGCGGCGGCCACCGGCGGCCTCGTGCTGCTGCTGCCGCAGCTCGGCGTGCTGGCCCAGGCGCTCAGCTTCACCGTGCTGGCGTTTCTATCCTGCGCGGCCTACTGGCGCTGGTTGCGGCCGCGCCTGCAGCGCGGCGAGCGCAGTGATGCCACCACGCTGAACCGCCGCGGCGCCAGCCTGGTGGGGCGGCGGCTGGTACTGACCGAGGCTATCCGCGATGGCCGCGGCCGCGCGCGGGTCGGTGACGGCGTCTGGCTGGCGACCGGCCCCGATCTGCCCGCCGGCAGCGAAGTCGAGGTGGTCGGCAGCGAGGGCGTGCTGCTGAACGTGCGTCCACTGCATGCCGCCGAGTCCGTATCCAAGGATCAGGCGCACCCGGGCTGAGAACGGGCTCACGCCAGCAGCAGACAGGCCACGCCCGCAAGCGTGCAGGCCACGCCCAGCAACTTGCGCGCGCCCAGCGGCTCGCGCAGCAACAAGGCTGCCAGCAGGACGATGAAGGCCGAACTGGTCTCGTTGAGAACGGCTGCCACCGTCGCCGGCGCGTATTTGTAGCCACCTACCCACATCAGCACGGCCAGATACTGGCCGACGAACGCGGCCAGCAGTAGCAGCGGCCAGCGCACGCGGCGTCCGGACAGCGTCCGCCACGGCGCTTCGCGTCGCCATGCGAACAGCACAAGCAGACCGAGCAGGCCGCCCAGGGTCCGCAGCAGCACGATCCACAGCACCGGCTGGCCGCCGAGCCAGGGCTTGATCAGCACGATCGCCGCCGCCATCAGGAAGATCGCGGCGACGCCCAGCGCGACCCCCTGCCGCAGCCGGCGTCGATCCAGCTCCGTCGCGTGACCGCGCGCCCGGCTCACCACCAGCACGCCCGCGCTGACCAGCGCGAAACCCAGCCACTGCAGTGGCCGCATGCTTTCGCCGAGAAACAGCACCGAAAGCCCGATCACGAACGGGCTGTACAGATTGCCGATGATGCCCGCGCGACTGGCGCCCAGGCGGTTGAGCGCGGCGAAATACAAACTGTCGGCGCAGGCCATGCCGAGCACGCCGGACAACAGCGTCACGCCAAGACCCAGCGCATCGAGCCGCGGC
>JAJYSM010000009.1 GCA_021793575.1 Pseudomonadota bacterium
ACCCACACCGCCGGTCCGAAACCGCCCACCTTGCCTCGCCTGCCCATCGCAGCGCTCCCGTGAAAACTGGTGCGCATCGAAGCAGTCTGGCTGGGCTGGGAGAAAATGTGGCGGGCGGACGCTTACCTTCCATCGCCGCAGCCTGGGCGGCCTTGACTTCCTGCCGCTGGGTACCGGGGTCGATGCCGTCCGCCACCAGCTTGCGGGCCTCGTCGCGGCGCTCACGGGCCTTGCGCAGGCTCACCTCGGGGAAGGTGCCTAGCGACAATGTATTGCGCTTGCGGGTGTCGGGGCGGCGGTAGTCGAAGCGCCACCAGCGCGCGCCGTCCGGCTTCACCAGCAGGTACATCCCGCGTTCGTCGGTCAGCTTGTACGGCTTGGCTTGGGGCTTGGCGTTTGCCACGGCAGACGGCGTGAGCATGACGGTAACCTCGCGGTGAGTTACCGGACGGGCGCCCGGCTACCGTCAAAGCTACCGCCAGAATTGCGGTAACTCAAGGGGTCGCACGGGAGCTTGCGGGGCGAATTCTAGGACGTAGACAAGAAAAAAGCCCCAAGAAACGGGGCTTTAGGGGTGTTACGGGATGTTGCGTGATGTTCAATTGGTGCCCGAGAGGGGACTCGAACCCCTACGACTTGCGTCGCTACCACCTCAAGGTAGTGCGTCTACCAGTTCCGCCACCCGGGCAGGTGTGTTGCCTAGTGTTTTGCCGGCTCGGTAGGAGTCGGCACCGCGCCCTGCGTCTTGACGGGTGCGGGTGTTGCTGTCGGTACCAGCGGCTTGACTGCATTCGGCGCAGCGGGCGGTACTTCCGATGCGGTCACGGCAGCAGGTACCGCTTTCACTGCGGCTGGCTGGCTTGCCAGCCCGGACATCACGCCCAAGCCTGCGGCGTTGCTGTGCACTTCACCCTTGCTGTGCAGGTAGATGCCCATGCCGAGGCTGAGCAGGAAGAACAGCGTGGCGAGCACGCCGGTAGCGCGGGTAAGGAAAGTGGCTGAGCCACGTGCACCGAACACCGTGGCCGACGCACCGCTGCCGAAGCCGGAACCGGCATCGGCACCTGCGCCGTTCTGCAGCAGGATCAGCACGATCATTGCCGCAGCGATCAGGATGTAAAACACGCTGAAAATGACGAACATGATTTCTATTGAGCCTGTAGCGCCTGGTGCGCCGCGGCGCATATGCCAAGGAAGTCGGATGCGGTCAGCGAGGCGCCGCCGATCAGTCCTCCGTCCACGTCCGCCTGTGCGAACAATTCAGCGGCATTGGCCGCCTTGACGCTGCCGCCATAAAGCAGTCGGGTCAGACGGGCAATCATAACATCTTCCTTTTCCAGTTGGCTACGAATGAAGGCGTGCACCCGCTGGGCGACTTCAGGGGTGGCGGTGCGGCCGGTACCGATCGCCCAGATCGGCTCGTAGGCAATCAAGGCGGTATCGAAGCTGGCGATGCCGTTGATCTTCAACACCGCCTGCAGCTGCCGCGCGATGACCGACTCGGTCTCGCCCGCCTCGTGCTGCTGCAGGGTCTCGCCCACGCACAGGATCGGCGTGAGTCCGCCGGCGCGGGCCGCGGCAAACTTGCGGGCGACCAGCTCATCGCTCTCGCCGTGGTACTGACGACGCTCGGAGTGGCCCACCAGCGCCCACTGCGCCCCGACATCGACCAGCATGGCGGCCGAGACCTCGCCGGTGTACGCACCCTGCCCGGGGTGTTCGCTCACGTCCTGCGCACCAAAGCCCAGGCCGACGTCGGCGTGCTGCGCGGCCATGGCGGCGATGTAGGTGAACGGAGGAAACATCACCACGTCGATGGATGCCGGCCTGGCTGCGGCAATCTCGCTGACAAGCGCCGCCGCCATGGAACGGCTGCCGTGCATTTTCCAGTTGCCCGCCACCAGTTTCGTGCGCATCGCGCGTATCCGCTGCCGTCAAAACGGCAAGCTTAGCGAGGGGTGCGCCGGTCGGCAAACCTGTGAGCTGCTGGCGTGGCGACGTCTGCCCGGTCAAGAATGGCGATTCGCCGACAGGAACACCGCCATGCCCGCTGCCCACCCACTCAGCCTGATCACCGGCGCCTCCGCCGGCATCGGCACAGCCTTTGCGCAGCAACTGGCCCTGCGCGGCCATGATCTGGTGCTGACCGCACGCCGGCTCGACCGCCTGGAAGCGCTGGCCGACGAGCTGCGCCAGCAGCACGGCGTCCAGGTGACGGTGCTGCCGGATGATCTCGCCGATCCGGCGGCGCCGCAGCGGCTGTGCGACGAGCTGGCGCAGCGCGGGCTGCAGGTGGACTGGTTGATCAACAACGCCGGCTACGGCGTGCCCGGCACGTTCGGTGCGAACGACTGGTCCACCCATGCGGATTTTTTGCGCGTGCTGCTGGCCGCGCCGACCGAGCTGGCATGGCGACTGCTGCCAGGCATGCGCGCGCGGCGCTACGGTCGCATCATCAATGTGGCCTCGCTCGCCGGCCACGTGCCCGGGCCAGCCGGGCACACGCTGTATGCCGCCGCCAAGGCGTACATGATCCGGTTTTCGGAATCGCTGGCGCTGGAAAACGGCGAGGCCGGCGTGCACGTGTGCGCGCTGTGCCCGGGTTTTACCTGGTCGGAGTTCCACGACATCACCGGCACCCGCGACAAGATGAACCAGCTGCCCGGCTTCATGTGGCTGAGCGCCGAGGAGGTGGTGCGCCAAGGCATCGCCGCGGTCGAACGCGGTGACGCGGTGCTCGTCACCGGGCGGGTCAATCGCCTGATCAAGACCGCCGTGCAGCTGATGCCCGACCGGCTGGCGCGGTGGCTGTCGGCACGCGAATCGAAGCGCTACCGCCATGCCAGCGAGTAGCCGCCGGCGCCGGCCGGATCAGATCAGCTTGATCTCGCGCAGCCGCTGCATCAGATAGTCGTGCGCGGTGATCGAGCGGTCGTAGCGGCGCGGATTGTCCGGCGTGATGCAGGAGTCGAGCGGGTCGAGCACCACGTCCGGATTCGGATGCAGGAAGAACGGCACCGAATAGCGCGGCTTGCGCGCGTTGGCGTTGGGTGGGTTCACCACACGGTGCGTGGTGGATGGAAACACATGGTTGCTGAGCCGCTGCAGCATGTCGCCGATGTTCACCACGATCGCGTCGCCCTCGGTGGTGATCGGCAGCCACTCGCCGTCGCTCAGCACTTCCAGGCCTTCGGCGCTGGCGCCGACCAGCAGGGTGATGAAATTGATGTCCTCGTGGGCGCCGGCACGCACATTCGGCATGCCGGTCCCATCTTCGATGGGCGGATAGTGGATCGGACGCAGAATCGAGTTGCCGAGGTCGGTCTTGTCCTCGAAGAAGCCTTCCGGCTGGCCGATGTGCAGTGCCAGTGCGCGCAGCACGCGCGTGCCCAGCTGATCCAGCGCCTCGTACAAGGCGTAGCCGCCGCGGCGAAAATCCGGCACCTCGGCGGGCCAGAGGTTGGCCGGCATCACGTCGGCGAAGCGCGAGTCGCGCGGAATCTCGCGGCCGATATGCCAGAACTCCTTCAGGTCCGGATACTGGCTGTCCTTGGCCGTCTCCACCTTGAACGGCGTGTAGCCGCGCGCGCCGCCGCCGCCGGCCACGTGGTAACGCAGCTTGACTGCGGTGGGCAGCGCGAAGAACTGCACGAAGGCGTCGTAGGCATTGTCGATCAGCTCGCGCGCGATGCCGTGGCCGCGGATGCAGCAGAAGCCGAACCGCCGGTAGGCCGCGCCCAGCTCGGCCACGAACGCATCGCGATCGGTGTCGTAGCGACGGATGTCGAGGGTGGGAACCTGCCTCACGAGGCCTCCGCCACATGGCTGGCCGCGCCAGCCCGCACCGCGTCGGCGAGCCGATCGGCCAGCTGCTGCACTTCCGCCGCGTCGGCTGCCTCGATGGTGACGCGCACCAGCGGCTCGGTGCCGGAGGCGCGCAGCACCACCCGGCCGCGGCCGTGCAGGATGCCTTCCACCTCGGCCAGCGCCGCCTGCACGATGGCACCGGCCAAGGCCTCACGGGCACCCGTGGCGCGCACGTTGAGCATCACCTGCGGCATTTTTTTCAGCCCCTGGCGGGCCACGGCCAGATCCTGGCCGGACCGCACCAGCGCCTCCAGCACGGCCAGCGCGGCCACGATGCCGTCGCCGGTGGTGGCCCGATCCAGGCACAGGATGTGGCCGGAGGTTTCGCCGCCCAGCATGCCGTCGTGCTGCTGCAGCAGCTGCATCACGTAGCGATCGCCCACGTTGGCGCGCAGCAGCGGCACGCCGCACTCGGCCAGCGCCAGCTGCAGGCCGTAGTTACTCATCAGGGTGCCCACCACCGGCCCCTTCAGCAGGCCGCGCGACTGCAGGTTGCAGGCCAGCACGTAGAGAATGTCGTCGCCATCGGCCAGCTGGCCGTGCCGGTCGACCAGCATCACGCGATCGCCGTCGCCATCGAACGCGATGCCCAGATCCGCCGCGTGCGCCAGCACCGCCTGCTGCAGCGCCTCGGGATGGGTCGAGCCGACCTCGTGGTTGATGTTGAAACCGTCCGGCCTGTCGCCGATCGCCAGCACCTCGGCGCCCAGTTCGGCGAACACCTTCGGCGCCACCTGATAGGTGGCGCCGTGCGCGCAGTCCAGCACGATCTTCCATCCTTGCAGGCTGAAGTCCTCCGCCACGGTGGCTTTGCAGAACTCGGCATAACGCGCCACCGCATCGCCGATGCGGATGGCCTTGCCCAGCCGCTCGGAGGCCACGGTGACGAAGGCCGCGTCGATTTCCTGCTCGATTGCCAGCTCGACCGCATCGGACAGCTTCTCGCCGCTGGCCGAAAAGAACTTGATGCCGTTGTCGTGATGCGGATTGTGCGACGCGCTGATCACGATGCCGGCGCTGGCGCGCATCGAGCGGGTCAGGAACGCCACCGCCGGCGTCGGCATCGGCCCGAGCAGCGCCACATCCACCCCAGCGGCGACCAGCCCGGCCTCCAGCGCCGATTCGAACATGTAGCCGGAGATGCGGGTGTCCTTGCCGATCAGCACCTTCGGTCGATCCATGCTGTCGCGCGCCAGCACGCTGCCCACGGCGCGCCCCAGCCGCAGCATGAAATCCGCGCTGATCGGCCATTGCCCGACCAGCCCGCGGATACCGTCGGTACCGAAATATTTGCGCTGATTCATGGTTCACGTCGTCCCGCGGCAAGCTGTCGCATCAGCAGAGCATAGCGCCGGGTCATCGTCGATCCGGCGTTCGACTGCCGGGTCTTCAATCGTCGTCCGGCCAGCGCGGTGCGGCCACGGCCTTGCGATCGCGCTGCGGCACGCTATCCACCGCAAGCACCGCGCGCCACACTGCCAGCGCATCCACGGTGGCGACCACGTCGTGTACGCGCACCATACGGGCGCCGCGCTGCACGGCGATCAGCGCCGCCGCCGCCGAGCCGACCACGCGTGCGGACGGCTCGGCGCGACCAGTCAGCGCACCGATCATCGACTTGCGCGAGATCCCGGCGTAGACGCCGGAGCCGAGGCTGCCGAAGCGCTCCAGCGCAGCGAGCAGGGCCAGGTTGTGTTCCAGCGTCTTGCCGAAGCCGAAGCCCGGGTCGACCATCACCTTGCGCCGGTCGATGCCAGCCAGCTCGCAGGCGAACAGCCGGTCGGTGAGAAAACGGTGCACCTCGCCGACCACGTCGTCATAGCGGGGATCGGCCTGCATGCTGCGCGGCTCGCCCAGCATGTGCATCAGGCACACCGGCACGCCCAGCTCGGCGACCGCTTCCATCGCGCCATCACGGCGCAGCGCGTACACATCGTTGATCATGCCCGCACCGGCTGCCACCGCCGCGCGCATCACCTCGGGGCGGGAGGTGTCGATCGCGATCGGCAGCGCGGTGCGCGCGACCAGCTGCCCGATCACCGGCAGCACCCGGCGCAGCTCCTCCTCGACCGGCACCTCGCGCGCGCCGGGCCGGGTGGACTCGCCGCCCACATCCAGCATGTCGGCACCCTGTTCCGCCATCCGCAGCCCGTGCGCCACGGCAGCATCGACGTCGTGATACAGGCCGCCATCGGAGAACGAATCCGGCGTGACATTCAGGATGCCCACCACCCGCGCCCGGTCGAGCCGCAGCGGGCGGCCGGCGCAATCCAGCACTGGCGCAAACAGATCGATCGACATGCCTTTCCCCCACTTGTCCGGTGCCGCGCGCCGGTCGGCGCGCAGCCATCGCGTCACGCCGCAGGCGTGCCGCCCAGCGCACCCATATGCTGCCGGTAATGGCGCAGCTCCGCGATCGAGTCGCGGATGTCCGACAGCGCCGTGTGCGCCGACTCCTTGCCGAAGCCCTTGGCGATTTCCGGCGCCCAGCGCCGCGCCAGCTCCTTCAGGGTGGACACGTCCAGGTTGCGATAGTGGAAATAACGCTCCAGCCGTGGCATCTGCCGATGCATGAAGCGCCGATCCTGGCAAATCGAATTGCCGCACATCGGCGACTTGCCCGGCGCCACCCAGGCGCGCAGAAACTCCACTGTGGCCTGCTCGGCCATCGCGTGATCGGTCTGCGAGATCAGCACCTGCCGCCACAGGCCGGATTTGTGGTGCTGGTTGGAGTTCCAGCTGTCCATCGATTCCAGCCGGTCGATCTCGTGGCGTATCGCGAACACCGGGCCATCGGCAAGCACATTGAGATCCTTGTCGGTGACCACCGTAGCAATCTCCAGGATCGAGTCGGCGTCGGTATCCAGGCCGGTCATTTCCAGATCGATCCAGATCAGGTTGTCGTCGTGAACGTGGCTCATGGGTTCTCCTTGTGCCGTCGAGTTTATCAGCCTTGCGGCCCGCGCTTTTGTCCGTGCGATGATGCGCCGATGCAGACCTTTCTCTGGCATGACTACGAGACGTCCGGCGCCGACCCGCGGCGCGACCGGCCGGTGCAGTTCGCCGGCATCCGTACCACGCCGGAGCTGGAGATCATCGGCGAGCCGGTGATGTTCTTCGCGCAGCCCGCGCTGGAGATGCCGCCGCATCCGGACGCCTGCATGATCACCGGCATCACGCCGCAGCAGGCCGAACGCGAGGGGCTGATCGAAGCCGAGTTCGCCGCCCGCGTGCACGAGCAGCTGGCAGCGCCGGGCACCTGCGGGGTGGGCTACAACTCGCTGCGCTTCGACGACGAGTTCACCCGGCAGATGCTTTATCGCAACTTCTACGAGCCCTACGGCCGCGAATGGGAAAACGGCAATTCGCGCTGGGACCTGATCGACCTGGTGCGCCTGTGCCAGGCGCTGCGGCCGGAAGGCATCGCCTGGCCGCTGCGCGACGACGGCTCGCCAAGCTTCAAGCTGGAGCATCTGGCCCGCGCGAATCAGCTCGCGCAGGAGCGCGCCCACGATGCGCTGTCGGACGTGCGCGCGCTGATCGAGCTGGCGCGGCTGATCCGCGTGCGCCAGCCGCGGCTGTGGGACTGGTACTACGGCCTGCGGCGCAAGCAGAAAGTGTTCGAGCTGCTCGATGTGGTGCAGATGACGCCGGTGCTGCACGTGTCCTCGCGCTATCCGGCCAGCCGCCACTGCCTGGCCATGATCGCGCCGCTGGCGCCGCATCCCAGCCGCGCCGGCGAAGTGATCGTGTACGACCTGGCCTGCGACCCGCAGGCCTGGCTGGCGCTGGACGAGGACGACATCGCCGACCGCATTTTCACCGCGCGCGCTGACCTGCCCGAAGACGTCGAGCGCATTCCGCTGCGCACCGTGCGCGCCAACCATGCGCCGGCGCTGGCGCCGCTGTCGGTGCTGCAGGGCGTGGATCTGCAACGTCTGCAGCTCGATCCCGCGCGCTGCATGGCGCATCGCGACGCGCTGCGCGCCAGCGCCGGGCTGGCGGAAAAGCTGCGCCGGGTATTTCAGCGCGCGGCCGAACTGCCGCCGCCGGACGATCCCGAACTGGCGCTGTACGGCGGCGGCTTTCTGCCCGACGCGGACAAGCGGCTGCTGGCGCAGGTGCGCGCCACGCCGCCGGCGCAGCTGGGCGAACGCGCGTTGCCGTTCCGCGACCCGCGCTACCCGGAGCTGCTGTTCCGCTATCGGGCGCGCAACTGGCCGCAGACGCTGGATGCCGACGAACGCCAGCGCTGGGAGCGCTTCCGCCAGGCGCGGCTGACCCGCCATACCGCGCTCACCGGCCTCACCCTCGACGACTATTTCGCCCGCATCGCCGAGCTGCGCGCCGATCCGCAGGCGCAGGGCAAGCTGGCCCTGCTCGACAAGCTGCAGGCCTGGGGCGAACAGCTCGCCGCCGGCATCGACAGCCACTGAGCCACCTTCACCATCGAGCCATCGACCGACCATGTCCCACAGCTATTTCACCCCGGCCACCTTCCGCTTCCTGCACACACTCGATCGCCACAACAGTCGCGAGTGGTTTTCCGAGCACAAGGACGACTACGAGCGTCACGTGCGCGAGCCGTTCCTGCAGCTGATCACCGACCTGCAAGCGCCGCTGACGAAGATCAGCGCGCACTACCGTGCCGACCCGCGCAAGAGCGGCGGCTCACTGTTCCGCATCTTCCGCGACACCCGTTTCTCCAACAACAAGCTTCCCTACAAGACCTGGCAAGGTGCACATTTCAACCACGAGCGCCATCGCGAAATCCCTGCGCCGGTGTTCTACATGCACATCCAGCCCGGCGACTGCTTTGCCGGTGGCGGCACCTGGCACCCGGAAGCGGGCGCCTTGAAACACATCCGAGATTTTCTTGCTGACAATCCGGCAGCGTGGAAAAAAGCCACCCGGGGCAAGGCATTTCGCGAGCATCTGCAATTGGGCGGCGAGTCGCTGACCCGCCCGCCGCGCGGCTACGACCCGGCGCATGAACTGATCGAGGACCTGAAACGCAAGGATTTCGTCGCCTCGGCCGGCTTCAGCGAGGAGCTCGCCTGCAGCGCCGAGCTGCTGCCGTGGACGCTGGCCACTTTCCGCCAGGTGGCACCGTTGCTGGACTACCTGTGCGCGGCGCAGGAACTGGAGTTCTAGCGGCGCTCCCGTACGCTCTTCGAGTTGCGCCCAGTGACGACCAGGGCAAACGCCACGCTCATGTTAATGCGCAGCCGCGCCAGCCACATGGCACACGCTCCAGAGAATTCAGGCGTCGGCAAACGGAAACGCCAGCACGTCGGCGATCGCGTCGGTATCGGCCAGGCACATCAGCAGGCGTTCCACGCCGAGCGCCACGCCGGCGCAGTCGGGCATCGCGTCGAGCACTGCCAGCAGGCGCGCGTCGATCGGCATCGGCGGCAGGCCGCGCGCGCGGCGCACCGCGCTGTCGCGCTCGAAGCGCGCGCGCTGCTCGGCGGCGTCGTTCAACTCGTGGTAGCCGTTGGCCAGCTCGTGCGCGCCAAGGTACAGCTCGAAGCGCTCGGCCAGCGGCGGCTCGCCGGGACGAATCCTGGCCAGCGCGCACTGCGTGGCCGGGTAATCGTGGATCACCGTGATGCGGTCGCGCGGAAACGCCGGCTGCAGGCGATGGGTGATCAGCAGGTCCAGCCAGTCGTCGCGCGTGAGTCCGTCCGCGTCGATGTGCTGCTCGGTCAGCGGCGCACGCAGGGCGTCGAGTGTGGCGTGCAACGGATCCAGCCCCAACTCATCCAGAAACAGCTGGCGATAGCTCTCGATCACCACTTCGGCGCGGCGTCCCCGCAGCGCCAGCGCGGCCTCGACCAGCGCGATGGTCTCCGCCATCAGGCGGCGGTGATCCCAGCCGACGCGGTACCACTCCAGCATGCTGAATTCGGGATTGTGCCGCGCCCCCGCCTCGCCGTTGCGAAACACCCGCCCCAGCTCGTAGCAGTCGCCCACGCCGGCGGCCAGCAGGCGCTTCAGCGGAAACTCCGGCGAGGTGCGCAGCCAGCGCTCGCTTGCCCCGGCATCGACGTGACCGCTGAAGCGCGTACTGAAACTCGCGATGTTCGGTTCGGTATTGCCCGCCGCCGACAGGATCGGCGTCTCCACCTCCAGCACGCGGCGCTCGGCGAAGAAGCCGCGGATGAGCGCGTAGAGCTGCGCTCGCAGCTGCAGCGATTGCGGCAGCGACCAGGGCTGCTGAATGGCGAGGGGCGCCCCCTCACCCCAGCCCTCTCCCCCGGCGCCGCCGGGGGAGAGGGGGCCAGAAGCCGGAATGGCGTTTCCCCCTCTCCCCCGGCGGCGCCGGGGGAGAGGGCTGGGGTGAGGGGGACGCTCTTCGCCCAAGGCCTGCATGATCGCCTCAAGCACAGCTTCGATACGCAACAGCGCGTCATCGTTCCAGAATCTCACGACGCGAAAGCCGGCGGCGCGCAGATCCCGCGTGCGCTGTTCGTCGTAAGCGTGTTGATCAGCGTGATGACCGCCATCCAGCTCGATGATCAGCGCATGCTCCACACAGCAAAAATCCGCGTAATAACCCGCCACAGGATGCTGCCGGCGGAACTTCACGCCCAGTTGGGCGGCACGCAGGCGCGACCACAGCCGGAGTTCCGCATCGGTCGAAGTCTTGCGCAGTGACTTGGCGCGTTCCATCGGTTGTCCGCCTGTGTATCGGGTGGAACAGCAAGAGCCAGCCCCCTCACCCCAGCTCTCCCCCGGCGTTGCCAAGGGTGCCGGAATCATCATGACCTGATCGCATGCTCACGCAACAGCAGGAGCAGCTTCGCTTCGTCCCACACGTCGATGCCGAGTTCAGCTGCCTTCTCGAGCTTGGAACCAGCAGTTTCACCTGCCACCACGAAGCTGGTCTTCTTCGACACTGAACCGGACACCTTGGCGCCCAGCGCTTCGAGCCGATCCTTTGCCTCGTCGCGACTCAGCGACTGCAGCATGCCCGTGAGCACGATGGTCTGCCCGGCGAGTGGCGCGGCCGTCGGCGCCGCCGCTACAGGGATCGCGGCGAGCAGGCGCTGCATCGCCCGCTCCGCCTCGCGCAGTCGTGCCAGGGCGGCGGGATCTTGCAGGAAATTTTCCAGGCTGCTGGCCGCAGCCTGCGGCAGGCCGGCGGTGATCCAGTGAGCGGCGCCGCCGGCCAGCAGCTTGTCGAGCGTGGGAAAATGCTGCGTCAGCAATGCGGTGCGCTTGGGGCCGAGCTGGTGGATTCCGGCCATGTCGAGCAGCGCCGTGAGGTCGAGCTTCTCGCGCAGCTGGGGCGACGGCGTGCCCTCATCGGCAAACGTGATGCCGGCAGCCAGCAGCGCGTCCACCGCCTGCTGGTTGCCCGGCTGCGCGAAGAACGCGGCGATCGCCTCGGCCACTTCGCTGCCGATATCCGGCAGCACGCGCAGCACCGGCGCGGGCATCGTGCGCACGAATTCCAGCCGCCCCAGCCAGCTCGCCAGGGTCTTGGCGGTGCTCTCGCCGATATGCATGATGCCGAGCGCGAACAGGAAGCGCGCCAGCGTGGTGTGCTTGCTGGCGGCGATGGCCTCGACCAGGTTCCCGGCCCAGCGGGTCGCCACCTTGCCGGCCTTGACCGTTTCCGGCGTGGTGCCCCCAGCTTCCGCCGGGGCAGGCTTGCGTTCGTCGGCGCGGCGCTTCATCGCCACGAAATCCTCCACGCTGAGCGCATAGAGGTCGGCCGGCGTCCTGACCATGTCGAACTCGACCAGCGCATCGACATAGCGCTCACCCAGCCCGTCGATGTCCATCGCGCGGCGCGCGGCGAAATGCAGCAGCGCCTCCTTGCGCTGCGCCGCGCAGACCAGTCCGCCGGAGCAGCGCCACGCCGCCGCGCCCTCCTCGCGCACCAACGCGGAGCCGCATACCGGGCAATCCGCCGGTATCTGCCACGGCAGCGCCTGCGCAGGGCGCAGTTGCGGCACCACGCGCACCACCTCGGGGATCACGTCGCCGGCGCGGCGCACGATCACGGTGTCGCCGACGCGCACGTCGAGCCGGGCGATCTGGTCGGCGTTGTGCAGCGTGGCGTAGGTGACGATGACACCGGCCACCTGCACGGGCTCCATCCGCGCGCGCGGCGTGGCGGCGCCGGTGCGCCCGATCTGCAGTTCGATGTCGAGCAGGCGGGTGGCTTCCTCCTGCGCCGGAAACTTGTGCGCGATGGCCCAGCGCGGTGCGCGCGCCACGAAGCCCAGCGTGCGCTGGCCGGCGTAGTCGTCCAGCTTGTAGACCACGCCGTCGATGTCGTAGGGCAGCGTATCGCGGCGGGCGCCGATGTGCCGGTAGTAGGCGATCAGGCCATCGAAGCCGCGCGCGGTGTCCACTTCGGGCGAGACCGGAAAGCCCCAGGCGCGCAGCTGCTGCAGGGTCTGCGAATGGGTGGGCGGCAGCTCGCCGCCTACGACCAGGCCCACCGCGTAGGCGAAAAAGCTCAGCCGCCGTTTGGCTGTGACTGCCGGATCAAGCTGGCGCAGCGAGCCCGCCGCGCCGTTGCGCGGGTTGGCCAGCGGCTTCTCGCCGTGGCTGCGCGCGTACTCGTTGAAAGCTTCGAAATCCCGGCGCAGCATCACCACCTCGCCGCGCACTTCGAGTACGTCGGGCCAGCCCTGGCCGCGCAATCGCAACGGACTCTCCTCATTTATTCCGTTGCGCAAGCGCAACGGAATGGCCCGCACCATGCGCAGGTTGGCGGTGACGTCTTCGCCGGTTTCGCCATCGCCGCGGGTGGCGCCCTGCACGAACACACCGTGCTCGTAGCGCAGGCTGATCGCCAGCCCGTCGAGCTTGGGCTCCACCGAAAATACCGGCACCTGCGCCGGGCCGTGCCGGTCCAGCGTCTGCTCGATGCGGCGTTCAAACTCGGCCACTTCGCGAAAGCGCTCGCGATCGTCCTGCCCAGCCGCACCGGGATGCTCGAACGCATTGCCCAGCGACAGCATCGGGATGGCATGGCGCACTTCGGCGAAGCCGCCCACGGCGCGCGCGCCCACCCGACGGCTGGGCGAATCGGCGCTGGCCAGCGCCGGATGCGCGGCTTCCAGCGCCTCGAGTTCGCGCATCAGGCGGTCGTAGTCGGCGTCGGTGATCTGCGGCTCGTCGAGCACGTGATACTGGTGATTGGCCTGCTCGATCTGCGCCCGCAGCATGGCGATGCGGGCGACGGCCTCGGCCGGGGCGGAACGTTCGGTCATGCACGGCTCCTTGCTGGCAGCCAGTTTAGCGGCATCGCCGCGATGCGGCCGCATGCCGCGTTGTCCGTGTAAGGCAACCGAAAGCTGCCGGCGCGAGCCTGCCGCATGACGGCGTCCGGCCGCTGCGGGAGGACAGCATCATGCGCGCATCGCGATTTCCGGCAGTGCTCGCTGCCATGGTCATTTCCAGCCACGCCATGGCCAGCGGCGGCCCGCTCGGCATCGACCACCGGCTGCATTACGACAACCGCGGCATCTGGAAGCGCAGCAACCAGGTGGCGCTGATGTACGGCACCATCGCCACCGTGGGCATCGGCGCGCTGGCCTTCGGCGACCACGACAAACTGGGCGATACGTTCTGGCGTTCGGTCGATGCGATGGCCGTCTCCAGCCTCGGCGCCACCGCGATGAAATACACCTTCCAGCGCGAGCGCCCATCGCAGACCAGCGACCCCAACCGGTTCTTCCAGGGCACCCACGCGCAGAGTTTCCCCAGCGGCGAAGTCACCGCGATTTCCGCTGCGGTGACGCCGTTCATGGTCGCCTACGGCCGCGACCATCCGGCCGTCTATGCGCTGGCCCTGCTGCCGACCTACGACGCGCTGGCGCGCATGAAAACCCGCGGCCACTGGCAGAGCGACGTGCTGGCGGGCGCCGCGCTGGGCACCGGCGTGGGCCTGTGGGCCGCGCACCGGCACTCGCCGTTGATCCTCGGCTGGCTGCCGGGCGGTTTCCAGGTCGGCTTTGTGCATCGCTTCAAGCCCTGATGTCGTGACTGACATGCGTTTCGCAGGATGCGATCCGCACGATTCCATCAGCATGAAATGCGGCTGACTCGCCGCGCGCCGCGGCCGGAAATCTAGCTGTCACAGCAGGTATCATGCCGCGGTGATGCCGACCGCTGCCGCCGCTGTTCCTCCCACTGTCGCCGATGCAGCGACCGCGGCGCTGGCCGAGCCGTCCTCGCGCGAACGCTTCCGCGGCCTGCTGTGGCTGGTGGCCGCGGCGTTTTTCATGCAGGCGCTGGACTCCACCGTGGTCAACACCGCGGTGCCGGCGATGGCGCAGGCGCTGCACGTGTCGCCGCTGGGCATGCGCACGGCGCTGACCAGCTACGTGCTGACGCTGGCGATACTGATACCGGCCAGTCCGTGGCTGTGCGACCGGCTGGGCACGCGGCGGGTGTTCGGCCTCGCGATCATGGTGTTCGGCGGTGGCTCGCTGCTGTGCGGCCTGGCGCAGAGCCTGCCGCAGCTGGTCGCCGCGCGGGTAGTGCAAGGCATCGGCGGCGCCGCGCTGATGCCGGTCGGCCGCTATGTGCTGGTACGCAGCATCGACCGCAGCGAGTTCGTGCGGGCCATGAGCACGGTGGCCACCTTCGGCCTGCTCGGCTCGGTGCTGGGGCCGCTGCTCGGCGGCGCGCTGGTGCAGTTCACCTCGTGGCGGCTGATCTTTCTGATCAACGTGCCGGTGGCGATCGCCGGCGTGTGGATGAACCGGCGCGACATGCCCGACTACCGCATGGTGCAGGCGAACCGCTTCGACCTGTCCGGCTTTCTGCTGTTTGCGGCCGCCTCGGCGCTGCTGTTGACTGCCTCGGAGCTGGTCGGCAGCAGCCCGGCGCCGTGGGCCTGGATCGGCCTGGACAGCGCGCTGTCGGTGCTGCTGTGCGTGGTGTATGTGTGGCACAGCCGGCGCACCGCGTTTCCGGTGGCGGACCTGACCCTGCTGCGCGTGCGCAGCGTGTGGGTGTCGCTGGCCGGCGGGCTGTTCACCCGGCTCGGCATCTCCGGCATGTTTCTGCTGCTGATGCTGTTCCTGCAGGTGGGCTGCGGCTGGTCGCCACTGCTGGCCGGGCTGATGATGGTGCCGCAGGCGATCGGTTCGATCAGCGCCAAATGGGTGATCAACGGGGCGCTGGGCC
This sequence comes from Pseudomonadota bacterium, assembly GCA_021793575.1. GTDB lineage: Bacteria > Pseudomonadota > Gammaproteobacteria > Xanthomonadales > Rhodanobacteraceae > Rhodanobacter. The sequence goes on from JAJYSM010000009.1 coordinate 15,028, forward strand.
ATTTCGGCTACCGCCGCCTGCTGCTGGGCAACACGCTGATCGTGGCGGTGCTGCTGGCGGCGTTTGCGCTGCTGGGCCCGGCCTCGCCGATCTGGGCGATCACGCTGCTGATGTTTCTCTACGGCGCCTTCAGCGGCCTGCAGTACACGGCGATGAACACGCTGATCTATCACGATCTGGAAGTGCGGCACGCGGCGATGGCCTCGTCGATGGCCTCGACCGCGCAGTATCTCGCGATGAGCTTCGGCATCGCCCTGGCCACCCTGCTGATGGAGGCATTTCTGCACGGCCACGCGCAGGCGTACTACGTCGCCGCGTTCCGCTGGACAGTGCTGCTGCTGGGCGCGATGACCGCGCTGGCCAGCGCGGTGTTTGGCCGGCTGCCGCACGATCGCCCGCTGCCGGCTGCGCCTGCGACCGGTTGACGCCGCGCGTTGCCGGCAAGGGACAGTTTACGCTGCGTGTAGCATGCGGACTTCGCCAACCGCCGGGGCGCGCGCCGCATGCATCACGCCAGCGACATCCTGTTCAGCCTGTTCATCGTGTTCCTCGCCGCCCAGCTGGGCGGCGAACTGGCGCAACGTCTGAAGCTGCCCGGCGTGGTCGGCCAGATCGCCGCCGGCTGCGCGATCGGCCCCTCGCTGCTGGGCTGGATCACCCCCGCGCAGGTGGCCACCGGCACGCCGCTGGATGTGCTGGCCGAGATCGGCGTGGTGCTGCTGCTGTTTTCGGTGGGGCTGGAAACGCGGCTGGACGATCTGAAAAAGGTCGGCAAGGTGGCCGTGCTGGTGGGCGTACTGGGCGTGCTGGTGCCGTTCGGCATGGGCTCGCTGTGGGCGCACGGCAGCGGCTTCAGCTGGGACAAGTCGCTGTTCGTGGCGGCAGCGTTCGTGGCCACCTCGGCCGGCATCACGGCGCGCGTGCTGCAGGAGCTGGGCGCGCTGCAGCGGATCGAGAGCAAGGTGATCCTGGGCGCCGCGGTGATCGACGACATCCTCGCCATGCTGCTGCTCGGCGTGGTGGTGTCGCTGCAGAGCGGTGGCGGTTTCGACCCGGCCCACCTGCTGCTGGTGCTGGCCGGCGCGATCGGCTTCATCGCGGTGATCGGCTGGGGCGGCACGCGGGTGATGCGCTGGAACTCCGGCTGGCTGGAGAAGCCGCTCGATCCGCATTCGCCGCTGGTGATCGTGCTGGCGCTGTGCCTGGGGCTGGCGTGGCTGTCCACCCTGGTCGGACTGGCCGCGATCATCGGCGCCTTCCTGGCCGGCATGATTGCCTCGGAAACGCGCCAGCAGCACACGCTGGAACAACAGGCGATGCCGCTGCTGGCGCTGCTCACGCCGTTCTTCTTCGTGATCACCGGCAGCAAGATCGACCTGCACGAACTGGCCAGCCCCGCGGCGCTGCTGATGCTCGCCGCGGTCACCGCGATCGCGATCGTGTCCAAGCTGATCGGCGGCTGGCTGGGCGCGCTGTCGCTGGGCCGGCGCAGCGCCACCATCGTCGGTTTCGGCATGGTGCCGCGCGGCGAGGTGGGCGTGGTGATTGCCAGCCTCGGGCTGGCGGCGGGCGTGTTCAACGACCGCATCTACGCGATCATTGTGGCGATGTCGCTGCTCACCGCGATGGTCACGCCGCCGCTGCTGGCCTGGCTGCTGCGGCGCGCCGGGCGTGCTGGCGTCGAGCCGCAGGCGGACGCGTGAGCGTGTGTTGCGGCGCGGTCAGGGCGCCAGCGCGGCCAGCCGGTCGAGCTCGGCGGCCACGAAGCCGGCCTCGAGCCGCGCCGGCCGGTTGAACGGTCCGCGCAAGTTCACGCCCATGTAGTCGCGCAGCAGCGCGAAGAAGGTTTCCACCGGCTCCACGCCGTCGCGCGCGCAGCAGTGCAGGTACCAGCGCGTGCCGGCGGCGACGTGGGCCACCTCCTCGCGCAGGATCACTTCCAGGATCGCCACCGTGCGCATATCGCCCAGCTGCCGCAGGCGCTCGATCATGCCCGGCGTCACGTCCAGCCCGCGCGCTTCCAGCACGCGCGGCACCAGCGCCATGCGCGCGGTGTCGCGATGCGCCGTTCGCTCGGCCATGGCCCACAGGCCGTCGTGCGCAGCGAAGTCGCCGTAGCCGTGGCCCAGTTCGGCGAGGCGCGCGGCCAGCAGCGCGAAGTGACGCGCCTCGTCGTTGGCGCAGCTGGCCCAGTCGCGGTAATACGCCTCGGGCATGCCGCGGTAGCGGTACACCGCATCCCACGCCAGGTTGATCGCGTTGAATTCGATATGCGCCACCGCGTGCACCAGCGCAGCGCGACCCTCCGCGCTGCCGAGTCCGCGCTGCGGCACTTCACGCGCGTTGACCAGCTGCGGCCGCGCCGGCCGGCCGGGCGCAGTGATGGGTTCGGCCGGCGGCGCCTGCGGATCAATCGCCAGCTCGCCCGCCTGCAGCGCCTGCCAGGTGGCATGCGTCAGCCGCAGCTTGTCGGCCGGATCGGTGGCGTCGAGGCAGCGCCGGGCGGCGGCGTGGAGATCGGTCATGGCGTTTCCTGCGCGCGCTCGCGCCGCGCGTCCATCGGTCAGCCCGTCACGCGCTGCGCCGCGCCGCCTTGGCGTCGTCGGAGCGCAGCAGCTGGATCTGCGCCAGATAGCGCTGGTCGAGGCCGGTGACGTACTCGCCGGAGAAGCACGAGGTGTCGAACTGGCGCAGGTCCTCGTTGCCGTCCTGCACCGCCCGGATCAGGTCCTGCAGGTCCTGGTAGATCAGCCAGTCGGCGCCGAGCATCGTCTCCACTTCCTGCTCGGTATGCCCGGCAGCGACCAGCTCCGAGGCCGACGGCATGTCGATGCCGTAGATGTTCGGGTAGCGCACCGGCGGCGCGGCGGAGGCGAAGTAGACGTTCTTCGCGCCGGCGTCGCGGGCCATCTGGATGATCTGCCGCGAGGTGGTGCCGCGCACGATCGAGTCGTCCACCAGCAGCACGTTCTTGTTGCGGAACTCCAGGTCGATCGCATTGAGCTTGCGGCGCACCGACTTCACCCGTTCACCCTGCCCCGGCATGATGAAGGTGCGGCCGATGTAACGGTTCTTGACGAAGCCCTCGCGGAACGGCACGCCCAGCGCGCCGGCCAGGGCGCTGGCTGCGGTGCGCGCGGTGTCGGGAATCGGGATCACCGCGTCGATGCCGTGTTCCGGCCGCGCGCGCAGGATCTTCTCGGCCAGCTTCTCGCCCATGCGCAGGCGTGCCTTGTACACCGAGACGTCCTCGATCATCGAGTCCGGCCGCGCCAGGTACACGTACTCGAAGATGCACGGCGTGTGCGCAGCGCCCTCGGCGCAGCGGCGGCTGTACAGCTGGCCGCCGTCGGTGATGATCACCGCCTCGCCCGGCATGATGTCGCGCACGCGCTTGAAGCCGAGCACGTCGAACGCCACTGATTCCGACGCCACCGCGTACTCGGTGCCTTCGGCGGTGACGCGTTCACCCAGCACCAGCGGGCGGATGCCGTGCGGATCGCGGAACGCGACCAGGCCGTAGCCCAGCACCAGCGCCACGCAGGCGTAGCCGCCGATGGCGCGCGCATGCACGCCGGCCACCGCCTTGAAGATGTGATCCGGGGTGAGCGCCATCCGCTCCTGGATCTGCAGCTCGTGCGCCAGCACGTTCAGCAGCACCTCCGAATCGGACTCGGTATTGATGTGGCGGCGGTCGTCCTCGAACATCTCGCGGCGCAGCGCATCGGTGTTGACCAGGTTGCCGTTGTGCGCAAACGCGATGCCGTAGGGCGAGTTGACGTAGAACGGCTGCGCCTCGGCCGAACCCTCCGAGCCGGCGGTGGGGTAGCGGCAGTGGCCGATGCCGATGCGCCCGCGCAACCCGCTCATGGCGGCCTGGCCGAACACGTCGCGCACCAGCCCGTTGCCCTTGTGCAGGCGCAGCCGCGCCCCGTCCACGGTGGCGATGCCGGCTGCGTCCTGACCGCGATGCTGCAGCACGGTCAGGCCGTCATAGAGCGCCGATGCCACTTCGGTGGTACCGACAATGCCGATGATTCCGCACATGGTTTGCTGCCCGTTTCAGAAAGGTTGTTTCGCGAAAGCGCGGTGTCTCGAAAGCGCACGGCCGCTCAAAAAGTCGTGGGGTGACGCATCGTGCTGGTGGCCGCCGCCGGCGCGGCGGCATGGGTCGAGGCCGCGGACGCGGGCTCACTCCCCGAGATGGGGGTGGGCAGCGCGGCGCGCAAGCGCGACAGCTGCTCGTGCACGGCCTGCGGATGCAGGTGCTCGCGCACGCCGGCCGGCACGCGCTGCTCCAGCCACGCCGCCACCCGCTCGAACTGCGGCAGCAGCGCCGACTGCTGCCACCACGGGTCGCGCGTGAACGCGGTAAAGCCCAGCAGAAACACCAGCAAAGTCACCAGCAGCACGCCCCGCGCCAGGCCGAACACCATGCCCAGCAGGCGATCGGTGCCGGACAGGCCGGTGCTCTCGACCAGCCGGCCGATCACGAAGCGCAGCAGCGCGCCGAGCAGCAGCACGGCGATGAAGCACAGCCCATAGCCGACGATGATGCGCGCCGAAGGCAGCTTGATCAGCGAATCGAAATGCGCCGCCACCGTGGGGCCGAACGTCCACGCCACCCAGAACGCGGCGATCCAGATCGCCAGCGCCAGCACTTCGGAGATCAGTCCGCGCCACAGCCCGACCAGTACCGACAAGGCCAGCACACAAATAATGATGTAGTCAGTCCAGTTCATCCGCTCACCTGCCCGACTCGTGTGCTGTTGCGCGCATGCTCAGGGCACCGCGACGATATTGCCGTCGATACCCAGTTTTGCCTTGATCTGGTCGTGCAACTGCTGCGCGTCGGCGCGCTGGGTCTGCGGGCCGGCACGCACGCGCCACAGCCGCTTGCCGCCGGCCTGCACCGAATCGACGAAGCCATCGAAACCGTTGGCGCGCAGCTTGTCGCGCAGCGCATTGGCGTCGCTCTGGCTGCTCATCGCGGCCAGCTGCACGGCCCAGCCGCCGGCCCTCGCCGCGCCCGACGCAGCGGGCGCGGCTGCGGCCGATGGCGTGCTGTCGACGCTGGCATCCTGCTGCAGCCGCGCGGGCACACCGGGGATCGACTGGGTGATCCTGAGTCGCGCCGCCTCGGCCGCGGTGCGCGTCTCGAACGGGCCGGCGATCACCAACGTGCGCTGCTGGCCGGCCTGGCTCAGCGGATGGCCGCTGACCGGATAGCCCAGCGCGCGCACGCGGCGCTCCAGGTTCGCGGCACCGGCGGCGCTGGCGTAGGCGCTGAGGTTGAGCGTGTAGCTGCCGCGCGCCGCGCTGGCGGCAGGCGCCGCCGCGGCGGTCACCGGCGCGGGGCGCACAGCCGGCACCACGGGCGTCGGCCGGGGTTTGGACGGGGTGGGTTTTGCGGCGATCGGGCTGCTGCCGGGCTTGGGCTGCATCGGGATCACCGGCTGGCTGGGCGAATCACCCGATCCGGTGGTGACGCTGGTCGGCGCAAACTTCTGGCTGGCGCCGGCATCGGTCTGCACATCCGACGGGCGACGCGAGCCGATGTTCACGGTGGCCAGCCGGTCGCCCGAGCCGGGGATCACCGTGGCGTTCGGCTGGCCGGTGCTGGCGGCAGGGGCCGGCGTGCCCACGGCGGCGTCCGGTGTGAGGCTCATGGTGCGCGTTTGCAGATCGCCGCCCGGCGCCGGCGGAATGGCCAGGCTCACGCTCTGGTCGCCTCCGGCGGTGGGCGATTTGCCGGTAAAGATCATGGGCAGGAACACGGCCGCCAGGATTAACAGGACGGCGGCTCCCAGCAGGCGTGTTTTCAAGACTTCGCTCCAGGGCGGCAAACGCGGCAGTGACCGCGGCGATTATACCCGCCTGCGCCGCCGGCCATGACCGCAGCGGTCCGGTCGCTCAGGGCAGGCGTTCAGCGATCACCGCGGCGGCCACGAAGAATGAGCCGAACGCCAGGATGCAGTCGCCCGGCGCGGTCGCCGCGCGCGCCGCCGCCAGCGCATCGGCGACATCAGCGTGCCTATCGAACGCGGCCTGCGGCAGCGTCTGCTGCAGGATCGTGCCGAGCGCCGCCGCGCTCAGCCCGCGCGGGGTGGCGTGCTGCAGCCCGGCCAGGTGCCAGTGCTGGATGCGCGCGCCCAGCGCGGCGATCACGCCGGCTACGTCCTTGTCCGCCAGCGCGCCGTATACCGCGTGCACGCGCGACGGTGGCTGCGCCTGCAGCCACTCGGCCAGCGCGCGCGCCGCCTGCGGGTTGTGGCCGACATCGACGATCAGCGGCGGGTCGCCGCCGAGCGACTGCAGCCGCGCTGGCGCACGCACCGCGCGCAGGCCGGCCACGATCGCGGCGAACCGGTCCCGTGGCGCCAGCGACCGGTCGCCTGCGAACAGCGCATGCAGCGCGGCCACCGCGGCCGCCGCATTGGCGAACTGCACCGGCGCGGCCAGCGCCGGATCCGGCAGCGCCATCGCGCTGCCGTCGCGGTGGTGCCAGTGCCAGCCGGTGGCGTGGCGCTCGGCGCTGAAATCGATTCCGATGCGCTCGACCCGGGCCGCGTGCGCCGCCAGCGCATCGAGCAGACCTGCCGGTGAATCAAGCTCGCCAACGATCACCGGCCGCCCTGCCCGCGCGATGCCGGCCTTCTCGCGGCCGATGCTGTCGCGATCCGGCCCCAGCCATTCCATGTGATCGAGGTCGACGGTGGTGATCACCGCCACGTCGGCGTCGATGATGTTGACCGCATCCAGCCGCCCGCCCAGCCCCACTTCCAGCAGCGCCACGTCAAGCGGCGCGCGGGCGAACAGATCCAGCGCGGCCAGCGCGCCGAACTCGAAATAGGTCAGCGGCGTGTCGCCGCGCGCCGCCTCGATCCGCTCGAACGCGCCGACCAGCGCGGCATCGTCGGCATCCGCGCCGTCGATGCGCACCCGCTCGTTGTAGGCCAGCAGGTGCGGCGAGGTGAAGGCGCCCACGCGCAGGTCGGCGGCGCGCAGCATCGCTTCCAGCAAGGCCACGGTGGAACCCTTGCCGTTGGTGCCGCCGACCGTGATCACCCGCCGCGCCGGCGCCGGCGCGCCCATCCGCTGCCACACCGTGCGCACGCGCTCGAGCCCCAGCTCGATGCTGCGCGGGTTGATGCGTTCCTGATACGCCAGCCATTCGGCGAGGGTGCGGGACATGGGTGACTTCGTGTGGGTATGGGCGACTCGGGCAGAAAAGCTTAAGGCATCCCTGCCCGGCGATGGATCGTCCTCACGCGGGCCGATCACCGCCCAGCGGCACGTGGCGCAGCCGCAGCGCGTTGCTGACCACCGACACCGAGCTCAGGCTCATCGCCAGCGCCGCCACCATCGGCGACAGCATCAGGCCCAGCCACGGATACAGCACGCCGGCCGCCAGCGGGATGCCCACCGCGTTGTAGATGAAGGCGAAAAACAGGTTCTGGTGGATGTTGCGCACGGTGGCGCGCGACAGCGTCCGCGCCCGCGCGATGGCGCCGAGATCGCCCTTGACCAGGGTGACCTGCGCGCTTTCCATCGCCACGTCGGTGCCGCTGCCCATCGCAATGCCGACATCCGCCGCCGCCAGCGCCGGCGCATCGTTGATGCCGTCGCCGGCCATCGCCACGCGGCGACCCTCGGCCTTCAGCGACGCGACCACCGCCGCCTTGTCGGCCGGCGACACGTCGGCATGCACCTCGTCGATGCCCAGCTCGCGCGCCACCGCCTGCGCGGTGGTGGCGTTGTCACCGGTGAGCATCACGATGCGCAAGCCGTCGCGATGCAGCGCCGCGATCACCTTGGCCGTATCCGGCTTGATGCGGTCGGCCACCGCCAGCAGTCCGGCCAGCGCGCCGTCGACGGCGAGAAACATCACCGTGGCGCCATCGCCGCGCAGCTGCTCGGCCTGCGTCGAGGCCTGCGCGTCGGGCGCGATGTCCAGCTCCTGCAGCAGCCGCGCGTTGCCCAGCGCCACCGCGCTGCCGTCGACGCGGCCCTGCACGCCGCGCCCGGTCAGCGTGCGGAAGTCGTCTACCTTGGGCAAGGTCTCGCCAGCAGCGGCGTTGACGATCGCGCGCGCCAGCGGATGCTCGCTCGGCTGCTCCAGCGCGGCGGCCAGCTGCAGCAGGCGCTCGCGCGGCAGCGCGCCAAGTACGACCACCTGCTGCAGCGCGGGCTTGCCCTCGGTCAGCGTGCCGGTCTTGTCCAGCACCAGCGTGTCGATGTCGCGCAGCGCCTCGATCGCGCCGGCGTCCTTGAACAGCACGCCGTGCTGCGCGCCGCGACCGCTGGCGACCATGATCGAGATCGGCGTGGCCAGCCCCAGCGCGCAGGGACAGGCGATGATCAGCACCGACACCGCCGCGATCAGTGCGTGCGCCAGCTTCGGATCGGGCCCCAGCCACGCCCACGCGGCGAACGCCAGCACGGCGCTGGCCACCACCGCCGGCACGAACCACGCGGCCACCTTGTCGGCGACGCGCTGCAGCGGCGCGCGGCTGCGCTGGGCCTGCGCCACCATCGCCACGATCTGCGCCAGCATCGTCTGCGCGCCGACCCGCTCCGCGCGCATCGTGAGCGCGCCGTCCTGATTGAGCGTGCCGCCGGTGAGCTTGTCGTCTTTCTGCTTGGCCACCGGCATCGGCTCGCCGGTGAGCATTGACTCATCCACGTGGCTTGCGCCGTCGGTCACCACGCCATCGACCGGCACCTTCTCGCCGGGACGCACGCGCAGGGTGTCGCCGCTGCGCACCGCGTCCAGCGCCACTTCGGACTCGCTGCCATCCGCACCCAGACGGTGCGCCGTCTTCGGCGCCAGCCCGAGCAGGGCCTTCAGCGCCGCGCCGGTGCGGCGGCGCGCGCGCAGTTCCAGGAAATCGCCCAGCGTGACCAGGGTGACGATCACCGCCGCCGATTCAAAATACACCGCGACGTGGGCGTGCATGTCGCGGAAGCTGGCCGGAAACAGGCCAGGCGCCAGGAACGCCACCGCGCTGTAGACCCAAGCCACGCCGGTGCCCAGCGCGATCAGCGTGTACATGTTCGGGTTCCACGGCCGCAGCGAACGCCAGCCGCGCTGGAAGAACGGCGCCCCGCCCCACAGCACCACCACGCTGCCCAGCAGCGCCTCGATCCAGCCGCTGATGCGATCCCACGGCATGGGCAGCTGCCAGCCGAACAGGTGCGGCCCCATTGCCAGCGCGAACACCGGCACGGTGAGTGCGGCCAGCGTCCGGAAGCGGCGCGTCATCGCGCGCAGCTCGCCGCCGTCGTCGGCGTCCGCGCTGGGCAGCATCGGCTCCAGCGCCATGCCGCAGATCGGGCAGTGGCCGGGGCCGACCTGCTGTATCTGCGGATGCATCGGGCAGGTGTAGAGGGTGCCGGCCGCCACCGCTGGTGCCGCCGCGGTGGCCTCGCCAAGATACTTTGCCGGCTCGGCGACAAACTTCTCGCGGCAGCGCGCCGCGCAGAAATAGTACGTGTGGCCGGCATGCCCGGCCTGCTGCGTGGCCGTATGCGGGTCCACCGTCATGCCGCAGACCGGATCCCTCACCGCGTTCACGCCGGTCGCGAGTGCGTGCGGCTCATGCGCGGGCGGTGCCGGCTTGGCGCAACAGCCGCCCATCGCCACCGGCGCCGCGGACAGATACGCGGCGGGTGAAGCCACGAACTTCGCCTTGCAGCCGGCGCAGCAGAAATGGAACATCTGGCCCGCATGCACGGCGCTGTGTCTGGCCGTGGCCGGATCGACCCGCATGCCGCAGACCGGATCGGTGGCGGAAGCCGCCGGCGCCGGCGGGCCGCCCTGGCAGCAGGAGCCTTGTTCGCTGTTCATGACGTCACCTCGGTATCGTTGAGTGCGCGCAGGATCGGGCACTGCTCCGGCGCACCGTGGCCGGGGCAGACCCGGATCAGCTGTGCCAGCCCGTCGCGCACCCGCTGCAGCTCGGCCATGCGCGCGTCGATCGCCGCCAGCCGGTGCTGCGCGCGCTGCTTCACCGCCTTCACGCCCAGCTGGCGATCGTGCGACAGCGCCAGCAGCTCGCGGATCTCCTCCAGCGTGAAGCCGAGCTGCTTGGCGCGGCGGATGAAGCGCAGCTGCGCGATCGCGCCCTCGCCGTAACTTCGATAGCCCGAGGCGCGACGCTGCGGCGCGGGCAGCAGGCCCTCGCGCTCGTAGTAACGAATGGTGTCGATCGGCACGCCGACGCGCTTGGCGACGGCACCGATGGTGAGGGAGTGGACGAGTGCGTTCATGGCGCCAGTCTAGACCCTTGATAGAGGTCCAGAGTCAAGCGCCCGCACGATCGTGCGGGCCGGAAGCCTGTCGGGCCAGCGCGCCGGGTCATGCCGACGCTGCCGCGGCGCCAGCGCATCACCACGCATACACGGCGCCGCGGCGAGGATGCCTGGTGATGCGCGAGCAACCGCGGAGCCGCCCTGCGCGGGGCCGCTGATGCCGGCATCGAATCCCCTCCCCATCCACCGACGCAGCAGGAACGATCGAGCATGAGCGCAACCTTCACTGGCGATCTCGACGGCAAGGCCACCCCGTTGCCGCATTTCTGGGAGCACACGGTGGGCAGCGGCCACGCCACGCTGGCCCTGCGCGCCGACTGGCAGGCGCAGCTGCGGCGCGCGCACGACGAACTCGGCATGCGCCACGTGCGCTTCCACGGCATCCTGTGCGACGACATGGGCACGCTGATCTGCCAGAGCGACGAGCTGCTTTATTCCTTCTTCAACGCCGACCAGATCTTCGACTTTCTGCTGTCGATCGGCATGAAGCCCTTCGTCGAACTGAGCTTCATGCCCTCGGCGCTGTCCTCCAGCGGCCAGACGATCTTCCACTACCGGGCCAACGTCAGCGCGCCGAAGGATCTGGCGCAGTGGTCGGTGCTGATCCACAAGCTGGTCAGCCACTGGGTCGATCGCTACGGCCTCGACGAGGTGCGGCAGTGGTTCTTCGAGGTCTGGAACGAACCCAACCTCACCGCGTTCGGCAGCGGCAGCCAGAGCGACTATTTCGCGCTGTACCGCTACACCGTCGAGGCGATCAAGACCGTGGACAGCGCGCTGCAGGTCGGCGGTCCGGCCACGGCAGACAACGCGTGGGTCACCGATTTCCTCGATTTCTGCACCACCAACGCGCTGCCGGCCGACTTCGTCAGCACCCATCACTATCCGACCGATTCGTTCGGCCAGCCGGGCGACGACACCGTAACCCAGCTGGCGGAAAGCACGCGCAGCGCGCTGCGCGAGGAGGCGCGCGCGGTGCGCAAGCAGGCCGGCACGCTGCCGCTGTACTACACCGAGTGGTGCACGTCATCGAATCCGCGCGACCCGATGCATGACGATCCCTACGCCGCCGCGTTCATCGTCAAGACCGTGCTTGAGGCCAACGGCCTGATGCAGGGCTACAGCTACTGGACGTTCTCGGACATCTTCGAGGAAAACTATTTCCCCTCCGTACCCTTCCACGGCGGCTTCGGCCTGCTGAACATCCACGGCATCGCCAAACCGGCTTACCGCGCCTTCGAACTGCTGCATGGCCTGGGCAGCGCGCTGATGCCGGTGCAAGGCACGCACCCCACGGTCGACGCATGGCTGGTCCGCGGCGAAAAATCGGCCGCGGTCGTGCTCACGAATTTCGCGCTGCCGCGCCATCCGATCGCGAACGAAACGGTGTCGTTCACGCTCACCAGGGGCGCCAGCCAGGCTTCCGGCTCGCTGCAGCGGATCGACCTGGAACATGCCAACGCCAAGCGTCGCTGGGAACAGATGGGCAAGCCCGACTACCTCAGCGCAGCGCTGGTCGACGAATTGCACGAGGTGTCGAAACTGCAGACCGAGCCGCTGCAGTTCGCCGACACGGGTGGCAGCCATCTGATCGAACTGGAGCTGCCGCCGCAATCGGTGGCGGTGATCCACTTCGACTGCTGAAGTTGCGCCTGTCGCCTGTCACCCTTCGACTTCGCTTCGCTACGCTCAGGGCGAACGAGCGATGGGCGATGAGCGATGGGCGCAGTTTGCGGCCATCTCAACCCGCTGCAACGATCAGCAGCCGATGGCCGTCGGGATCGGCCAGCGCCTGCGGCTCGCGCGCGCAGGATGGCCTGATGGACATGCCGTGCGCCTGCCATAGCAACCGCGTTGCCGCGATGTCGCTGTCGCGCACCGGGATGGGTGCGCGTCGCTGCATGCGCCGATAGCACAGCAGCTCCAGGTGCGGCGTGGCCTGCTCCGCGGCCAGCGCGGTCACCTCGACCTGCGGCTCGGGCAGGCCATCGAGGCTGGCCTGCTCCGCGCCGGCATTCGTCGAAGCGCCCGTCACGCGCAGCCCCAGCGCCTGATAGAAAGCCATGCTGCGTGCGCCGTCGGACACGCTGATCGCCGAATGGTCGATGCCGAGGCATGGATCGGTGCCGGACGCGCGCTGCCAGTAATCCGGCAGCGTGGCCGCCGGAAAAGCCAGCAGTTCCAGCGGATGGCCTTCCGGATCGCGAAACTTGAAAGCGGTCACCCCGCCGGAGCTGGCCGGCAGCCGCTGCGGACCGTGCTCCGAAATGGCCGTCCATCCACCGGCCGCCGACAAGCGGCGCAAAGCCTCGTCCATGTCGCTCACGACCACCGCGCAATGCTGGAACAGCAGATCCGAGGCCAGCGTGTCGGCAGGATACGGCCGCCCGGGATGCGCAAACTGCAGCAGCTCGATGCGCTGGGAGCCCAGCTCCAGCGTGATGCTCAGCGCCCCGCCCGCCACCCCCATCGCTGCCGTGAAAGCGGCGCCCGCGCGATGCGCCAGCGCCAGTCGCCGGCAGCCCAGCGCCTCCTCGTAAAACGTCGCCAGCCGCTCGGCATCGCGGCTGATCAGGATGCAACGCAAGAGCCGGCACAGCTGCGGCGAGCCGCTGGCCGTCACCACCGCAAGGCACCACGTCGATTCAGGAAGATCGCGTACAGCGTGTGCGAGCCGCCGATGAACAGGCGATCGCGCCGCGGTCCGCCGAAGGTGAGGTTCGACACCCGGTACGGCACCAGCAGCTTGCCCAGCAGCCGCCCGTCGGGGGCGATGCAATGCACGCCATCGGCCGCGCTCGCCCACAGGTTGCCATCCTCGTCGACGCACAGGCCATCGGCATAGCCGGGCGCGACCTTGTGGAAGATGCCACCGCCGCTCAGCGTGCCATCGGCGGCGACATCGAACGCGCGGATGTATTGCCGCGCATCGTCGCGCGTCTGATCGCCGGTTTCGCTCACATACAGCCGGCGCTCGTCCGGTGAAAACGCCAGGCCGTTGGGGCCGTCAAAATCGTCTGCCATTTGCGTGAGCTGGCCCGAGGCCGGATCGAGCCGATACAGCGCCGGCGGCTGCTCGGAGGGCTGGCGGCCACCTTCGTAGTCGGTCTGGATGCCGTACAGCGGATCGGTGAACCAGATCGAGCCGTCCGACTTCACCGTCACGTCGTTCGGCGCGTTGAGCCGACGCCCCGCATGCCGATCGATCAGCAGGCTCAGGCTGCCGTCGAGCTCGGTGCGGTAGAGGCAGCGATCGCGATGCGAACAGGAAATCAGCCGACCCTGCCGATCGCGGCACTGGCCGTTGGCGTAGTGCGACGGCGCGCGATAGACCGACACCCCGGCATCCTCGATCCAGCGCAGGGTGCAGTTGCGCGGCAGATCCTGAAACAGCAGGCAGCCGGCGTCACCCATCCACACCAGCCCCTCGATCCAGCGGAAGCCGCCGGCGAGTTCCTCCAGCGTGGCGTTGGCCAGCAGGTAATGCGCAAAAACCGGATCGACGATCTCGACGCCGTCCATCGCCGATCACCGGAAACCGCAGGGCGATGCGGGCGCCAGCGCATCGTCAAGCTGGATCACCAACAGCACCGCCGGCACGTCACCCAGCGTGCCGGAACGGTGACCCTTGCGTCCGTCCACCTCGCGACAAGCCTGATCGCCGCCGAACGACCATTCGCCGGCAGCCATCTCCGTCCGCACGCCGTCCATCGACTCGACAAACCAGCGTCCTGCCAGCGGCACGATCCACTGCGGCTTCGGGTTCTCGTGCCACTCGCCGATCCAGCCGACCGGCTGCACCGTCAGCAGCATCGTCATCGCGCCGTGCCGCGGCTTGCCCTGCCACTGCGGCGCGGCCGGCGGCTGCATGGATTTCATGGCGAATTCGGTCATGGCGCAGCGCCGCTGGCGGCTCACGCCATCGGCGTCGGTCCACAGATGCCAGTAAGGCACGCTCGGCTGGTCAGTCATGGCGAGTGTCCCGGATCGGTCAGCGCATACGGATGCGAGGAGGCCAGCGGGTGCGCCAGGAAGCGCAGCACGCCCGCGGCCGTGCCGCCCGTCGTCAGCAGCAGGAATCCGCCCGCCAGCGCAAGGTTTTTCAGAAAGTCCCAGAACACGTCACGGCCCTGGCTGACGCCCCGGAGACGAAAATCCGGGGCCTTCCAGAACGGCTTCCACAGCAGCGCGGTGACGATGCAGTAGCCGGCGAGAATGAACGCAGCCAGCCGATCCGCCACGCCGCTGAGGATCGCCAGCGACATGCCCACTTCGACGGCCAGACCCAGCCAGATCATCGCCGACGCCAGCGCCGCCGAACCCACGCCCTGCCGCGCCTGCTCCACGGCCTGCCGGCGGTTGAGGAGCTTGTCCAGCGCGCTGAAGGGCAGAAACAGCAGCACCAGCAGGCCGCGCACCAGGAACGCAAGCATCACCACGATCACGCCGGTCACATCGATCTCCCGCTGTCGCCGAGTAGCGGTCACCATGCACGGGCAGCGGTGAACGCGGCGTGGCAGAGCGTGCCTCGGGCGCGCATGAAATTGCGGCCCTCATGTGCAGGCCGGCGGCGCGGCGAACGCGCCGCGCTCACGCCCGCGCGACAGCAATCGCGCCACAGTGCACATCGGCCCGTTGTCCCTTCCCAAGGATCGTCTCCCGTGAATGCTGCCGCTCCGTCCACTTCATCCACCGCGCCGGTGGTGCCCGCTTATCCGCTGCTCACCGGCCAGAAGGCGCTGGTCACCGGCGCCAACTCCGGCATCGGACGCGGCGTGGCGATTGCCATGGGGCAGGCCGGCGCCGATGTGTGCGTCAACTACGTCGATGGTGACGAGGCGGCCAACGCGGTGGTGACCGAGCTGCTCGGCTTCGGCGTCAAGGCGTTCGCGTACAAGGCCGATGTGTCCGACGAGCAGCAGGTGGCGGCGATGTTTCGCGCCGCGGTCGCGCAGTTCGGCACCGTCGACATCCTGGTCGCCAACGCCGGCCTGCAGCGCGATTCGGCGTTTCACCAGATGACGCTGGCGCAGTGGAACACCGTCATCGGCGTCAACCTCACCGGGCAATTCCTGTGCGCCCGCGAAGCCGTGCGCGAATTCGTGCGGCGCGGCGTGGTGCCGGCGGTCTCCCGTGCGGCCGGCAAGATCATCTGCATGAGTTCGGTGCATCAGGAAATTCCCTGGGCCGGGCATGCCAACTACGCGACCTCCAAGGGCGGCATCAAGCTGCTGATGGAGAGCCTGGCGCAGGAGGTCGCGCAGCAGCGCATCCGCGTCAATGCGATCGCGCCCGGAGCCATCCGCACGCCGATCAACACCAGCGCATGGAACACGCCCGAAGCCTACCGACAGCTGATGACGCTGGTGCCCTATGGCCGCATCGGCGAGCCGGAGGACATCGCCCGGGCCGCCGTGTGGCTGGCCTCGGATCAGTCCGACTACGTGGTCGGCACCACGCTGTTCGTCGACGGCGGCATGACGCTGTATCCGGGCTTCGCCACCGGCGGCTGATGCCGGCGCCACCCATGCCTGCGCAGTGAGGAATCGACCGTGGCAGACGCCCATTACGACCTGATCGTCATCGGCAGCGGCCCCGGCGGGGCGTCGCTGGCGCACAAGCTGGCGCCGATCGGCAAACGCATCCTGCTGCTCGAACGCGGCGACTACCTGCCGCGCTCGCCGGCCAACTGGGATGCGCAGACCGTGTTCGTCGACGGCGCCTATCAGGCCAACGAAACCTGGTACGGAAAAAACGGCGAGGCCTTTCATCCCGGCCTGCATTACTGCGTCGGCGGCAATTCCAAGGTCTATGGTGCCGCGCTGTTCCGCCTGCGCGAGCGGGACTTCGACGAAGTGCGGCACAAGGATGGCGTCTCCCCCGCCTGGCCGCTGAAGTACGCCGCGTTCGAGCCGTATTACGCCGAAGCCGAGCGGCTGTACCACGTGCACGGTCAGCGCGACGAGGATCCGCACGAGCCGCCGTCGAGCGGCCCGTTTCCCTACCCGCCGGTAGCGCACGAGCCACGCATCGAGGCGCTCAGCGCCAGCCTGCGCAGCGCCGGGCTGCACCCGTTCCACCTGCCGCTGGGCATCCTGCTCGACGAGAAAAATGGCAAGCCCACGCCCACCAGCATCTGCATCCGCTGCGACGCGTTCGACGGCTTCCCCTGCCTGCTGAACGGCAAGGCGGATGCGCAGGTGATCTGCGTCGACCCCGCTTTGCAAGCCAACCCGCAGCTCAGCCTGCTCACCGGCGCCTATGTGTCGACGCTGGAAACCGATGCCGCCGGGAAAACCGTGACGGGCGTGCGCGTCACCCGCGACGGCCGGCAGGAATGCTATTCGGCCGACATCGTGGTGGTGGCCTGCGGGGCGCTGTCATCGGCGCTGCTGCTGCTGCGCTCGGCCAATGCGCGCCATCCCGACGGGCTGGCCAACGGTTCCGGCCAGCTCGGGCGCAACTACATGCGTCACCAGCAGTCGATCCTGATGGCGCTGATGCGCGAACCGAACGAGACGGTGTTCCAGAAGACGCTCGCGCTGAGCGACTACTACTTCGGCGCCGACGACTGGGACTATCCGCTCGGCCTGATCCAGATGTGTGCCACCTCGCACGGCGCGCAGATCCGTGGCGAAGCGCTGCCGGGCTGGCTGGAGTGGATGCCGAAGATGCCGTTCGAGCAGATGGCGCGCCACTCGATGGATTTCTGGCTGTCCAGCGAAGACCTGCCGCGTGCGGAAAACCGCATCCGCTACGACGGCGGGCGCGTCGTGCTGGACCTCACCGAAGGCGATCAGGAAGCGCATCATCGACTCAGAAAAAAACTCGAGTTGATGCTGGACCAGGCTGGCGCGCATCCGCTGCTGCTGGATCGCAGCCTGTACCTGGGCAAGGGCATCCCCATCGGCGGCACCGCGCATCAGGCCGGCACCGCCCGCTTCGGCAACGATCCGGCCACCTCGGTACTCGATCTCGACTGCAAGGCGCACCAGCTCGACAACCTGTACCTCACCGACGCCAGCTTCTTTCCGTCGATCGGCGCGGTCAATCCCACGCTGACGATCATTGCCAACGCGCTGCGCGTGGCCGATCGGATCAGGCAGCGGTTGGCCTGAGCGGCTGAGAAAAATCGCCCACCCACTGCGACCGCCGCCAAACACCCGTGCCGGCGGCCGACGTGCGGGACTCGCAAGGTGGATGCAGGACACAGCAATCGTTGCATACTGGTGCATCACCAGGCGGCGCCTATAGACCCTTCATGTCACCGATCCCACCTCCTTCGCCCGCGCCTGCGGCGACCAGCGGCCACGTGGAAAGCCTGTATGCGGCGCTGGCCGACATCGGCGACCTGGTCGCCGCGTTGCCCCGCCCGCCGGCGCTGTATGCGGGGATCGCGCAGATACTCGAGCGCCATGTCGGCGCCTTGCTGGTGCTGGCCGGCGAGATCGACTACGAGGCCGGCGTGCTGTGGCGGCGCGCACCCGACCCGGTACCGTCAGGACTGGAGGACATCTACCCGGCATCGGTGCCGATCGCGATTGCCAGCCCGTCGTTCTGGACTGGCCAGATCGACGTCGAACCGAACATCATCGATGCGCCTGGCCGCGAGGCTTGGCGCCCGGCGTATGCCCGCCATGGCATCCGCGCCTCGGCGGCCGTGCCGGTGTCGTGCTTCGGCAAGGTGCATGCGGCGCTGATCCTGCGCTCGCGCGATCCGGCCTTTTTCTCGGCACCGCTGCTGCAGCTGCTGGAGCGGGCCGCGCTGAGCATCGGACACGCACTCGAAGGCGACGCGCGGCGCAGCCAGCTTGATCACAGCCTGCTTGCGGCCGAGCGCAGCCAGCGCGCGCTGCGCCTGCTGAGCGAGACGCTGAAGGCGGCCACCCACGCCGACACGGAGGATGCACTGTTTGCCGAAGCCTGCCGCGTGGTGGTCGACACCGGCGGCTATCCGGTGTGCTGGATGGGCCTGCTCGAACCCACCCAGCCCCCCGCGCTGGCGCTGCGGGGGCATGCGGGACGTGGCGCGGCCTACTATCACGATTTCCGCATCCAACTCGACGACCCCAGCGTGTCGACCAGCGTCAGCACGGCGGTGATCCACACCGTCAAGCCAGTGGTGAAACTGCCGCGCGAGGGCGGCGCGGAAAGTTGGGCCACCGATGCGCGCGGCATGGGGCTGGGCGCCATGCTCGGACTGCCGCTGTGTCTGCTGGGCCAACTGACCGGCGTGCTGGTGATCGGTGCCGAGCATGAGGACGCGTTCACCACAGCGGAGATCGGCATCTTCGAGGAGATGGCGCAGGAGTTGAGTCTGGGACTGGAGCGCCTGCGCGCACGTCAGGCGCAGACGCTGGCCGAGCAGGAACTGCGCCTCAACCTGCGTCGTTTCCAGGCGATCCTGGCGAACCGTTATGCGGGCATCCTGGTGATGGACGTGAGCGATCGCGTACAGTTTTGCAACGCCACGTTCTGCCGGCTGTTCGATCTGGACGAAGCGCCGGAGCAGCTGGTCGGCATGTGCTCGGTGACGTTGCAGGAGCGCACTCGCCCGGCCTATGCCAACCCCGAGCGCGAGCTTGAGCGCGTGCGCGCCCTGCTGCTTGGTGGTGTACCGATAGAAGGTGACGAGCTGCTGATGAGCCGCGGCCGCACCTATCTGCGCAGCTTCGCGCCAATCATCATCGACCAGCAGCCGCATGGCCGCGTGTGGCATCACGTCGACATCACCGAGAGCAAGGCGCAGGCCGCCGAGGTCGAGCGGCTGGCCTACTACGATGCGGTCACCGGCCTGCCCAACCGGCGGCTGTTCCTGGAATGGCTGGAGCGCTGCCTGGGCCTGGCGCGGCGGCATCACACGCTGCTCGGGGTGGGCGTACTGAACCTGGACGGCTTCAAGCACATCAACGACCAGCTCGGCCATGCCGCCGCCGACGAGGTGCTGCGCGAAGTCGCCCGCCGCATCACCGCCGCGCTGCGTGATGGCGACGTGGTGGCTCGGCTCGGTGGCGACGAATTCGCACTGCTGCTGGCCGATCTCGCCAGCGATCAGGAAAGGCAGCAGCTGAGCAGCGGCCTGCTGGTGGCGATGCGCGAGCCGCTGCCGTGGAGCGGCGGGCAGCTGCGGCTGTCCGCCAGCATCGGCTGGACCGTGTATCCGGTGGACGACGCAGTGGCGGAGACGCTGATGCGCCATGCCGACTACGCCATGTACGCCGCCAAGGAGATGGGGCGTGACCGCAGCCTGCTGTATTCCGCGGCGCTGGAGCAGGTCGACGCCGAGCAGCGCTTGATGCGCGCGCGCATCATCAGCGCGCTTGACGACGGCAGCCTGGTGCTGCTGTTTCAGCCGATCGTGGCCATCGACGCCGACCGCGGTGGCCGCGTGATGGGCGCCGAGGCGCTGCTGCGCCTGCGCGACGGCGCACGGAGCCTGCTGTCGCCGGCGCTGTTCCAGCACGCGCTGGACGACGCCGTGCTGGCACGCCCGATCGGCCGCTTCGTGCTCGATGCCGCCTTGCGCACCTGCGCCGGCTGGCTCGCGGCGGGACTGCGGCTGCCGGTGGCGGTCAACATCAGCACGCGGCATCTGATGCATCCGGATTTCGTGCAGGATCTACAGCAGGCGCTCGCCGCGCACCCTGAAGTCGAGGCGGGCATGCTGGGCATCGAGATCACCGAGACCGGCCCGCTGCTCGATCCGGCGCGCGCGCACCTGGTGATCGAACAGTGCCGTGCATGCGGCGTGCAGGTCAGCCTGGACGACTTCGGCACCGGCAGCGCCTCGCTCAGCCATATCCAGCAGATGGACGTGGGCACGCTGAAGATCGACCAGAGCTTCGTGCGCGATATCCAGGTGGAATCGCGCAACATCGCCATCGCCGCCGGCATCATCACCACCGCGCGGCTGCTCGGCATCACCGTGATCGCCGAGGGCGTCGAAACCGAGGCGCAGGGCAAGCTGCTGCTCTCGCTGGGCTGCCGCCAGCTGCAGGGCTACGTGATCGCCCAGCCGATGCCGGCGCCGGCGATCCCGGCATGGGCGGCCGCCTGGACACCGCCGGCGTCGTGGTCGTGAGGCGGTAGCGGCAGTTCGCCTGCGCGCAACGGAGCGAAGTCCAGGCTGTGCCGACCCGCCATGGCGCCTACGCCAGCGCGTCCTCCGCCGCCACGAAGCCGCCGGTCTGACGCGCCCACAGCCGCGCATACAGCCCTTCGTGCGCGATCAGCTCGGCGTGGGTGCCGCTCTCCACGATGCGGCCCTTGTCCAGCACCACCAACCGGTCCATGCGGGCGATGGTGGAGAGGCGGTGCGCGATCGCGATCACCGTTTTGCCCTGCATCAGCAGGTCGAGGCTGTCCTGGATCGCCGCCTCGGCTTCGGAGTCGAGTGCCGAGGTGGCTTCGTCGAGCACCAGGATCGGCGCATCCTTCAGCAGCACGCGGGCGATCGCGATGCGCTGGCGCTGGCCGCCGCTGAGCTTGACGCCGCGCTCGCCGACCAATGCGTCGTAACCATGGCGGCCCTCGCTGTCGAGCAGCTGCGGAATGAACTCGTCCGCGCGCGCCTTGCGCACGGCGTCGAGGATCTGCGCCTCGCTCGCGTCCGGACGGCCATATAGGAGGTTGTCGCGGATCGAGCGGTGCAGCAGCGAGGTGTCCTGGGTGACCACGCCAATCTGCGAGCGCAGGCTTTCCTGGCTGACCTGGGCCACGTCCTGGCCGTCGATCAGGATGCGCCCGCCCTCCAGGTCGTACAGCCGCAGCAGCACGTTGACGAGGGTGGACTTGCCCGCGCCCGACGGCCCGACCACGCCGATCTTCTCGCCCGCGCGCACGGCCAGGTCCAGCCCCGCGATCACCCCGCCCTGCTTGCCATAATGGAAGTGGATGTGCTCGAAGCGCACCGCGCCGTGGGTCACTTGCAGCGGCAGCGCGCCGTCGCGGTCCTGCACCGCGCGCGGCTGCGCGATGGTGGTGAGGCCGTCCTGCACGGTGCCCACGTTCTCGAAGATGCCGTTGACCACCCACATGATCCAGCCAGACATGTTGTTGATGCGGATCACCAGCCCGGTCGACAGCGCGATCGCGCCCACCGTCACCTTGCCCTCGCTCCACAGCCAGATCGCCAGCCCCGAGGTGCCGGTGATCAGGAAGCCGTTGAGGATGGTGATGCTGGCGTCCATCGCAGTGGTGAGGCGGGTCATGCCGCGCAGCTTGCCGGTCTGCTCGGCCATCGCCTCGGCCACGTAGGCCTCCTCGCGCCGCGTATGCGCGAACAGCTTCAGCGTGAGCACGTTGCTGTAGCCGTCGACGATGCGCCCCATCAGCTTCGACTTCGCCTCCGACGCCTTCCACGAGCGCTGCTTGATGCGCGGGATGAACCACGCCAGCAGCCCCACGTAGCCCGCCACCCACACCACCAGCGGCAGCGCCAGCCACACGTCGGCCTGGGCGAACAGCACGATCGCGCTGCCGGTGTAGATGATCACGTACCACAGCGCGTCGACGATCTGCACCGCCGACTCGCGCAGGCTGGCGCCGGTCTGCATGATGCGGTTGGCGATGCGCCCGGCGTAGTCGTTCTGGAAGAAGCCCAGGCTCTGACGGATCACGTAGCGGTGGTTCTGCCAGCGGATGCGGTTGGTCAGGCTGGGCACGATCGCCTGGTTCACCAGCAGGTCGTGCAGGCTGTTCAGCAGCGGCCGCGCGAACAGCGCCACCGCGCCCATCCACAGCAGCTCGCGCCCGTGCTGGCGGAAGAACGCCGCGCCCGGCACGCCGCGGGTCATGTCGACGATGCTGCCGATGAAGCCGAACAGCGACACCTCGACGATCGCCACGCCGAAACCCACCACGATGGTGGCCGCGAACACCGGCCACACCTGGCGCAGGTAGAACGCGTAGAAGCGCCACACCGACGCCGGCGGCATGGCGTCGGACGGCTCCCTGAAGGCGTCGATGAGCGATTCGAACCAGCGGAAGATCATGGGCCGTCCAGCGTTGCGCGGACGGGCATTGTGCTTGAAGCCGCCTGCGCGTGGGCCCGCTGGCCGAGCGCGGCGGCAGTTCGGCAGCCTGAATGCCAACCGCCGCGCGATGCCTCACATCGGCTCACGGCGATTGACCCGCTGCGGCTGCGCTCCGATCATGCCCGGATGCCCAACCTGCCGCGTTACTTCCTGCTGTTGCTGCTGACCCTTGGCCTCACGCCGCTGCATGCGCAGAGCAGCAGTCCGTCCGCCACCGCCCCGGCGGCCACCCCGGCGCAGAGTCTGGATCAGCTCGGTCACCAGCTGGACGCGGTGCGCAGCGCATTGAAAGACAAGGGCGCCGAGGCGCCGCTGGCGGATCTGCGCAACACCGCACTCACCGTGCAGGATCACGCCAGCGAGCTGGCCAGCAGCCTGGCGCCGCAGATGTCGGCGCTGCAGGCGCAGCTGACCGTGCTGGGGCCGCCGCCGGCCAAGGGCGCGCCGGCCGAGGCGCCGAGCGTGAGCGCACAGCGGCGCCAGTTGAACAGGGCCAGCGCCGACCTGGACGCACAGATCAAGCAGGCGCAGCTGCTGAGCCAGAATGCGCTGCAGCTGGCCGCGCAGATCACCGGCATGCGCAACGACCAGTTTCAGGCGCGGCTGGCATCGCGCACCGCCTCGCCCTTCAGCAGCGCGTTCTGGGCCGAACCGGCGCGCACCTTTCCGGACGACCGGCTGCGCCTGCAGGAGCTTGGTACGCGCTGCCGCGATGCCTGGAACGAGGCGTGGCTGCCGCCCAATCGCCTGCCCTTGTTGCTGTGCCTGATCGCTGCCGCGCTGCTGCTCGGCGTGGGCCGCTGGCTGCTGGAGCGGATGCTGCGCGTGCTGGCCACGCGCCGCGTGCCGGACGGCCGCCTGCGCCGCAGCGCGATGGCCACCGCAGTGGCGCTGAGCTCGGTGATCACCACCGGGCTGGCCGCGCAGCTGGTGTACCTTGGCATCAACTGGAACGACATCCTCGACCCGGATCTGGACACGCTCGCCGCGGCGCTGGTGCGACTGGTGTTTTTCGCCGCGTTTGTGACCGGGTTGGGCCGCGCGCTGCTCTCGGCCAAGCGGCCCAGCTGGCGGCTGCCGCCAATGTCGGACCGCACCGCGCAGCGGCTGCGGCCGTTTCCGTGGCTGCTGGGCGCGTCGGCCCTGCTGCTCGGGCTGTTCGAACGGGTCAGCCGCACGATCGGCTCCAGCCTGCCTGCCACGGTGGCCGCGCGCGGTCTGATCGCGCTGGTGATCAGCGGCCTGTTCGGCGTGGCGCTGCTGCGCCTGCGTCGCCCGCACCACGCACTGCTCGCCGACGAGGCCGTACCGGCGCAGCGGCACCTGTGGGTGGGGCTGCTGGGCATCGCCGCCGCAGTCGGCGTGGTCATCAGCTGGCTCGGCGTGGCCACCGGTTTCATCGCACTGGCCTATTTCGTGGCGCGGCAGATGCTGTGGGTCGGCGTGATCGTGAGCACGCTGTACCTGCTGATCCACCTGGTGCAGGACCTGTTCGATACCCTGCTGTCGCCGCAGGGCCGCAGCGGCCAGCGGCTGCAGGCGGCGTTCGCGCTGTCGCCGAACACGCTGGAGCAGGCGGCGATCGTGCTCGGCGGCGTCAGCCGCATCCTGCTGCTGTTGCTGGCCGCCGCCATCGTGCTGGCGCCGTTCGGCGCCGGCCCCAGCGACCTGATCGCCAGCGCCATGCAGACCTTCGGCAGCCTCAAGCTGGGCGACCTGCCGATCGAGCCGGGCAGCATCCTCACTGGCGTGCTGGTGTTCGCGGTGGGGCTGGCCCTGCTGCGCACGCTCAAGCGCTGGCTGACCGACCAGTTGCTGCCGACCACCACGATGGAACGTGGCATGCAGGACTCCGTCGTCACCCTGCTCGGCTACCTCGGCGGCATGCTGGTGTTCGTGCTGACGCTCGCCGCGCTGCATGTGGACCTGAAGAGCATCGCGTGGATCGTCAGCGCGCTGTCGGTGGGCATCGGCTTCGGCCTGCAGGCGATCGTGCAGAACTTCATCTCCGGGCTGATCCTGCTGGCCGAGCGGCCGGTGAAGGTGGGCGACTGGGTCAGCCTCAACGGCGTCGAGGGCGACATCCGCCGCATCAACGTGCGCGCCACCGAGATCCAGCTGTGGGACCGCTCCACCATGATCGTGCCGAACTCGCAGCTGATCACCCAGAACGTGCGCAACGTGACGCTGGCCAACGCGCTCGGACGGGTGAGCTTCAAGCTGCCGATGCCGCTGGATACCGACGCCAACCGCGCGCGCACCATCATCCTGGAAGCCCTGCACGAGCACGACGTCACCCTGGGCGCGCCCGCGCCGCTGGTGCAGCTGGACAGCATCGACGCCAACTGCATGGTGTTCAGCGCCTACGCCTATACCAACAGCCCGCGCGACGCCAGCGGGGTCAAGAGCGATCTGTTGTTCCGCATCCTGGAGCGGCTGCGCGAGGAGAAACTGCCGCTGATCCGGCCGCAGGACATGCTGGTGCGCACGCTGCCCGCCAGCAGCGCCGAGCCCATCGACAAGCCATAGACACACGGACTACTTCGGCGGTGCTTGCAGCATCTCGCCGATGTTGACCCAGCGGCACCGCTGGCTTCTCGGCGAATTCCCGGCTCAAGACACCGAGGCGGCGCGGGCAAGCCAGCGCGGAAGTTCGACCGCACCCAGCCCCGCTCCCGGCGGGCGAGGGGCTGGGGTGACGGTTCGGAACGAAGCGATAGCGGCATCCGGCCAGGTGCCCAGGTCACAGTGTGATCAGGCCATCATTCATCGCTTCGCGCCAGCCTCAGGCTCACGGCGCCGGCGCGCGCAGGGTCGAATGCGGACGGGCGATGGCGTACATCTGCCAGCTGATCTGCTTCAGCAGGCCCTGGCGGTCGTTGCCGATGGTGTACAGGTCGAAGTGCGTGCGCCCGGGCAGGAAATGGAAGCTCGACTTCGCGTGCAGGCCGTCCAGCACGGCCTGCAGCCTGTGCGCGGCGCCGTCCAAATAGAAGGTGTCGGCGGTGCCCACGTAGAGGTGGATCTTGCCGTCGAGGTCCGGCTTCAACTGCGGCCAGTCGTGCTGCAGCCGCCACGCGATGTCGTAGTGGTCGCGCCAGTAGGCGACCACCGCCGGATCGACGGCGCCGGTGTCGCGGTTGAACATCGACTCCGGCCGGCCGTCCTTGCCGCGCGGCGAGAACACCCAGTCGAACGAGGAGAGCTGGCCGCCGTAGGAGCCCAGCACGCGCTCGAGTCTGGCGAACTGCTCGAAGGTGCCGAGCACCTTGGCGTGATCGCGCACCAGCGGCCAGGGCGAGCCGTCGGGCCGGTGGTAGACGTTGGCCTGCGGCGCGTACAGGTCGATGCTGGTGAAGTCGTGGAAGTCGCTGGGATCGGGTGAGGTCGACCAGGTGCCGCCGAAGATTTTCGGGTAGCGCGTCTGCAGCCACAGCGTGGCCCAGCCACCGGAGGAATGGCCGTTGAGGAAACGGCCGTCTGGACGGCCATCCATGCGGTACTGCGACTCCAGCTGCGGAATCAGTTCGGCAGTCAGCGCATGGCCCCACGGCCCGTTGTTGACCGAGTCGGCGAACTCGTGCGTGCCGGTGGGGCTGGACTCGTCCAGGAACACCCAGATCATCGGCGGCATCTGACGCTTGGCCATCGCGCTGTAGACCTCGCTGAGCGGCTCAGTCACGCGGTCGTTGTTGCCGCCGAAGCCCTGCGTGTAATACACCACGGGATAGCGCCTGGCCGCCTTCGCATCGTAGCCCGGCGGCGTCAGCACCCAGCCCTTCATGGCGATCGGGCGACCCCAGAAGGCGCTCAGCGACGGGCTGGTGAAATCGATCAGCGTGGCATGTCGATGCGCCGTGGCCAGCGCTACGCGCTCGCCCGCGGACGCCGTGGCGGGCAGTTCCCAGGGATCCTCCACCGGCAGCGCCTTGACCAGGGTCAGGGTGGGGATGCTGGCGGTGGGCAGGTGGATCTTTTCCACCGCGCTGACCAGGTCGCCGGCACTGCGCCCCAGATAGTTGTAGCTGTGGTCGACGTCGAGCACCGCCTGCACGTAGTAGTCGCCCGGCGGCAGCTGCGAGTAGCCGGCCGGAAACGCCCGCTGGTCAGCGTCCAGGTCGATCGTCTGCCCCGGCACCCAGCGGCTCACCTCGCGCGCGGCCACGCTGGTCTGGGTGGCGCGGAACGGATTGGCGTCGACGTCGTCCACCGCGCTGCTCTTGCCGCCGGATTCGGCGCGCGCCTCAGCCTCGGCGGTTTTCGCGTCCATTGCGAACAGCAGCAGGCGTCCGGCGGTGGGCCGGGTAAAGGCCGCGCCCAGCTGCAGATGGAAAAAGCGGTGGGTCGGCACGGCCTCGGTGCGCGCCTGGGCCGCGCCGATCAGCCATCCAAACGCCAGCAGCACGGCAACCACATGACGACGGTAACGCATGGTGGATTTCCCCTGAAGAAGGCGATGCAGCGTAGCAGCACCGGCGGCCGGCGCGCCGGAGGATGGCTCAGTCGGAAGCCGCCGCTGTGGCCGGCACCGGCACCAGCCGCAGGTCCTGGAAGTCGAAGCTGAAATCGGTCCGCGGCGAGATCGGCTGCATGCGCATCGCGGTGATCACCCCGTCGGCATCCAGTGCAAAGCTGACGAAGGCATCGGCGTTGAGCGCGCGGTCGTCCCAGCGCACCACGAAGCTGTCGTGCTGCCACGGCGTCAGCGTGCCGATCAGCTGCGCGGTCTTGCTGAAGCGCAGGCGCAGCTTGCCGCCTTCGTCGCGGATGACGACGTCGCCGTACCAGGGGTCGCGGTAGGTGCCGGCGTACTTTGCCAGCGGCAGCGACGGCTGGCTGGCCTTGTCGCGATCCTTTGCATGCGTCGCCAGGCTGTTGTCGGCGCTGGCATCGAACTTTTTCACCGCCTTGGCGTACACCGCGACCCAGTCGGTCTTCGTGCCCGGGTTGAGGTAGGCATCGAGCACGCGCCAGGTCACCGCGTTGAAGGCGGCGCCGGACTCCTGGTTGGTCAGCACCACCACGCCCAGATGCAGGCCCGGCACCAGCGTCACCCGCGAGACCATGCCCGGCCAGCCGCCGGTATGCCAGACCAGTCGCTGGCCGCGGTAGTCGGACAGGAACCAGCCCTCGCCGTAGCCGTAGAAGTCCGGCATCAGCGGCGCCAGCTCGGGGATCGGCGGCTTGCCGATGTCGATCGGCGTCAGCATCGACCACATCTGGTGGCGACTCGCCGCGGAAAACAGCCGGCGCGGCTTGCCGTCGGCCGCCGCCGGCAGCGCGCCAGCGGCCAGCTGCACGTTCATCCATTTGGCCATGTCGTGCACGCTGGCGTAGATGCCGCCGGCACCGGGATCGTTGAGCCAGGCCATCGGCGGCACCGGTTCGAGCCGCGTGAAGTCGGCCATCGCATGGCCCATCGCCACGTCCATGCCAGGCTTGAGGTAGGTCTTGTCGATCAGCGACTCGTGCATGCCGACCGGCTGGAAGATGTGCTGGCGCACGTAGTCGGCGTAGCTCTGGCCAGAGGCCTGCTCGATCACCAGCGTGGCCACCGCGAACAGGATGTTGTCGTACGCGTAATGGCTGCGGAAGCCGTGTGCCAGCGGTACGTGGCGCAGTCGTTGGACCACCTCTTTGGTGGTGTAGGACGTGGGCGGCCAGTACAGCAGGTCGCCTGCGCCCAGCGACAGGCCGCTGCGATGCGCCAGCAGGTCGCGGATGCGCATCTCGTGGGTGACGTACGGATCGGACATGCGGAACCACGGCAAGTGGTCGATCACGCGGTCGTCCATCTTCAGCTTGCCCTGCTCGGCCAGCTGCTGCAGCGCCGCGGCGGTGAACGCCTTGGTGTTGGAGGCGATCGCGAACAGCGTGTGCGCATCGACGCGTGCCGGCTGGCCCATCTCGCGCCGGCCGAAACCCTGCTCCATCACCACCTGGCCGTCCTTGACGATCGCCACCGCGATGCCGGGCACGTCGAAGGTCTTGCGCACGCGCTCGACGTAGGCGTCGAAGTCCTGCAGCTGCGCGGGCAGCAGCGGCCGCACCGTGTCGCGCATGCTGATCGGCAATGTCGCGGGCGGCGCTGCCGGCGCCCGCGCCCAGGCGCCGGCAGTCAGGGCCAGCAGGGCGCAGCAGGCGGCCACGCGCGGGGACAGGCTTCGCAGGGACATCGCATACGCTCCGCGGGGATCAAGGCGCATGACTATCGCGGCAAATCACAGCCGACGCCAGCAACGGGAGGGCATCTCGAATCATCCAGCCCTCCAGTGGGAGCGACTTCAGTCGCGATACTCCTGCTTTGATGCCACCGAAGTGCCAAAACAGCGCGACTGAAGTCGCTCCCACCACTGCCCGGGCTGCGCCTCGACTGGCGCCGATCCGTCGCCGATCATACCGGGTCACCCATCGCCCACGGAGTTTGCATGGAACAGTCTGCCGCATGGATCAGCCGCCACGCGCTGCCACTGGCGGCGGCGCTGCTGATCGCGGTGTCACTGGGTGCCGGCCTGGCCTGGCGACCGCGCGCGCCGCATGCCGACCACCAGCGCACGCGCGGGGCGCAGCTGGCGGCACGCGCGCTGGCCGCGCTGGTCATGCTGCTGCTTTTCATCGTGCTGGCGGTGGGCGTGCAGCAGCATGCCGGGTTGGTGCGCTTCGATATCGCGCTGGCGCAGCAGCTGCATCAGGCACTGCCGTTGCCGGCGCTGCGGATCATCGCCTCGCTCACGGAAGTGGGCGATCCGAAGCTGCTGGCGCTGGCGGCCGCGGTCGTCGCTGGATGGTTGGCCGTGGCTCGCCACTGGCGGCAGTTGGCATTATGGTGCTTCACGCTGGCCGGCATCGTGCTGCTGGATGAATCGCTCAAGGCGTGCTTCCGGCGCCCCCGTCCGCTGGACGGGCATGGTTACATGGTTGCCTCCGGCTGGAGTTTTCCCAGTGGACATGCGGCCGGTTCGCTGGTGTTCTACGGCCTGCTGGCGCATCTGCTGCTGCGGCAGATCGAGCCGGGGCGGCAGCGCCTGCTGATCGCCACGGCCGCCATGCTAGTGGCGCTGACCGGGCTCAGCCGGATTCTGCTGCAGGTGCACTACCTGAGTGACGTGCTGGCGGGCTACGCGCTCGCAGCGGCATGGCTGATCGCCTGCCTCAGCATGGCCGAGCGGTGGCCGCCGCGCGCGACGTGGCGCCACGGCAGCCGTTGAATGCCGGCACGTCGCGGCGCCGAACGACTCAACCGGTGCAGAACACGTTGAGTTTGTGGCCTTCCGGATCGCGGAAGTAGCCGGCGTAGAAGCCGCCGCCGCGATCGCCCGGCGCGCCCTCGTCGCTGCCGCCCAGCGCGAGTGCCTTCGCGTGCAGGCGATCGACCTTGTCGCGGCCATCCACCACCAGCGCCACCATGCCGCCGTTGCCGATGGTGGCCGGCGCACCGTCGAACGGCGTGATCACGCACAGGCTGGGCTGTTGCATCGAGACGCCCCAGAAAATGTAGCGCCCGGTTTCCATCAGCCGGGTGGCGCCCAGTTCGCCCAGCAACGCGTCATAGAACGTGGCGGCAGCCGCCAGGTCGTTGCTGCCGAGGGTGACGTAACCGATCATGGCGAAGGCCTGCGCTGGCGCTGTGGAGGTGCGCCAGCATCCGGCAATCGCGCAGCGCTGTCACCTGCCGGTTGATCGGCAGCGGCTGTCGCATCAAGCTCGGCTCCGTTTTCCCTGCCGGCGAATCCGCATGCGTCGTCTCAACTCTGTGCTGCTGCTCGTTGCGATGGTGGTGGCCGGAGTGCTGTGGCAGCAGCATGGCGCGGCGCCGGCCGGCGCCGCGGCCGGCACCACCACGGCCGACACGACTTCGGGGCGACTGGCGTTCCTGCCGCCGGAGGCCACGGCCACGCTGGCCGCGATCGCCCGCGGCGGCCCGTTCGCGTATCGGCAGGACGGCATGGTGTTCGGCAACTACGAGCACCGGCTGCCAGCGCAGCCGCGCGGCTACTACCGCGAATACACGGTGCCGACGCCCGGCGCCGGCACCCGCGGGGCGCGGCGCATCATCACCGGCGGCACGCCGCCGGCGGTCTACTACTACACCGACGATCACTACCGCAGCTTCCGCCGCTTCGGGAGGCGCCAATGAGTGCGCGCGGCTTTGATCCGGAGCTGACCCGGCCAGCCCAGAACGGCGTCTACTTCGTCGGCGACGACGATCTCGGACGGCTGGCGCGCACCGCCGCCCGCGACGAACTGCAGGTATGCCGCATCGATCTGGACGGTTGCCACGACCGCCACGTGCTGTTGCAGCGACTGGCGCTGGCGCTTACCTTGCCCGCCAGCTTCGGCCACAACTGGGATGCGCTGGCCGACTGCCTGCGCGACCTCGGCTGGCTGCCGGCGTGGGGCCACGTGCTGCTGTTCGAGCATGCCGACGGGCTGCGCCGCGCGGCCGCGGCGGATTTCGAGATCCTGCTGGGCATCCTGGATGACGCGGCGACGTTTGCCGGTGAGCAGGACAAACCCTGGTTCGCGTTTCTGGCACTGCCGGATGATGTCAGCGGCAGATCACCTGCTGCCGCGCCGAAAGCGTGCGATCCTGAGCCATTCTCTGAAAGCCGGAAAACCATGCAAAACATCGAATTCGAACTCGAAGGCGACTACGTCGAACTGAACATGCTGATCAAGTTGACGGGCCTGTGCGACAGCGGTGGTGCCGGCAAGGCGATCGTGGCCAGCGGTGCGGTGACGGTGGACGGCAAGATGGAGCTGCGCAAGACCTGCAAGATTCACGCGGGCCAGCAGGTGGTCCTCGGTGAGGTGGCGATCCAGGTGCTGGCTGACTCGCGCTGAGCCACATACAGGAATGACGCGACCTCCCTGCGCATGCCAGGGGCAGCCGCGGATTGCACTCGTGCGCGTTCACGTTTTCCACGCACCGGAGCACGGATGCTCCGGCCACCTGGGGTATTCCATCCCGTACGCCAAGCTCGGTGCGGCGCTGGTGCCGGACCACGCAGCGGAGACAGTTTCATGGACACGCAAGGCGACCACCAGGACAGCGAGTCGGACACCCGCTTCTTGGGTAAATTGAATGCCGGGCTGATCAGCGGCGCGGCGGACGACGACCCCAGCGGCATCGCCACCTACTCGCAAGTGGGCGCAGCCTTCGGCTACGGCATGCTGTGGTGCATCGTGCTGACGATGCCACTGATGATCGCGATCCAGGCGATCAGCGCCGGCATCGGGCGGGTCACCGGCCACGGCCTGCTCGACGGCATGCGCAAGCACTATCCGCATCCGCTGGTGTACACGTTGGCGGTGTCGATCTTCGTGGCCAACGTGATCAATCTGGCGGCGGACATCGGTGCCATGGGCGCCGCCTTGAAGCTGCTGATCGGCGGCCCGGCGCTGGCCTATGCCGCAGGCTTCGCGGTGGTGTCACTGGTGCTGCAGATCTTCATTCCGTTCTCGCGCTATTCGCCGATCCTCAAGCTGCTCACGCTGAGCCTGTTCGCCTACGTGGGGACGGTGCTGGTGATCCACGTGCCGTGGCCGGACGTGCTGAAAAGCGTGGTGCTGCCGCCGATCACCTGGAGCGCCGCCTATGCGGTCGGCCTGGTCGCCCTGCTCGGCACCACCATCAGCCCCTATCTTTTCTGCTGGCAGGCCTCGCAGGAGGTCGAGGAGATCGGCACGACCCGGTTGCGCAAGTCGCTGCGACGGGCACCGAAGCAGGCACCGAACGCGCTGCGCCGCATCGGCATCGACACCACGGTGGGCATGATCTATTCCAACCTGATCGCGTTTTTCATCATCCTCACCGCGGCGGTGGTGCTGCATGCGCACGGCAAGACCGACATCCAGTCCTCTTCGCAGGCAGCCGAGGCGTTGCGGCCGCTGGCCGGCGACCTGGCGTTCGCGCTGTTCGCCGCCGGCATCATCGGCACCGGCCTGCTGGCGGTACCTGTTCTGGCAGGCGCAACCGCCTATGCGGCATCCGGCGCATTCGGCAAGCGCAGCGGACTGGAGCACAAGCCGCATCAGGCGAAGTTCTTCTACGGCGTGTTGATCGTGGCCAGCCTCGCCGGCATGGCGCTCAACCTGACCCCGCTCGATCCGATCAAGGCGCTGTACTGGAGCGCGGTGGTCAACGGCGTCACCGCCGTGCCACTGATGATCGTGATGATGCTGATGAGCTCGCACAAGCAGGTGATGGGCAAGTTCACCATTGGCTGGCCGCTGAAGATCTTCGGCTGGCTGGCCACCGCCGCGATGGGCGCAGCCGCCGTCGTGATGTTCGCCACCTGGGGGCATTAGAGCGCCCCATGCGGCGGTCAGGCCGTCAGCGACTGCGCCTGCTCGATGGCCTGCAGCAGATCGTCGCCACCAAACGGTTTGCGCAGATAAACGCTGTGCCCGGGCAGCAGCTCCAGGTCGATCTTCGGGTCGGCGGAGATCACTACCAGGGCGACCTGCGGATGCTGGCGCCGGGCCCGGTGACAGATCTCGATGCCGTTGATTTCACCGGTCAGGATCACGTCGGCGATCACGATATCGACGCGCGTGTGCGCCGACAGGCAGTGGGTGGCATCGTGCGAACCCACCGCACAGTACACGCGGAAGCCGCCCTTGCCCTCCAGCAGCATCTGCATCGTTTCCAGCACCGCATGATCGTCATCGACGATCAGCACGATCCGTTCGGCGTCCATGGTCACCCTTCCCAATCGGTGTGTGAGCCGGCCAAGGCTTGCCATGGCGTGAGTTCAAGGTTTTCAGTGTACTCGCCCGACAACCCGCCGTCGGAACTGCGCACGCCGGCGCACGCGACCGCCGTCACACCATTGCGCGCTGCAAGTTCCTGCGGCGGTGGATAGCTTCGCCCGGGCCGACGCGGCTGGTAGCACGCGGCGTTGAGATGAAACGCCTCCGCCTCGCTGTCGGCGCGCCAGCCCGGGATGCCCGACAGTGGCAGAGGCCGCAGCTGCAGCGGGTCGCTCAGCACCACCCCGGCGTCGATCGCCTGTGTACAGGCAGCGCGCAGCTGCCCGATATCGGCATCGCTGTTGGCCACAAAAACCAGCGCCTTGCCGACCAGCAGCTTGTCCGGAGTCAGGGCGTGCTCCAGCAGCGCATGGCCGAACACGTCGATCTTGATCGCGCCGTCCAGCCATGCCTGCCGCCGGCGCCAGAACAGGCCGTGCCAGTCGTGCGCGTCCCACAGCGCCAGCAGTGCGGGATCGCGCAGCAGCACCAACACGCCGGCCTCGTCGAAATGCGTCATGGCGTATTGCGCGCGTGAGCGCAGCTTGGGACCGACGCGGGCAACCTCGGCCATCTGCCGGCGGTTCAGTGCCTGCTTGATGGCCGGATGGCGCAGCCAGACCAGCGCGTTCAGCAGGTCGTGCCAGTTGCCGGCGCGGGTGGCGATCTGGCCGCGCTCGGCGATGCGCTGCTCGTAGTGCAGGCCATCGGCGAGCAGTGCCGGCGTCTGCGCCACGAAGCGCGTCGCCGCCGCCGCGGGCAGTTGGTCGTTGAGACGCTGCATGGACGGCCATTCGGCGTCTTCGAGCCATGCCGCGTAGTCACGCCACGCCGCCAGCGGCAGCCGCGCAAACACCGCCGGATCCACCGCTACGCGGGCGGGTGCGTGGTAGCGCATGGCTCAGCCGGCGAGATGCGCGTGCAGGTCGTGCTCGCTGGCGCTTTCCACCAGCACCTCGACGAACTGGCCTGGCCTGAGCTTCTGGCCGTCTGAAATATGCACGCTGCCGTCGATCTCCGGCGCATCCGCGGCCGAGCGTGCCACCGCGCCATCGGCGCCAGCCGTATCGACCAGCACGGTGATGCGGCGACCGAGCTTGCGCTGCAGCTTGGCGGCGGAGATTTCCGCCTGCACTGCCATGAACTGTTCGAGGCGATCCTCCTTCAGCTCCTCGCTGACCGGATCGGGCAGCGCGTTGGCCCTGGCGCCATCCACCGGCGAGTACGCGAACGCGCCCACGCGGTCGAGTTCGGCCTCGCGCAGGAAGTCGAGCAGCTGCTCGAACTCGGCATCGGTCTCGCCCGGAAAACCCACGATGAAGGTGCTGCGCAGGGTGATGTCCGGCACCGCCCTGCGCCAGTTCTGGATGCGCTCCAGCGTGCGGTCGATATTGCCCGGGCGTTTCATCAGTTTCAGGATGCGCGGGCTGGCGTGCTGGAACGGGATGTCCAGGTACGGCAGGATCTTTGGCATGCCGTTATGGTTCTGCGCCATCAGCGGCATCAGCTCGTCCACGTGCGGATACGGGTAGACATAGTGCAGCCGCGTCCATGCGCCCAGCTCGGACAGGCCTTCGCACAGCTCGGTCATGCGCGTGCGATATGTCTTGCCGCGCCACGGGCGCTCGGCGTATTTCACATCGACGCCATAGGCGCTGGTGTCCTGCGAGATCACCAGCAGCTCCTTCACGCCGCCCTTGACCAGCCGCTCGGCTTCCAGCAGCACCTCGTCCACCGGTCGCGACACCAGATCGCCACGCATGGAAGGAATGATGCAGAAGCTGCAGCGGTGATTGCAGCCTTCGGAGATCTTCAGGTAGGCATAGTGCTTCGGGGTCAGCTTCACCCCTGTGTCGGGCACGATGTCGATGAACTTGTTGCGCCTGGGCGGCAACGCCTGGTGCACCGCATTCATCACGCTGGCGTAGTCCTGCGGGCCGCTGATCGAGAGCACCTCGGGATAGGCTTCGCGGATCAGCGCCTCGCGCTTGCCCAGGCAGCCGGTGACGATCACCTTGCCGTTCTCGTGCAGCGCGGTACCGATCGAGTCGAGCG
Source organism: Pseudomonadota bacterium (assembly GCA_021793575.1). Taxonomy (GTDB): domain Bacteria; phylum Pseudomonadota; class Gammaproteobacteria; order Xanthomonadales; family Rhodanobacteraceae; genus Rhodanobacter. The sequence goes on from JAJYSM010000009.1 coordinate 50,187, forward strand.
ACTCCTGCACCGCCGCGTCGATGAAGCCGCAGGTGTTCACCACCACGGCATCGGCCTCGCCGTAGCTGGGCACGATCTGGTAGCCCTCGACCTTGAGCTGGGTCAGGATTCGCTCCGAATCGACCAGCGCCTTGGGGCAACCAAGGCTGACGAAACCGATCTTGTGTGCCGCCTGGGACATGGGTTTGGGTTACCGTGAAAGCGTGCGAACAGCCGCCGATTATACGTGAGCGCGACATGCCTGCCCGGCAGCTAAGATCAACGCCCCGACCACCACGAGATTCACCCATGGGCCAGCAGATCCATCTCCCCACCACGCGCACCCAGTGCATCGGCGCGTATCTGGCCGAGCCGCAGGGCACCCCGAAAGGCGGCATCGTGGTGATCCAGGAGATCTTCGGCGTCAATGCGCACATGCGCCGGGTGGTCGACCGCTTCGCCGAGCACGGCTATACCGCGATCGCGCCGGCGTTCTTCGATCATCTGGAAACCGGGGTGGAGCTGGACTACGACGAGGCCGGCTTCGCCAAGGGCAAGCAGCTGGTCGGCGAACTGGGGCTGGAGCGCGCGCTGGAAGACGTCGCCAGCGCGGCGCAGGCGATTTCGTCGGCGGGAAAGATCGGCACCGTCGGCTACTGCTGGGGCGGCACCGTGGCGCTGCTGGCCGCGTTGCGTCTGGGCTTGCCGTCGGTGAGCTACTACGGCGCGCGCAATCTGCCGTTCCTGCACGAGCCGCCGCAGGCGCCGCTGATGTTCCACTTCGGTGAACTCGACCGGCACATCCCGCCGGAGATGGTGGCCAGGCACCGCGAGCTGCTGCCACAGATGCCCGTCTTCACCTACCCGGCCGACCACGGCTTCAACCGCGACGTCGGCCCGCAGTACGACGAGGCCAGCGCCGGGCTGGCGCTGCAGCGCACGCTGGGGTTCTTCGCGCAGCATCTGGCCGGCGCATGAGCGGGCGCGATTTCAGCCTCGATCCGCGGCTGGCCGCCGACAGCTGCGCGGTCGCCGCGCTGCCGCTGTGCGAGGTACGGCTGATGCACGACGCGCGCTACCCGTGGCTGATCCTGGTGCCGCGGCAGGCCGGCCTGGTCGAGATCAGCGACCTCGCCGCCGCCGAACAGACCCGGCTGTGGCAGGAGGTGAACCAGGCCGCCGCGGCGCTGCGTGCGGTGGCGCCGTGCGACAAGCTCAATCTCGGTGCGCTGGGCAACATCGTGCGCCAGCTGCACGTGCACATCGTCGCGCGCTGCATCGGCGATGCCGCGTGGCCCGGCCCGGTGTGGGGCTACGGCGCGGCGCTGGCCTATGCGCATGAGGAGCTGGCGGCGCGGCGGGAAGCGCTGCGCCAGGCCCTGCTGCACCCGGCGACGTAAGCTGCCGATGGCGCCGCCCATCCAGTTCGAGGCGCTGGCCGAGGATGCCCTGCTGCTGCGCTTCGGCGAGCGCATCGACGCCGATCTCAACGATCGCGTGCATGCCGCCATGGCCTGCCTGTGCCAGCGTCTGCCGGCACTGGAATGCGTGCCCGCCTATGCCAGCCTGCTGCTGCGCTTCGATCCGCTGGCGTGGCGTGGGCCGCACGGCGAGCCGGGCCATCGACACCTGCAGGCGGCCGTGGTGGACGCACTCGACGGGCACGCCGCGGCGGCTGGCGCGTCACGCGAAGTGCGCATTCCGGTGTGCTACGGCGGCGATGGCGGCCCCGATCTGGACGACGTGGCGGCGCACTGCGGGCTGCGCCGCGACGAGGTGATCGCCTGCCACACCGCCGCCGACTACCGCGTGGCGATGCTCGGCTTCGCGCCGGGCTTTCCCTACCTGCTCGGGCTCGATCCGCGGCTGGCGATGCCGCGCCGCGCCGACCCGCGCCAGCGCGTGCCGGCCGGCAGCGTGGCGATCGGCGGCAGCCAGACTGGCATCTATCCCGACGTGCTGCCGGGCGGCTGGCAGTTGCTCGGGCGCACGCCGCTGCGCCTGTTCGATGCCCGCCGCGCCACGCCGGCGCTGCTGGCCCCCGGCGACCGCGTGCGCTTCGTGGCGATCGACGCCGGCGCGTTCGCGGCGCTGGCCACCGAGCGCGACGCATGAGCGTGCGCGTGCTCAAGCCGGGGCTGCTCAGCAGCCTGCAGGATGGCGGGCGCCCCGGCCACGCCGCGCTGGGCGTGGGGCGCGCCGGCGCGATGGACGCACCGGCCTGGCGGCTGGTCAACGCGTTGGTCGGCAATACCCGCGGCGAGGCCGCCATCGAATGCACCCTGCTCGGCCCCACCCTGCGCTTCGATCAGCCTGCCGTGATCGCGCTGGGCGGCGCGGCGATCGTGGCCCATGTCGGCGGCGTCGCCATCCCGATGTGGACGCATTGCGCGCTGCCGGCCGGCAGCGTGCTGACACTGGGCGGCATCGCCGTGGGCTGCCGCGCGTATCTGGCCGTGCGCGGCGGCTTCGACGTGCCGCCGCTGCTCGGCAGCCGCAGCAGCGACCTGCATGCGCGGCTCGGCCATGCGCACGGCCGTGCCCTGCGCGCCGGCGACGTGCTGCCGCTCGGCAGCGCCGCCGCACCGCCCATGCGCGCCGGCGACGAGGCAATCCGCATGCTGCCCTGGAGCCTCGACCCGCAGCCGTGGTTCGATTTTCGCCAGCGGCCACTGGCGCTGCTGCGCGGCAGCCACTTCGACCGGCTGGAGGCCGGCTCGCAGGAGCGGCTTTACCGCGCCAGGTTCGTGCTGAGCAAGGACAGCAACCGCACGGCCGGCCGTCTGGACGGCCATACACTGCGCCTGCAGGCGCCGCTGGAACTGATCTCCGAGGCGGCGCTGCCCGGCACGCTGCAGCTGCCGCCGTCCGGCCAGCCGATCGCGCTGCTGGCCGAGGCGCCGGTGACCGGCGGCTATCCGCGCATCGGCCAGATCGCCGCGGTGGACCTGCCGCTGCTGGCGCAACGCCGGCCCGGCGATACCGTATGCTTTCGCGAGAGCACGCTGGACGAGGCGCTGGCGCGGCTGGCCGCGCGCGAGCAGCGGCTGCAGCGCTTGCTGACCGTCATCGCCCGGCGACTGGCATCGAGCGAGGAGTATTCGCCCTGATGAAGCACCCCGCATGAAGCGCATCGACCTCAACTGCGACCTCGGCGAATCGTTCGGGGCCTGGCGCATGGGCGACGACGACGCGCTGCTCGCGCTGATCAGCTCGGCGAATATCGCCTGCGGCTTCCATGCCGGCGATCCGTCGATCATGCGCGACACGGTGGCGCAGGCGGTAGCCCACGGGGTGGCGCTCGGTGCGCACGTGTCGCTGCCCGACCTGCAGGGTTTCGGCCGCCGCGAGATGAGCGTGACGCCGGCCGAAGCGCACGCGCTGACGCTGTACCAGATTGGCGCGCTGCATGCGTTTGCGCGCGCCGCCGGCACCCGGCTGGCGCACGTGAAGCCGCACGGTGCGCTGTACAACATGGCCGCGCGCGATCGCCTGCTGGCCGACGCGATTGCCCACGCGGTGCGCGCCTTCGATCCGCGGCTGCGGCTGTTCGGGCTGGCCGGCTCGGCCCTGCTCGAGGCCGGCCGCGCGCTAGGCCTGCCGCTGGCGGCCGAGGCGTTCGCCGACCGCCGTTATCGCGCCGACGGCTCGCTGCAGCCGCGGCGCGAGACCGGCGCAGTGATCGAGGATGTCGCCGAGGCGACCGCGCAGGCGCTCGGCATGGTGCGCGAGGGCGCGGTGCCGACGGTCGACGGCGGCCGCATGCGGCTGCAGGCGGACACCTTGTGCCTGCACGGCGACAGCGCCCACGCGGTGCTGTTTGCCGGCACGCTGCGCCAGGCGCTGGAAAGCGCCGGCGTGCGCATCGTCGCGCCGGACGCGGCATGATTTCCTTTCCCTCCCGCAGCAAGAGGCACGCATGAATTACTGGCCGCTGCTCGGCGTCGCGGTAATCGTGGTGGGCTTCGCGCTGCGCTTCAACGCGGTGCCGGTGGTGGTGTGCGCGGCGCTGCTCAGCGGCCTGCTGGCCGGCCTGCCGCTGCCGGTGCTGCTGGCCTTGCTGGGCAAGAGCTTCGTCTCCGGCCGCATGCTGCTGCTGTTCGTGCTGACGCTGCCGGCGATCGGCCTGCTCGAACGCGCCGGCCTGCGCGAACACGCGCAGCGCTGGATGGCGCGGCTGCAGGGAATGACGCTGGCGCGGCTGCTGATCGGCTATCTGCTGCTGCGCCAGCTGCTGGCCATGCTCGGCCTCACCGGCGTGGCCGGTGCGGCGCAGACGGTGCGCCCACTGCTGGCGCCGATGACCGAGGCGGCAGCGGAGAAGATCCTGCCGACGCTGGACGACACCGACCGCGACGAGCTGCGCGCGATCGCCGCGGCCACCGACAACATCGGCCGCTTCTTCGGCGAGGACGTGTTCATCGCGCTGGGCGCGGTGCTGCTGATCCAGGGTTTCTACGCGCAGCACGGCATCGCGCTGACCCCGCTGGCGATCGCGCTGTGGGCGCTGCCCACCGCGATCGCCGCGTTCGTGATCCAGTCGGTGCGGGTGTGGCTGGTGCAGCGCCGGCTGCAGCGCCGCGCCGCGCGCGTGCGCGCCGGCGAGGCGAGCTGAGCATGCTGCGCATCGAATACGCCTACTGGCTGATCGCCGCGTTCCTGATCTACGCCGGCTGGCGCAACCTGCGCGACCGCCACCTGTGGCACGCGGCCTTCTGGCTGCTGCTCGGCGTGCTGTTCGGCGGCGGCGACTACGTGCTGGCGCAGCAGGCCGCGGGCAACGCGCTGCCGGCGCAGCTCGCCGGGGCCGGGGTGATCATGCTGGCGCTGCTGGCGCCGCGGCTGCGGCGCCAGGCGCACCCCGAGAGCAGCAGCCCGGCGCAGCGGCTGGCGTCGGCGATCCGGCTGGGGCATCGGCTGTTCGTGCCGGCGCTGCTGATTCCGCTGGTGACCCTGCTGGTGGCGCTGTTTGGCGCGTACCTGGTGATCGCCGGCCACGCCGTGTTTGCCGCGCCGCAGATGACCCTGACCGGGCTGGCGCTGGCCTGCGTGGTGGCGCTGTTCGCCGCATCGCGGGTGGCGCACGTGCCGATGCGCGAGGGCGTGGCCGAAGGCCGGCGCCTGCTCGACGCGATCGGCTGGGCCGCGCTGCTGCCGCTGCTGCTGGCCGCGCTGGGCCAGGTCTTCACGCAGAGCGGGGTGGGCGCGGCCATCGCCGGACTGGCCGGCATGCTGCTGCCCACCGGCAGCGCGCTGGCCTGCCTGCTCGCCTTCGCGCTGGGCATGGTGCTGTTCACCGTGATCATGGGCAACGCGTTCGCCGCGTTTCCGGTGATGATGGCCGGCATCGGCCTGCCGCTGCTGATCCGCCAGTACGGCGCGGACCCGGCGATACTCGGCTCGATGGGCATGCTGTGCGGCTACTGCGGTACCCTGCTGACGCCGATGGCGGCCGATTTCAACCTGGTGCCGGCGGCGCTGCTGGAGCTGCGCAGCCCCTACGGCGTGATCCGCGCCCAGGTGGGCAGCGCGCTGGCGATACTCGCCACCACCATCGTGCTGATGTGGCTGCTGGTGTTCCGCTGAATCGACTGACGAGGCCATCATGGGTACCTCCCTGCCGCGCATCCTGCTGACCGGGTTCGATCCGTTCGGCGGCGAACATCTCAACCCCTCATGGGAGGCGGTGCGCAGCCTGTACGGCCAGCGCCTCGGCGGCCACCTGATCGTGGCGCGCCAGCTGCCGACCGAGTTCGCCGGATCGCTGCGCGTGCTGAAGGCGGCGCTGCGCGAGGTGGCGCCGGCGATCGTGCTCGGCGTGGGCCAGGCCGGCGGCCGGCACCAGCTGTCGATCGAGCGGGTGGCGATCAACGTGCAGGACGCGCGCATCCCCGACAACGCCGGCGCGCAGCCGCTGGACGAGCCGGTGATCGCGGGCGGCCCGGCCGCCTACTTCAGCACGCTGCCGATCAAGGCGATGCTGGCGGCCCTGCACGCGCAGGGCCTGCCCGCCGAGATCTCGAACAGCGCCGGCACCTACGTCTGCAACCACATCGCCTACGCCATGCTGCACCTGGCGGCGAAACGGCGCGGCATGCGCGCCGGCTTCATCCATATCCCGTTTCTGCCGGAGCAGGCCGCACGGCGCCACGGCGCCGCCAGCATGGCGCAGGCCGACGTGGAGCGCGCGCTGCGGATCGCGCTGCGCACGGCCGCCGGCACCACCCTCGACCACCGCCTCGGCGCCGGCGCGCTGGATTGAGCCAAGTCACCGGCGCGCGATTCCGTGGTGGGAGCGAGGCTCGCAGCGAGAGTCATGCAGGCTGGCCTGAAAGCCGCAGCGCAGTCTCAAACCGCCGCGGCTGGCCGGAGAGCGGATCGGCAAACGCCAGGCTGTGCGCCAGAAGCTGCAGCGGACGCTGGTAGTCATCGGCGACCCTGTCCGCCAGCTGCGGATACCACGGGTCGTGCAGGATCGGCGCGCCCAGCGCGGCCATCTGCACGCGCAGCTGGTGCTTCCGCCCGGTGACCGGATACAGCGCGTAGCGCCAGTGGTCGTCGCTGCGGCCGATCACCTCGAGGCGCGTCTCGCTGTTCGCCTCGCCGTCCACTTCGCGCATGCGAAAAAACGGCTCGCCCGCCACGATGCGCGAGCAGCGCCGCAGCGGCATCGCCAGCCCCGGCAGCGATGCCGCCAGCGCCTCGTAGCGCTTGACGATCGCGCGCTCGCGAAACAGCGCCTGGTAGGCCGCACGGCTGGCCGGGTTGATCGAGAACAGCACCAGCCCCGCGGTTAGCCGATCGATCCGGTGCAGCGGCACCGGGTCGGCATGGCCGCGCCGGATCAGCCGCTGCAGCAGGCACTGCTCGACAAACCCGCCGGCCGGAGTCACCGGCAGGAAGTGTGGTTTGTCCGCCACCAGCAGGTGCTCGTCGACATGCAGCACGCTTTCGATGAACGGGATCGGCACCTCGTCCACCACCTCGCGGTAGTAGTGGATGCGCAGCCCGGCGCGGTACGGCGTGTGCGGCGTGATCGCGACGCCCTGCGCGTCCAGCACCCGCCCCCGAGCGATCCGGTCCAGCCACTGCTCGCGGCCGATCGCGGCGAACCGGGCGCACAGCGCGTCGAGCACGCTGGCCCAGTCACCGGTCGGCAGATGCACGGTGCTGGCGCGGCTGGCCGGGGCGGTGGACGAAGGCATGGAGCGCGAGTGTAGTCCGCGCGCACAAGCTGCCGTCGCCTTCCACCCAAACTTCCGTATCGCCGCACGCGCGTACAATATTCGGCTGTTGTCCCGAGGCACGCCCCATGGCACTCAACGCCACCATCTACAAAGTCGAACTGCAGATCAGCGACATGGACCGGCACTACTACGCCACCCATGCGCTGACCCTGGCCCGCCATCCGTCGGAAACCGAGGAGCGCCTGATGCTGCGGCTGCTGGCGTTCGCGCTCTACGCGGACGACCGGCTGGAATTCGGCAAGGGCCTCAGCGACGAGGACGAACCGGCGCTGTGGCGCAAGGCGTATACCGACGAGATCGAGCTGTGGATCGAGGTCGGCCAGCCGGACGAGACGCGCATCCGCAAGGCCTGCGGCCGCGCGCGGCAGGTGGTGGTGATCAGCTACGGCGGCCACGCGGCGGAGCTGTGGTGGAACAAGGTCGGCGCGTCGCTTGGGCGCAACCGCAACCTCACCGTGCTGGACATCCCGGCCGCCACCGTCGCCGAACTGGTCGCGCTGCTGCAGCGTGGCATGCGCCTGCAGTGCCTGATTCAGGACGGCCAGCTGCAGCTGATGAACGATGCTGACGCGGTCGCGGTGGATCCGCTGACGCGCATGGCCATCGCCGAAACGGTGAGCTGAGTGACCGCGGCGGCCCCTACCGATCACGGGCTGCGCCGCGCCGTGGGGCTGGTGGCCCTGCTCAACCTCAGCTACTTCGGCATCGAGTTCGCCGTGGCGCTGGCGATCGGCGCGGTCTCGCTGTTCGCCGACAGCGTGGATTTTCTGGAAGACGCCTCGGTCAATCTGCTGATCCTGCTCGCGCTGGGCTGGAGCCTGCGCGCGCGGGCGCGCGTGGGCATGGGGCTGGCGGCAATCCTGCTGGTACCGGCGCTGGCCACGCTGTGGGCGCTGTGGGGCAAGCTGCAGCTGCCGATCCCGCCGGCATCCGTGCCGCTGACGCTGACCGGCCTGGGCGCGCTCGCCGTCAATTTTGGCTGCGCGCTGCTGCTCACGCGCTATCGCCACCACGGCGGCAGCCTCACCCGTGCAGCCTTTCTGTCGGCACGCAACGACGTGTTCGCCAACATCGCCATCGTGATCGCCGGCGTGATCACCGCCCTCGCGCCCTCGGTCTGGCCAGACGTGGTGGTAGGCGCGGGCATCATGCTGATGAACGCCGACGCCGCGCGCGAGGTGTGGCAAGCGGCGCGCGACGAACATCGCAGCGCCACCGATGCGCCGGCGTGAATTCCCGACAGCGCGCGGACCGACCACGCCAGCGTTTGATTGCCGGATAATCCCCGCTCCGATCTGCCTGTTTCTTCTATCCCTTTAAGGAGTCACCCATGCGCTGGTTGCTTGCCCTGCTCGCCCTGCTCGCTCTCGCCGCCTGCACCGTCGCATCGCAGGCGCAGGCCTCCGGGCAGGTCGACAAGCTCAGCGTGATCGACCAGAAGATCGGCACCGGCGCCGAGGCCAAGCCAGGCATGAAGGTCACCGTGCAATACACCGGCTGGCTCTACGACGACCTGGCCAGCAACAAGCACGGCACCGAGTTCGACAGCTCGCGCGGCCACGGCGAGCCGTTCTCCTTCACCCTCGGCGAGGGCAGCGTGATCGCCGGCTGGGACCAGGGCGTAGTCGGCATGCGTGTGGGCGGCAAGCGTACGTTGCTGATCCCTGCGGCGCTCGGCTACGGCGCCGACGGCGCCGGCAGCGACATCCCGCCGAATGCCTCGCTGGTCTTCGATGTGGAACTGCTGGACGCCAGCGCACCCTGACTTCGCGGTCTCACGCTGCAGCCGCTCGCACTGAAAGGCAGCTGGCTTCAATACAGCAAAGCTCGCGGTTTGCGCCGCGGGCTTTTGCATGAAACCGGACGGACGGATCAGTGATGCGACGGATCGTAGGCGCCGCCGCTGGCATCCTTGCCTTGCTGATGCTCGTCCATCTTCATCGGCGCGTGATGATCTTCCAGCGCGCGCGCCTTGGTCTCGACCGGGTTGATTTCCTTCAGCGTGCCGCCGTCGTCGTAATAGGCCTGGAAGCCGTAGTCGAGCTGCATGCGCGCCAGATACTGCAGGTGCGTCTTGCGGATTTTCGACTCGTCGCTGCGCAGCAGCAGCACGGTTTTAGGCAGCCGCCCCTGATCGCGCAGGTAGGCGAAGTGGCTGCCGGTATCGACGGCCGACAGCAGCGCACCGTCGACGAGGAACTGGCCGTCCTTGTACGCCTCGATGGTGACGCCGAATTTGCCCTTCTCCGAGGCAGCGGTGATGTTGTCCTTGGTGCCGCCGAAGTGGCAGCCGGCCAGCAGCAGCAGGCTGCCGAGCATGATCGCGGTGGCGGTTCGGGTCAGCAGTGTGGAAAAACGGATCATGCGGGTCTCCTGGCGATCAAGCGGTTCAGTGCGGGAAGTGTAACGCCGGCCGAGGCGCCGGCAGCAGCGCGGCGCGGGCGCCGTTCAGGCGCATCCGCGCGACGCTGCGGTTCGCTCAGGTGCGCGGCAGCGTCACGCCCTGCTGGCCCTGGTACTTGCCGCCGCGATCCTTGTAGCTGGTCTCGCATTCCTCGTCCGATTCGAGGAACAGCATCTGCGCCACGCCCTCGTTGGCGTAGATCTTGGCGGGCAGCGGCGTGGTGTTGGAGAACTCCAGCGTCACGTGGCCCTCCCATTCCGGCTCCAGCGGCGTCACGTTGACGATGATGCCGCAGCGCGCGTAGGTGCTCTTGCCCAGGCAGATCGTGAGCACCTGGCGCGGGATGCGGAAGAACTCCACCGTGCGCGCCAGCGCGAACGAGTTGGGCGGAATGATGCACACGTCCGCCTCCACGTCGACGAAGCTGGACGGATCGAACGCCTTCGGATCGACGATGGTGGAGTTGATGTTGGTGAAGATCTTGAACTCACGCGCGCAGCGCACGTCGTAGCCGTAGCTGGAGGTGCCGTAGGACACCAGCTTCTGGCCGTCGCGCAGCTTGACCTGACCGGCCTCGAACGGCTCGATCATGCCGTGCTGCTGCGCCATGCGGCGGATCCACCTGTCGGATTTGATGCTCACGCGCACTCCCGTCTCGATATCAGGCGCGGCCGCTGCACCGGCCGCGCCAAAGATGCGCAAAGTAGCACGGCGCGGCCGGCGCGCCGGTCGCGCTCATGCAGCCGGCGTGCCCTGCACCACGATCTTGCCCAGCCCCAGCGACTTGTTGCGCGGCTGAAGCGACAGCCGGCCGGCGGTGTTGCGGGCGATGGCGCGATAACGCACGGTGAGTTCGGAATCGGGCATTGCCACCACCGTCGGCGTGCCGCCGTCGGCCTGCTCGCGGATGCGGATGTCCAGCGGCAGCGAACCCAGGTACGGCACCCCGTACTGCGCAGCCATGCGCGCACCGCCGCCTTCGCCGAAGATGTGCTCCTCGTGGCCACAGTTCGAACAGACATGAGTGGCCATGTTCTCCACGATACCGAGCACCGGCACCTCGACCTTCCTGAACATCTTCAGCGCCTTGCGCGCATCCAGCAGGGCGATGTCCTGCGGCGTGGTGACGATCACCGCACCGGCCACCGGCACCTTCTGCGACAGCGTGAGCTGGATGTCGCCGGTACCCGGCGGCAGGTCGACGATCAGGTAGTCGAGTTGCTCCCACTGGGTGTCGGTGAGCAGTTGCATCATCGCCTGAGTCACCATCGGGCCGCGCCAGATCATCGGCGTGTCCTCCTCGACCAGGAAGCCGATCGACATCACCGCCAGCCCGTGCGCCTGCATCGGCGTGATGTGCTTGCCGTCCGGCGACTCCGGCCGGCCACCGACGCCGAGCATGCGCGGCTGGCTGGGGCCGTAGATGTCGGCATCCAGCACGCCGACTTTGGCGCCCTCGGCCTGCAGCGCCAGCGCCAGGTTGGCCGATACGGTGGACTTGCCCACGCCGCCCTTGCCCGAGGCCACCACGATGATGTTCTTCACGTTGGGCAGCGGCGCCAGTGTGCCCTGCACCTTGTGCATGTGAATGCGACTGCTGATCGAAACAACCGCCGATGCGATTGCCGGGTCCGCCTCCAGCGCCTGGCGCACCTGCGCGGTGAGGCTGTCGATCGCGCCGGCCGCCGGATAGCCGAGCTGCAGATCCACCGACACCCGCGCGCCGTCCACGCCGATCGCGCGCACGCTGTCGAGCACCGGCGCGCCGGTGTGAGGGTCGATCAGCGCGCCAAGCAGCTGGCGGATCAGGGCTTCGTTCGCCTGGCTCATGGGGACTCGCACAGTCAGTGGGGACTGCGCATTATGCCAGCGTGCCGCCATGCACGGCCTGACGCATATCAGCGCGGATCGCATGGCGAAGGCGATCGCAGCCGCGCTTCGCATGGTTGGCGCAATGCAGCTTGACGCCTGTGCCGATCCTCGCCAGTCTCCCATCCATACGCTTTCGTACGGGAGGATCACCATGAAGCAACTGTTCCGCCTCACCCTCGCCACCGGCCTGCTGCTGGCCGCCGGCACCGCCATCGCCGCCAACGACACCCCGGTGGGCACCTGGAAAACCATCGACGACGCCACCCACCAACCGAAGTCGATCGTGCAGATCACCGACAGCAACGGCCAGTTGCAGGCAAAGATCCTGAAGCTGCTGAACCGCACGCCGGAAGCGATCGCGAAGGACGGCGAGCACCCGCTGTGCACCAAGTGCGACGGCGAGCGCAAGAACCAGCCGATCGAGGGCATGACGATCATGTGGGGCGTGAGCAAGGATGGCGACGTGTGGGACGGCGGCAAGATCCTCGACCCGAAAAGCGGCAAGGTTTACAAGGTGAAGCTCACCGTCACCGACGGCGGACAGAAGCTCGACGTGCACGGCTACATCGGCTTCTCGCTGTTCGGCCGCAGCCAGGTGTGGGAACGCCAGCCGTAGGCCGGGCAGCCGCTGCCGTCAGCGTTCAAAAAAGGCGCACCGCGAGGCGCGCCTTTTTCGTATCGGCAGTCCACGCACGCGGCCATGGATTTGGACGGCCATGCCATAATCGCCAGTCGTCCATCCTGATGGTCTGCCATGCCCCGCCGCCTGCTCGTCACCCACGCCCTGCCCTATGCCAACGGCCCGCTGCACCTGGGCCACCTGCTGGGCTACATCCAGACCGACATCTGGGTGCGCGCGCAGCGGATGATGGGCAACGCGGTGGTTTTCGTCAGCGCGGACGATGCGCACGGCACGCCGATCATGCTGGCGGCGGAAAAGGCCGGCATGACGCCGGAGGCCTTCATCGCCGGCATCCGCGCCGGCCACGAGGCCGACTTCGCCGATTTCCACTTCAGCTTCGACCACTACCACACCACTCACTCCGAAGAAAATCGCGAGCTGGCCTCGCTGATCTACACGCGGCTGCGCGACGCAGGCTACATCGCCAAACGCAGCATCCAGCAACTGTACGATCCGGAAAAGGACATGTTCCTGCCCGATCGCTACATCAAGGGCGTGTGCCCGAACTGCGGCACGCCCGACCAGTACGGCGACAACTGCGAGCACTGCGGCGCCACCTACGCGCCCACCGACCTGATCAATCCGACGTCGGTGATGTCCGGCGCCACCCCGGTGCTGCGCGATTCGGAGCACTACTTCTTCGAGCTGTCGAAGTTCGAGACGCTGCTGCGCGACTGGTTCGCCGGCAGGTTCACGCAGGGCGCGCCGGTGGCCAACAGCGGCGTGGCGGCGAAGCTGCGCGAGTGGCTGGACGGCGGCCTGAAGGACTGGGACATCTCGCGCGACGCGCCCTACTTCGGCTTCCCCATACCCGATGCCCCGGGCAAGTTTTTCTACGTGTGGCTGGATGCGCCGGTGGGCTACCTGGCCAGCTTCAAGGCACTGTGCGATCGCACCGGGATGAAGTTTGACGATTTCCTCGGCAAGGACAGCACGGCCGAGATGCACCACTTCATCGGCAAGGACATCATCAACTTCCACGGCCTGTTCTGGCCGGCGATGCTGCACGGCGCGGGCTTCCGCACGCCCACCGCGCTGCACGTCAACGGCTACCTGACGGTGAACGGCGCCAAGATGTCCAAATCGCGCGGCACCTTCATCCAGGCGCGCACCTATCTCGATTCGGACTTGAACCCAGAAGCCCTGCGCTACTACTTCGCCAGCATGCTTGGCTCCGCGCCGGTGGACGTGGATCTGGACCTGAAGACGTTCGAGGAGCGCGTCAACTCGCACCTGATCGGCAAGTGGGTGAACATCGCCAGCCGCACCGCGGGCTTCGTGCAGAAGTTTTTCGACGGCCGGCTGGCCGATCGCTTCGACACCGAGGAAGCCGAAATCTGGCGTGTCCTGCTGTCGCACTACGACGATGTGCCAACCCTTTACGAGCACGGCGAATTCGCCGAAGTCACGCGCAAGTTCGTCCTGATGGCGGATCTCGTCAACGGCTACATCGCCGCCAAGGCGCCGTGGGCCATCGCCAGGGATGAAACCCGCCGCAACGAACTGCAGCAGGTATGCACGCTGGCGCTGAGCGGATTCCGCCTGCTCGCCGGCCTGCTGAAACCCGTGCTGCCGGCCACCGTGGCCGCCGCCGAGCAGTTCCTCGCCGCGCCGATCAATCATTTCGATGACGCCACGCGTGCGCTGTTCGGCCACACCGTCAACGCGTTCGAACCGCTGCTGGCGCGCATCGACCCCAAGCTGATCGAGGCGATGGTCGAGGCCTCGAAGGAATCGCTGGGCGCACCCGCTGCCGTGGCACCCGCTCCCGTCAAGAAGTCGAAGGAAGTCAGCAAGCCCATGACCGAAAGCCCCGCCACACCCGCCGCCTCGCCTGCAACGATAGGCATCGACGACTTCGCCAAACTCGACCTGCGCATCGGCAGGGTCACCGCCTGCGAGTTCGTGGAAGGCTCGGACAAGCTGCTGCGCTTCGAGCTGGACGCCGGCCCACTGGGCACACGGCAGATCTTCTCCGGCATCCGCGCTGCCTACGCCGAGCCGGAAAAACTGGTCGGCCGCAATGTGGTGTTCATCGCCAACCTCGCGCCGCGCAAGATGCGCTTCGGCCTGTCCGAGGGGATGATCCTGTCGGCCGGCAACGGCGGCAGCGACCTGTTCCTGCTCGATGCGGATCAGGGCGCGCAGCCGGGCGCCACCGTGCGTTAATCCATCAAGGCACCTGCGCATGCGTTGTGTCTTTCGATCATTCGATCATACGCAAGCGGAGATCGTCGCCGATCTGCTGCGCGCGGAGGGATGTCCCGCGCATGTGTTCGAGAACGGACTATCTCGGCTGCAGTGGACTTATGTGATCGCTTTCGGCGGAGCCCGAGTCACGGTATCCGATGAGAGGCAGGTTGATGCGGTCAAATTTGTTGAACGCTGGGAGCAAGGCGAATACAGCTTGGACACCGACGACGATCTTCGTTGTCCACGCTGCACCAGTCGCGATGTCGAGCAAGATCCTCGCTATCGTGGGTGGGCTTTTTTCTTTGGCTGTTTGATCGGATTCCCTTTGTTTCCGCGCATGAAATGGCGTGAGCGCTGCAGATCTTGCAAGCATCACTGGAGAGCGTTACCTCCGCACGCCTACGCCGAGCTCCCCGCGGGCGCACGCAACACCGAAGCACCTGATCATGACCAGTGAATACCTCGCGCTTGCCGACCGCATCGATGCCCTGCTGCCACAAACCCAGTGCGAGCAGTGCGGCTATCACGGCTGCCGGCCGTATGCCGAGGCGATCGCGCGCGACGAGGCGGACATCAACCAGTGCCCGCCCGGCGGCGCCACCGGCATCGCCAAGCTGGCCGCGCTGCTGCAGCGGCCCGTGCTGCCGCTGAATCCGCAACACGGCGTGGAGAAACCGCGCGCGCTGGCGCGCATCGTCGAGGCCGACTGCATCGGCTGCACCAAGTGCATCCAGGCCTGCCCGGTCGACGCGATCGTCGGCGCCTCCAAGCTGATGCATACGGTGATCGCCGACGACTGCACCGGTTGCGAGCTATGCGTGCCGGCCTGTCCGGTCGACTGCATCGTGCTGGAGCCGATGCCCGCTGCGCAGCTCGACATCACGCACGCCGAAGCGGCGCGCGAACACTTCCAGCGCCGCGAGGCGCGACTCGCGCGCCAGCGTGCCGAGCAGGCGGCGGAGCTGGCCGCGCGCAAGGCCGCCCTGGATGCCACGGCGAGCGCCGCGAACCCAGTGCTGGCGGCACTCGCCCGCGCGCAGGCAAAAAATCAGGGGCGCTCCGAGTGAAGCGCAGCGACGTCGTCGAACTGTTCACCCGGCTGCGCGAACTGAATCCGCACCCCACCACCGAGCTGGCCTACAGCACGCCGTTCGAGCTGCTGGTGGCGGTGGTGCTGTCGGCGCAGGCCACCGACGTGGGCGTCAACAAGGCAACCGCCAAGCTCTATCCCGTAGCCAATACGCCGCAGGCGATCCTCGCGCTGGGCGAGGACGGGTTGAAGCGCTACATCAGCACGATCGGCCTGTTCAACGCCAAGGCGAAGAACGTGATCGCGCTGTGCGCGCTGCTGCTCGAGCGGCACGACGGCGAGGTGCCGCGCAGCCGCGACGCGCTGGAGGCGCTGCCCGGCGTGGGCCGCAAGACTGCCAACGTGGTGCTCAACACCGCGTTCGGCGAGCCGACCATCGCGGTGGACACGCACATCTTCCGCGTCGCCAACCGCACCGGGCTGGCGCCCGGCAAGGGCGTGCGCGCGGTCGAGGACAAGCTGGTCAAGGCGATCCCCGCCGAGTTCCGGCAGGACGCCCACCACTGGCTGATCCTGCACGGCCGCTACGTGTGCAAGGCGCGCAAGCCCGACTGCCCGCACTGCGTAATCCGCGACCTGTGCCGGTTCAAGGACAAGACGGTCGCCGCGTCGGTTTGATGGGATCACTTGAATCGGCATCCACTTGCCGGTCCGGCATGGATCACCCGGTGCGCGTACACATGTTATATTGCCATATAATTCACGGAGCCTGCCTCATGCATACAACCAATCTGCGCAAGGTCGGTGGCTCGGTCATGCTGGCCGTACCGCCTGCCATCCTCGACCTGCTGCATCTGCAGGTCGGTGCCACGGTGGCGGTCGCCATTGATGGCGGCCGGCTGGTGATCGAGCCGCAAATCCGACCGCGCTATACCCTGGCGGAACTGCTGGCCAACTCCGATTTCCGTCGCCCGCGCAGCGATGAAGATCGCGCGTGGGTCGAAGCTCCAGCGGTGGGGCGCGAGCTGCTGTGAAACGAGGCGATATCTACTTGGTAACGCTGGATCCCACGGCCGGGCGCGAACAGCGTGGCAGTCGTCCGGTGCTGGTGGTATCGCCCGAGGCCTTCAACAAGGCAACCAGGTTGCCGCTGGTTCTGCCGATCACGAATGGCGGCGAATTTGCGCGAAGGCTTGGCTTCGCCGTGCCGATCAGCGGCATCAAGACCACCGGCGTGATTCGCTGCGACCAACCGCGCGTGCTCGACCTGCACGCCCGTCACGGCCGCAAAGTGGACAGCTTGCCCACCCCCATCATGGACGACGTGCTGGCCCGGCTGGCGACGATTCTGGAATAGCAGGCACACCGCACGCGCGTTGACGTCAAACCGGCAACCAGGCCCGCTCCAGCGCCGCGATATGCCGCTCCAGCCGCGGCCCGAGGTAGCAGTGCGAGCCGCAGGGCAGCAGGCCGACTGCGCCGAACGCGCGCAGATACCAGGCAGGTGCGCGCGCGATGAAGCCGTGGTGATCGCCGGCCACGTCGTCGCGGCTGGTGAACACTTCGAGGAAGGCCACGCCTTCGAGCATCTCGCCGATGCCGGTGAGGCCGGCGCGGATCTCGGCGGGCTTCAGGTAATGCAGCACGTCGGTGCACACGATCAGGTCGAAACGGCTGTCGAAGCGCAGCTGCTCCAGCTGGCCGAAGCGCGCCAGCCCGATGTTGCGGCTGCGGCCGTAGCGCGCCACCGCGTAGTCGCTGGCATCCAGTCCGCGATAGTCGATGCCCGGCCGCAGCGCCCGCAGCGGCGCGCGCCACGTCGCCTCGCCACAGCCCACGTCGAGCACGTTGCGGATCGGCCGGCCAAGGTAATATTCGGCCTGCGCCACCGCCATCGCCACCTTGCGCCTGAGCTCGGCCGGCGAACCCACCGCGTGCTGCGGGTCGCGGTACCACTTGTCGAAATAGTCGCGGTCGTAGGTCTTGGGCATCGGCGTTCCCGCAAGGCAGACAGTGGCAGGCGATGGTAGCCGCAGCGGGCATCGACATCACCTTACCTGATTCCCCACCTGTCGCATCCCGTGATACGTCGAGGGTAGACGCTGTAACCGTCTGAAGAGACGGAGAAAGCGTCATGAAGAAGAACCAAGTTCAGTTTCAGCCAGGCATGAGTCTGATGATG
>JAJYSM010000010.1 GCA_021793575.1 Pseudomonadota bacterium
CATGCCCGGGCAAGGCGATGGCTTCTGCGCGCCGCCCCTGCCGCGGCTATTGATACACGTGCAGACGTCCAAACGTCCACGCGTGGTAGGACGGCAGCAGGCCCGACACCGCGCAGTCGTCGTACAGCCCGTGGCAGCGCTGGCGCAGCGCGGTCAGCGCGGAGAAGTACGGATCCTCCGGCAGGCCGGCCGCCTGCAGCAGCATGCTGGGCAGGAACGCGATGTCGAGCATGGGGTAGGCCGGCAGCGGCGGCCCGGCGAAGTTGCTCTTGATCATGTAGTAGGTGAGGTAGTCGCGGTACGGCTGCAGCGCCACCGGCAGGGTGCGCGGCAGCGGCCGGATCAGCCCCTCGAACGAGGGCTGGTGGTCGCCGAAGTGCACCAGCACGGTGGGCTGCGCGCGATCGAGGAAATCATGTTCCAGGCCTCGCATGGCCACGTCCGAATCGTGCAGGCGCGCCAGGTAGGTGTCGAAGTTGAGCGCGGTGGCGGACCCCAACCCGTGCAGCAGGTGGCGGAAAGCCGGCGGCAGGGTCGCCATCGGATCGTCGTGCGGACCGTGCTGGTTGATCGTGAGGATCATCACGAACACCGGCTGGCCCGGCTTCTTCACCTTGTCGTAGATGCGCTTCGCCGCAGCGAACATCTGCGCGTCGGTTTCCTCCCACTCGTCCAGGCCCAGCTCCTTGACGTCGTACAGGTGATCGAAGCCGTAGGCCCGGTACGCGTTACGGCCGTTGATGAAGCCGCCGGCGGTCGGGTAGATCGCGATGGTGAGATAGCCCAGCCGCCGCAGCTGCAGTGCCAGCGCATCGCGCACGTGCGGCGCCAGCGCGAACGGCGCGTACATGCCGCCGGCGCCGAAGATGTCCTGCGGCATGCCGGTGAGCACGGCGAACTCGCTCACCCAGGTGCCGCCACCGAAGGTATGCACGCGCAGCACGCCGTGCCCGCGCGTGCGCGCGTCCGGCTGCAACATCGGGACGCGGCAGGCCGGCACGCTGCAGGCGCGGAAGATCGAGGGATCGAAGGTGCTTTCCTCCAGCACCTGCACGATGTCCGGATACGGCGGCTGCGAAGTACCCGGCTCGCCCCGGGCGGTGGCCGCCCACTGCTGCTCGGCCTGCGCGTCGCTGGCCATCGCCGGCAGATGCACGTCGGCGTCGTGCAGGTTGACGAAGAAGTTGGTCAGCTGCGCATCGTCCGACAGCTTCTCCCACACGTCGCGCGCGTGCACCCGGGCAAACGGGCCGGCAGGCAGCAGGCAGGCCCAGAACGCCAGCGCGAACGCGGCGGCGCCGCCCCCGCGCAGGGCCGCGGCGCGACGTGGCGGCAGCTGCGCAAACAGCCGCCGGTCCGCGCGCCAGACCAGCCACAGCAGCAGCGGCACCAGCAGCAGCACGCCGATGCCCAGCGCGTACAGGTGCGGGTAGTGGCGCAGCGTGTCGATCAGGCTACTGCGCACGTAATAGACGAAGTCGGACGGCATCAGCGCGGTGTCGAGGTAGCGCAGCTTGAGCACCGAGATGAACTTCAGCCCCAGGAACAGCCCGCCGCTGACCGCCAGCGCGCTCGCCGGGCGCGCGAACGCGAACAGCAGCGCGCCGAAGCTGCACAGCATCAGGGCCAGGATGAAACCCTGCTGCAGCGGCAGCGGTTCCTGCAGCGCGGTGGCCGCGACGCAGCCGACGTAGAACACCAGCGCGCACAGCGACACCACGCGGGCACGTGTGAACAACGGAAAAAAGCGGCGCAGCAAAACTCGGCGCATGGCGTGGAAAGTCCCCCCTGCAGGACTCGGTGGTCACCGGGGCGCCATCTTACGGTCTTGCCGCAGTCACCGGCAGGCGCAGCCGACGGCACGTTCCGCCGGCGTTGGGCCTGGTCGACGCGGCGGCTGGCGGTCGGTGCGCGCGTTGGCGTCACGCCGATCTGCTAGCGTTCCGGATCGCCCCCACGCTCACGGAAGCACCATGCCGTCCTGCCCCCGCCTGCTGCTCGCCGCGCCGCTCGCGCTGACCCTCGCCCTGCTCGCCGGCTGTGCCAGCCTGCCCGGGGCGACGGGCAAGGTGCCCGACGGCACGCAGGCGCAGGTGGCGATCCTGGAAACCACCGACCTGCATGCCAACGTGCTCGGCTACGACTACTACAAGGGGAAGGCCGATCCCACGCTGGGCTTCGAGCGCACCGCCACGCTGATACAGCGCGCCCGCGCGGAGTTTCCCAACAGCTTCCTGTTCGACGACGGCGACACCATCCAGGGCAGCGTGCTGGCCGACTACCAGGCGCTGGCGCAGCCGCTGGCCTGCGACCGCGAGCTGGCGGTCTACCGCGCGATGGATGCGCTCGGCTACGACGGCGGCACCGTCGGCAACCACGAGTTCAACTACGGCCTGCGCTACCTGTCGCAGGTCACCGGCACGCCGATGAACGTGGCTGGCGGCCACCGCCAGCGCTGCGCCGGCCCGCACTATCCGCTGGTGCTGGCCAATGTGGACAGCGTGCGCGACGGCGCGCCGATCTTCCGGCCGTGGGCGGTGATCACCAAGACCATCGAGGCGTATGCGCCCGACGGCAGCAAGCTCAAGCTGCCGCTGAAGGTCGGCATCATCGGCTTCACCCCGCCGCCGATCATGCAGTGGGACCAGCAGCACCTGGCCGGCAAGGTCCGCGTCACCGGCGTGGTCGAGGCGGCGCGGAAATACCTGCCGCAGCTCGAAGCGCAGCACCCCGACCTGATCGTGGCGCTGCTGCACGGCGGCCTCGACACCGCGCCATACACCGCGCAGATGGAAAACGGCGGCTGGTATCTGGCCGGCGTGCCGGGCATCGACGTGCTGCTGCTCGGTCACGTGCACACCGACTTTCCCGGCCCGCACTACGCCGGCATGAAAGATGTCGACGCCAGCCGCGGCTTCGTGCGCGGCAAGCCGGCGGTGATGGGCGGCTTCTTCGGCAAGGATCTCGGCGTGATCCGGCTGCTGCTGACGCGCAGCCACGGCCGCTGGGTGATCGACCACGACGGCACGCGCAGCGAGGTGAGGTCGATCTGCGCCGCCACCACCGTCGCGCCCCCCGGCGCCTGCGTGCCGGCCGATCCGGCGATCGCGCTGCTGGTGGAAACCGTGCAGCAGGCCGCCATCGCCTACGTCAACACGCCGATCGGCCGCACGCGCGTGCGCATGAGCAGCTACTTCGCCAACGAGGGCGACATGAGCGCGCTGGCACCGGTCAACGCGGCGCAGGCCGATTACGTGCGGCACGAGCTGCCGCGGCTACATCCCGAGCTGGCCGGGCTGCCGCTGCTGTCTGCCGCCGCCGCGTTCCGCAGCGGCTTTGGCGGCCCCGACGACTACACCGACGTGGCGCCCGGCCCGCTCACCCTGCGCAGCGCCGCCGACCTGTATTTCTATCCCAACACGCTGGCCGCGGTGCAGGTCGACGGCGCCGGCCTGAAGGCGTGGCTGGAGCACTCCGCCGAGCGCTTCAACCGCATCGACCCGGCCAAAACCGGCCCGCAGGCGCTGATCAACGACCGCTACCCCGGCTTCAACTTCGACCAGATCCAGGGCGGCATCCATTACCTCATCGACGTCTCCAAGCCGGTCGGCCAGCGCATCACCGCCCTGACCTATCACGGCCAGCCGGTCAGCCCGGCGCAGCGCTTCATCGTCGTCACCAACAACTACCGCGCCAGCGGCGGCGGCCACTTCCCCGGCCTCGACGGCGGCAACATCGTGCTGGCCGCGCCGGACGGCACCCGCGAGATCCTGGCCCGCTGGCTGCAGCGGCAGGGCACCGTCAGCGCCGGCGATCTCGAACCCGCCTCCTGGCGGTTCGCGCCGCTGCAGACGCGCGGCCCGGTGCTGTTCACCAGCGCCAGCGGCAAGCAGGCGCTGGCGCACGCGGCCGGGTTGACGAACATCCGCCAGCTGCAGGATCACGGCGACGGCACCGCCACCTACACGATCGACCTGTCGCGCTGATCCGGCGCAGGCCGGGGTAGGGGGAATCGGGCCGGCCCACGTTTATCCTGCTGTGGGGCGGCATCCGCACGGCGACTGGTTCCCGCCGGCGGTTCCCGCCCCGCGGTTGACCGGCATGTCGGTGCCGGCCCCGGTTCCCCGCATTGGCTGCCAGGACGCGGCTCCCATTCTCCCGCAGGGATGCGGGGGTTCCTTTTTGGCATCTCAGCTGCAACTCGCCCGGTCAATGCGATAATGTGAACACCATCACGCTGATCCACTCATGGTGTCGCCACATGGAACTGCCATCGGTCGAGCGCGAACAGGCGCTGCCTGTGCGCGACGATTCCTCCGATTTCGAAGCCTTTGTGCGCGGGCAGCGCGAGGGACTGGTGCGTTTCCTGCGCCGGCGCACCGCGCTGGAGGAGGACGCCCAGGATCTGGCACAGGAGAGCCTGGTCCGCCTGATGCGTTACCGCGGGCACGCGCCGACGGCATGGGCAGCGCTGCTGTACCGCATCGCACTCAATGCCCTCAACGATCGCCTGCGCCGTGCCCACACCCACCGTGAAGCCCAGCACACCACGCTCGACGTCGATTTTGCGGAACTCGCCTCGCCGGAACCGTCGCATGAGCAACGGCTCGCCACCCAGCAGGAGCTGGCAATGCTGCAGAGCGTGCTGCTCGGCCTGCCGCTGCGCTGCCGCCAGATCTATCTGTTGAACCGGATCGAGGACATGAGCTATACCGAGATCGCCGAGCACTGCGGCATCAGCGTCAAGGCCGTGGAAAAGCACATCAGCAAGGCGCTGCGGCTGCTGCGCGAACGCCTTGCCTCATTCAACTACCCATCACTGTCCCGCAGCCTCCCGGATATCGCCCAGCCATGACCCGCATTCCATCTCCCCGCGGTTCGAGCGACGCTCCGCTGAGTGCCGAGGAATGGCTGGCACGGCTGCTCTCGCCGGACAGCGGCGTGCATGACAGCGAGGTCTTCGAGCGCTGGCGCGTGGCCGATCCCGAGCACGCGGCGGCGTATGCCGAGGCCGAACGCATCCACCGCAACGCGGCACAGCTGTCAGACGATCCGCTGCTGCGCGCGGCCGCCCGCATGGCCCGCCTCGACACCGCCCGTCAACGCAACTCGCGCCAACGCCGCGGCTGGCTGCTGGCGGTCGGGATCGCCGCCAGCGTGTTGCTGACCATCGGGCTGGTCATGCATGGCGGTGGCGCTACGGCCACGGAACAGCATTACGCCAATGCGATCGGCCTGCCACAGACCCTGCGGCTGGCCGACGGCACGCAGCTGCGGCTGGATGCCGAGTCGGCCGTCACGGTTCGCCTCGACGCAACGCAGCGCGAGGTCATCCTCGAGCATGGCCGCGCCGAGTTCGCCGTGGCAGCCGACCCGCAGCGCCCGTTCCTGGTGCGCGCGGCCGGCAATACCATTCGCGACATCGGCACCGTGTTCCAGGTCAGCCGCGACCAGGATGGGGTGACCGTCGGGCTGCTCAAGGGCAAGGTCGCGGTCAGCGGCCGCAGCGGCAACCAGCCGTGGACCAGCGAGCTCAAACCGGCCCAGCAACTGCACATCGACGGCAGCGGCGTGGCCGGCGCCATCGCCCCGCTCGATCTGGCCACCGCGCAGGGCTGGACCCGCGGCGAGCTGGCGTTCCGTGATCGCCGGCTGGACGATCTGCTCGACGAAATGAACCGCTACTCGAAAACCCAGTTGCGGCTGGGTGACCCGTCGCTGGCCGGGCTGGAAGTGAGCGGCAGCTTCCACGCCGGGGATCAGGATGCCCTGGCCAAGGCACTCGCACGCGGCTGGCAACTGCGTGTGGTACGCACCGCCGCGAACGAGCTCACCCTGCTGCCGGCCGGCACCGAACGGCGACTCTGAGCCTGAATGAGCAGGACCGGTAGCCGCCGGCCTTCACGCGCCCGACTCCGCCGGGTCGCGCTGCCTTGGCTGGCACTGTGCCTGCTGGGACTTTGCGCGGGCCTGCATGCGGCCGAGAGAAGCCTGCGCTACCACATCGCCGCCGGCTCACTGAATGACGTGTTGCGCGCGTTCGCCCGCCAGAGCGGCACCCAGCTGTTGTACCCACCCGAACAGGCTGCCGATCGCCACAGCAAGGGGTTGCAAGGCCGGTTCAGTCCGCCACAGGCACTGGCGATCCTGCTGCGCGGCAGCGGCCTGCACGCCGAGGCGGTCGCCGCCGGCACCTATGTGCTGCGGCGCGCGCCGCCGGCGCCGCCGCCACGGCTTGCCGCGCTCCCACGGATACCCGCAGCACATGGTCCCACCCGGCTGGATGCGGTCGAAGTCACCGGCACGCACATCCGCCGCACCGTGCTGGAGACGGCGGCACCGCTGACCGTCATCGACCGCGCGCAGATCGAGCACAGTGGCTACCAGACGCTGTTCGAGTTGCTGCGCGCGCAGCCCGGCATTCGCGTCAACAACACGCCGGTCGCGATGGCCGACGGCACCGCCTATCAGAACAATGGCCTGTCCGGTGCGATTGGCGCCGCCGCGGTGGACTTGCACGGCCTGGGCCCCACCGCCACGCTGTTCCTGATCGACGGTCAGCGCATGGCCGGGTACGGGTTGGCGCAGGGCGAATTCGGCCTGGTCAGCGATCTGGACAGCATTCCACTGGCACTGATCGAGCGGATCGAGGTGCTGCGCGACGGCGCCTCGGCGGTGTATGGCTCAGACGCCATGGCGGGTGTCGTCAACATCATCCTGCGCAAGCACTTCGACGGCGTCGCGCTGGATGGAAATACCGGTATCTCGGCGCGGGGCGACGCCAGCCAGCATCGCGGCACCGCGACTTTTGGCACCACCACGGCCGATGGTGGCCACCTGCTGCTCAGCCTCGATTACCTCAGTCGCTTGCAGCTGCTCGGACGCCAGCGCACATGGGTGGCGGATGCGGCGCGTGCGGCGGCGACACCGGCGAACAGCAACACCGACTACTTCTACTTCGACAACGGCCAGATCAGTCATGCCGGCGGACAGACCTGCAGCCAGTTCCTTCCGGATGGTCCATGCAGTGCCAATGCGGCCAGCCAGACCAACCTGCAGACCGGGTTGGAAAGCCGCTCGATCCTGGGTCATTTCGATCATCCCATCGGCCAACTCTCGCTCTACGCGGGCTTTCGCTGGACGATGCTGCGCCGGCACCAGCAAATGGCACCGGCAACGGAGCAGTTGCTGCTCAGCGACCCCAGCCAGCCCGGCGGTTCCCGCCAATTGACCTATGCCTTCAACGACATCGGCCCGGTGCGTGACACGACCCAGTCGCGCAGCAACCAGCTGACCCTCGGCCTGCGTGGCTCGCCGGGCGCGTGGGACTGGGATGTGCGCCTGGACGATCAACGCAATGCGGGCACCGACCGCGTTCAAGGACTGCTGCGCACCAGTGTGCTCGAGCAGGCACTGAGCGACGGCAGCTACCAGCTCGGTTCCCCGGACAACCGGCCCGGGCTGCTGGCCCAGCTGTCGCCTGCCTTGCTGCGCACCGGCCATACCAGCCAGACCGGTTTCAGCGCGCATATCAGCGGTCCGCTCGGCAGCTGGCGCGGCGGCACGCCATCCATGGCAGCGGGCATCGAGGGTTACCGCGAGCGGCTGGTGGACCATCCCGACCCGCTGCTGATCAGCAACGATGTGTTCCAGTTCCAGTCACCCTATACGCGCCGCGGCGACCGCTGGATCTCAGCCGCCTACCTCGAGCTTGAGGTGCCACTGGGTAGGCGGCTGACCGCGAACGCAGCCGGCCGCGTCGACCACAGCAGCGGATTCGGCTGGGCCACCTCGCCCAGGTTCGGACTGAAGTGGGACATCTCCGACAGCATCAGCCTGCGTGGCACGGTGGCGCGGGGCTATCGCGCACCGACCCTGCCGGAACTCGATCGCCCGCAGGCGCTGACCCCGAGCGGCGTGGTGGTCGAGGTACCCAATGCACTGCTGCCCTGCCGCGATCCGACGCCATCCACCAGCAGCACCACGTTCTGCACGCTGCGGCTGGACAGCGTGGGCAATCCCGGGCTGCGGCCGGAGCGTTCGCGCAGCGTCACCCTGGGACTGGTGCTGGCACCGACGCCCGCGCTGGGCATTGCGCTGGACATGTTCCAGATCCGCCGCACGCACGAGATCAGCCTGCTGCCGGTTTCCTACGCGCTGGAGCATCCGGACATGTATCCGCAGCTGTTCCAGCGCGATGCCGCGGGCGTGCTGAATGCCTTCGACCAGCAGCTGGTGAACCTCGGCCATACCAGCGTGCGTTCGTACGACCTCGATGTGCACTACCGGCTGGAGACCCACCGGTTCGGACGTTTCGGCTTCAGCCTGAGCGTGGACTGGCTGGCCGAGCTGCGCCGGCAGACCCGCCCCGGCGCCGTGCTGGAGTCGTTTGCGGGCTACGCCAACCAGCCGCGCACCACCGCGCTGGGCGGGCTGGAGTGGACCAGGGGCAACTGGAGCAGCACCGCCAACCTGCGCTACACCGGCCACTACGCCTTTGCGCCCAGCTCGAACAGCCTGGACACCTGTCCCACCGTCCAGCAACAGGCCGACCACTGCACCACGCCCGCTTTCACCCTGCTGGATCTTGACCTGGAGTACGCCGGTATCCGGCACTGGCGCTTCGGCCTCAACGTGCACAACGTGCTCGATCATCACCCGGTGTATTACGGCAACCCCGTGGTGGGCTACAACCCCGCGTTCGACGATGTGGTCGGGCGTTATTTCCTGCTGAGCTTCCGCTACCGCAGCCAGCCGTCCGGCTGAGCCTGGCAGGTAGGGTAAACGCGCGCTGCCGCGTCTATGTCTGTGGAATGTTTTCCTGCGCGGCCGGGTTCTGCATGCCAGATCCCGGCCGCGCTGCTGTCCACAACCAAGCCATAGTCCATCAGGGGAAATCATGAAACAACGCAGCACCCGCCAGTTCGCCGGTCGTCAGGGCGCACCCAAACTGTTGACCTCGATGATCGCCCTGGCGCTTGCCACACCCGGGCTGATCCATGCGCAGACCTTCGTGCCCGCCGGGCCGGGGACCGAGTCGGGGCCGTACTTCCTGATGAACGGAGCCGACAATCCGCAGGCGGGACAGCCCACCAACACGGCGCCGTACTTCGCGACCCAGTCCGGCGCGATCCAGTCGATCGCGGTCGATCCGTTCAACGCTCAGCTGATGCTGGCCAGTTCACCCAGCGGCGGCATATTCCGCAGCACCGACGGCGGCCAGAGCTGGACCGCAGTGACCGACAACCTGGGTTCGCTGGCCGTCTCCGATGTCAGCTTCGACCCGACCGACCCCACCGGCATGACCCTCGTGGCCAGCATCGGCAGCACGACGAACGGCGCCACCAGCACGCACTTCGACCGCGGCGGCCTGACCAACCAGGGCCTGCTGTATTCCACTGACGGCGGCAAGAGCTGGAGCTCGATCGGCCAGAACGCCTTGCCGAACGTGAGCATGCTCAACGTGGTGGCGCGCGGCCAGACGATCATGGCGGCCGGCTTCGAGGAAGAAGGCGAGAAGCCCAACGGCACCAACAGCGGGCTCTATCGCAGCACCGACGGCGGCAAGACCTTCGCCCAGGTGAGCGCGATGGCCGGGTCCGGGCTGCCGCCCGGCCCCACCTCGGCGCTGGTCGGCGACCCCACCGATCCGAACCGCTTTTATGTGGGCGTTTCCGGCACCAGCGACACGGCGGTCTATACCAGCGCCGACGGCGGCAAGACCTGGGCCAGGATTTTCAGCGCCGCCAACGCCAACGGCGCCATCAATGCCAATACGCCCACCATGCTGCGCGTGGCGGCCGGGCCGAACGGCTCGGTGGTGGTCGGCGTCGTGAACCTGGCACTGGGCCAGTTGAACAACGCCTTCCTGTCGCAGAACGGTGGCCAGAGCTGGGCCGACCTGAGCCCCTCGCTGTCCGCCAGCACCGTCTCCAACCAGCCCGCCGGCAGCATCAAAAGCGCCGCCGCGCGGCAGCTGCAGCGCTACGGTGAGGTGGTTGCCAACATCGCCATCAACCAGGGCGGCCAGGCGGGCACCAACTCGCTGGTGGCGATCGATCCAAACCACCCCAACGTGGTCTACATCGCCGGCGATGGCCGCTACGACAACGTCACCGGCAGCACCTTCGAGGGCGTCTCGGCGCTGCGCGTGGTGGTGAACGCCGATGGCTCGATCACCTATGCGCCGCTGACCGACAACTACACCAGCGACCACTCCACCGTGCATCCGGATGCGCGCGTCTTCGCCTTCGACGGGCAGGGCAATCTGCTGATGGGCACCGACGGCGGCCTGTACTCGCGCAGCAATCCCAGCAGCAACAACGGCGTCTGGCGCGGCCTGAACAGCGGCCGCCAGGCGCTGGAGATCTACAGCCTCGGGCTCGACCCCAACACCGGACAGATCGCCGTGGCGGCGCAGGACAACGGCGCGGCGCGGCAGATGCCGACGAACCGCTCTGTCTACCAGCAGATCGGCGGCGGCGACGGCACGCTGGCGCTGGTCAACGGCCAGAGCACGTCGGGCTACAGCTACACCTACGTGGCGAGCCAGTACCTGGGCGGCCTGACCCGCTACACCACCGACGCGCAGGGCAACTATGTCAACACCACGCCATGGACGGATGCGAGCGGCAACCTGATCGAAAATTACCCGCTGAGCACGGACATCTACTTCGCGCCGGACAACACGGGCGTGTTCAGCACGGTCGCCGGCCCCGGCGGCAACACTGTCGTCGAGCTCGATTCCAACACGATCAACTTCGTCAATCCGTTCGTGCTCAACAACGTCGACAAGAGCCTGATGGCCACCGGCGTCCTGCCTGGCGTGATGGTGTCACAGGACAACTTCGGCGTGGCGCCGACGCCCTACGTGGCCGGCGACACCGCGTGCTCGCAGGGCTGCTACCAGATCCTGCCGTCGACTTTCGCAGGTACCACGGGCTTTGTTTCGGCGCTTGATTTCGGCACCCAGGACAACACCTACGCCCTGCTGGCCGGCACCTACCTCTACCAGGATCCGCTGACCAACAACTACGCGCGGCTGTTCCTCAGCACCGGCACCTCGCTCAGCAGCATCAACCTGCAGCCGGTGTTTTCCTATCCGGTGGCGATGCGTGCGCCCAATGCGGTGTTGTTCGACCCGCGCAGCGAAAACCGCTTCTTCGCCGCCTCGCCCGCACCCAGCGGCAACGGGTTCCTGTGGGGCACGGTCGACGGCGGCGCCACTGGCACGGACCTGACCGCGAACCTGCCGGCGAACTTCATCCGCCCGGACGCGCTCGGCTTCATCAGCAACAACGGCGTCAACGCGCTGCTGGTCGGCGGCATGAATTCGGCCGCCAACGCCGGCAACCCGCTGGTAACCGCCGACAGTGACGCCAGCGGCAACCTCAGCGGCTGGCGACGCCTCGGCAACGGGCTGCCCAATGTGCAGATCACCGTGATCGACTACCAGCGCAGCCTTGACGCGATGGCCATCGGCACCTATGGCCGCGGCGCCTGGATGCTGTACGACGTCACCAGCAACTTCGCCAACGCCACGGTGCTGCAGTTCGGCCTGGCCAACAACGACTCCCATCCGGATGCGTCGCTGCTCACCGGCAACCGACCGCTGATCAAGTACGGCACCGGCACACTGACCATCGCCGGCACCGCCGCGTATACCGGTGGCACCACCATCTACAACGGCACGGTGGCGCTGAATGGCTCCGTGCTCAACGGCATCAACCTCGCCGCGGCGGGGACGCTGAGCGGCAGTGGCTCGGCGGCGGGCCAACTGAACGTGCAGGGCGGCCTGGTGGCACCGGGCAGCGCCAGCGGCAATACGCTGACCGTGGGCAGCCTCGGCAATCAGGGCGGCACCCTGCTGTTCGCCTATGGCCCGACCAGCGGCAGCAACACGCACCTCACCGTCAGCGGCCATGCCGACATCGGCGGCATGCAGCTGATGCTGGCACCGTTGTCACCGGTAACGCCGTTCTACGGCAGCTACAGCCTGCTCAGCGCCGGCAGCCTCAGCGGCCAGTTCGCCAACGCCTCCACCATGTCGGGCGCGACGGCCTGGATCAAGCTCGCCTCGCTGCAGCCGGCCGCCAATGGCTCCACGACCGTCCCGGCGGCCATCCCGACGAGTCAGGTGGCGCGCGTGGATTACCTCAACAACGTCGCGCTGGAAATTCTCAACCCGCTCAACTGGTCGGCTGGCGCGGTCAACACCAACCAGAGCGCAGTCGGCCAGGCGCTGAACAGCCTGCAGTACACCGCACCGGCCAGCCTGCTCGCCGCGCTCAACCCGGTCGCCAGCGGCAACCTGCCGTCCAACCTCGAAGCCGTTTCCGGCGAGAGCAGCGTGGCGTCGGCGCGCGCGATCAACCTGGTCGGTGATCGCTTCCTCGCCACCGTCGGCAGCCAGATGCTGGATGCGCCGGGCTGCCGCGTGGGCGAAGGCGCGGACGCCGGCTGCCACGCGCTGGGCCAGGACGTGGGCGACCACCGCTTCTGGGCGCAGCTGTCGAGCATCACCGCCCGCCTCGGCGGCGAGTTCCAGAGCAACCGCTTCGACGGCGGCGGCATCGCGCTGGGCGGCGAAGTGGCGCTGGGTGCCCGCGCCAAGGTCGGCGTCGCGCTGGGCCACAGTGACGTCACCACCGCCACCCCGGCGCTGGCGTCGAACGTGCGCTCGCAGTACAGCACGCTGGCGGCGTACGGCGACTACCAGCGCGGGCGCTGGTTCATCAACGGCGTGTTGAGCTACGCCGACGGCTGGAGCTATGCCGATCACGCCATCAATCTCGGCGCAGCCGGCGTCCAGATGGCCAGCGGCACGCCCGGCGCCACGTCCACCGCGCTGCAACTGACCTCGGGGTTCAACGTCCGGCTCGCCCGCGGCTGGTTCGTGCAGCCCTACGCCGCTGCCATGACAGCGAAGTCCTCGCAGCAGGCCTACAGCGAGTACGGCGCCGGCGCGCTGTCGTTGCACTACGGCAGGATCGACCAGACTCGTTACCAGGGCGATCTGGGCGTAAAGCTGGGCACCTCGTTCAAGAAGGGCAGCAAGACCTTCCAGCCCTATGTGGGCCTGGCGCAGACAACCGCATGGGGCGATCGCCAGCCGGTCGCGCAGGTAGGTTTCGTCAGCGCGCCGGGCACCGCTTTCACGATCCGCGGCAACAGCGCGCCACGCTCGTGGGTCAGCGGGCAGGCTGGTGTGCACGTGGCCTTCAGCAAGTCGGTGCTGCTGGACGTGAACTATCAGGGCGCACTGACGGGTCGTCTGCACAACGACGTCGTCAACGCCAGCCTGGCGTGGCGCTTCTGAGAAGAGTTTCGCGGAGTCATTGATGCAGGAGAAGGGCCAGCCACGAGCTGGCCCTTCGACTTTGTGCGACAGGTATGCTTTCGGGCAGGAGCCGCAACAGGAGCGCTGCATGACATTGAACAGCAGGGTGCCAGGCATGCGGTCACATCGCGCGGCGACGCAGCCGGGTGCGCTGCCTCCGCGTGCAGTGGGGCGGATCATCGGAAGCGTGGTGTTCCTCGCTGCGGCGGCCATGACGGCTCCACGTGCGTGGTCGACGCCGCCGCTTGCGCTGACCGTGGCGCAGGCCAACGAGGTCGTTGCGCGGGCAAGTCATGGGGCGGCCCACGTCGTCGAGGTTTTCCCCGGCCCCGACGGTCTGGTCGGCGCCATCGTGGCCGGCCGATCGGCGAGTCGCGGCATCGTCTGGCTGACGCCTCACGGCGAAGCCGTGTTCAGCGGCGGCGTGCTCCGCGATCGCGACGGCCGCGATCTGACCCGCACCGCGATGCGCTCCCGCGGCATGCTGCTGGCGCCGGCGGCGGTATGGGCGCAGGCCGGCGATCCCGGCCACCGCGGCATCCTGCTCGGCCGCAGCGGCCCGCTGGTGACGGTGCTGTTCGACCCGGACGGCGCGGATTGCCGTGAGCTATACGACGCGCTGTCACCGGCGGTGGCGTCCGGGCGGGTGCGCGTGCGCTACCTGCTGGTCGGCATGCTCACGCCCGGCAGCGCGGCGCGGGCGGCCTCGATCCTCGCCGCCGCCCGGCCCGCCGAGGCGCTGGCCATCAACGAGGCAACCTATGATGCGGGACGCGCCGCAGGCGGCTTCCCGATCACGGCCACGCCCGGCGTCTCGTACCTGCGCGCCGTTGCGGCCAACAACGCGCTGTTCGCCCACGCCGGCGCCAGCGGCACGCCGGCCACCTACTACTGCACCAGAGCGAGCCGCATGGCCATGGTCATGTTCGGCGTGCCGCGTGACATCCCTGCCTTCCTGGCGCAGGCGGACCCTTCCGGCATCGCCTGCGGGGAGCGCTGGTGAACGCGACCGGCTGGGCCGGATTCCATGTATCCACACCAAGCTGCCGCAACTGCCGCTCTTTTCACCTGCCAACCTGTCAGGCAAGGCGTGCCTGGCGCCACTACACAGTGCATGTACGAACAAGGCATTGGAGTTTGTCTGCCCGGGGACGAAGTCGTCCACACGGAAACCGCGCATGAAATCCGCATCATCTCGTTCCGCAAAGCCACCCGCCGCGAAGCCGAAATCCATATCCATCCCATCCAAAACTGAGGGGCCCGCCTCAAGGCAATGCGCAAACCTGCCGTGCCGACCGACGCGCATCCGGAGGCCGATATCCGGCATATCGTGCGCGGCGTCGTGCGCCGCGGGTTGCAGCCGCTGCCGCCGAAGGCTTCCATCTCGCTGCGGCTCGACCAGGACGTGCTGGAGTGGTTCAAGCGCCAGGGACCGGGCTACCAGACACGCATCAATGCCGTACTGCGCGCATTCCGTGACGCGTCGGTCTGACGCCCCCACGCAGTCGATGCGGTGCTCGGTCGCACGCTGAGCCCGAAGGTTTCACATGCACCTATTGACGGCACTGCAGCATCCCCTCTAAGTTCGAGTCCATGTCGCCACTTTCCACGCCAGCACGCATGCACGACGCCCCGGTTTCCACTGGGCGTGCGCCGTTGCCGGCAGGCCGCATCGCCGCATCCACGCTCAGCACGATTACCACCGGTACCGGTACCAACGGTTCCGGGTGGGTCTCCGTGCGCAGGTAGCTCTTACACGCAACGGCCCGCCCTCGAAGAGGCGGGCCGGCTCACACCGACACGCCGAAGCGAACGGGCCTCTTCTGGAGGTCAACGTGAACATCAGTGTGTCGCCCCGAGCCGCAGCCGCCGCTGCCAAACCCCCGCGTTCGCCCGCGTTCGCCGTACCCGCTGCGCGGCGCCGACGCGTGCTGGCGGTGGGCCTGATCGGCCCCGGCCGCGTCGGCAGCGCGCTGCTGGCGCAACTGCGCGCGGCGCAGCCGCGGCTGGCGCGCGAGTTCGGACTGGAGCTGCAGCTGTGCGGCGTTGCCGCCAGCCGGCGGATGTGGCTGGACTGCGACGATCCCGAACTCAACCATGCCGGCCGCGCGCCGCACGACGAGCGCGCGCAGATCTGGCGCCCGGGTAACCTCGACGAATTCGCCGCCCACGTGCGCGGCAGCGACGGCCGCCACGCGCTGCTGATCGACTGCAGCGCCAGCGACGCGGTGGCCGGGCACTACGCCGGCTGGCTGGCCGCCGGGCTGCATGTGGTGACGCCGAACAAGCTCGCCGGCAGCGGCCCGCTGGCGCGCTGGCAGGCGATCCGCGCGGCCTGCGCCGACGGCATGCGCTTTCGCTGCGAGGCCACCGTGTGCGCGGGGCTGCCGGTGGTGCAGACGCTGCGCGACCTGCTCGACACCGGCGACGAACTGCTGGCGGTGGAGGGCATGTTCTCCGGCACGCTGGCGTGGCTGTGCAACCGCCACGATGGCAGCCAGCCGTTTTCGGCACTGCTGCGCGAGGCGCACGCGCTGGGCTATACCGAACCCGATCCGCGCGATGATCTTTGCGGCCTCGACGTGGCGCGCAAGCTGGTAATCCTGGCGCGCGAGGCGGGCTGGCCGCTGACGCTGGAGCAGATCGCGGTGGAGAGCCTGGTACCGCCGGCGCTGGCTGCGCTGCCGCGTGAGGAGTTCATGCAGCGCTTGCACGAAATGGACGCGCCGATGACGGCGCGGCTGGCGGCGGCGCGCGCCGCCGGCGGCGTGCTGCGCCACGTGGCGCATCTCGACCAGCACGGCAACGCCAGCGTGCGGCTGGCGCTGCTGCCGGCCACGCACGCGTTCGCGCATACGCGGCTGACCGACAACGTGGTGCAGTTCACCACCCGCCGCTACTGCGATAATCCGCTGCTGGTGCAAGGCCCCGGGGCAGGGCCGGAAGTCACCGCGGCCGGCGTGTTCGCCGACCTGCTGCGCATCGCCGAGTCGCTGGCGGTGCACGCATGAACGCCCAACTCCATCCCAACCAGCCGCAGGAAGTCATGAAGCGTTCTCCCGCACGCGCTCGCCGCGCCACCGCCTTCGCCCCCGCCTGCGTGGGCAACGTGGCGGTGGGTTTCGACATCCTCGGCCACAGCCTGGCGGGCGCCGGCGATCGCGCCGAGGTGCGCCGGATCGAGGAGCCGCTGGTGCGCATCGCCGCCATCCACGGCTGCCTCAGCGAGCTGCCCACCGAGCCCCGGCGCAACACCGCCGGCATGGCGCTGCTGGCGCTGCGCAAGGCGCTGGGCCTGCGCCACGGCTTCGAGCTGGTGCTGCACAAGGGCATCGCGCTGGGCTCGGGCATGGGCGGCTCGGCGGCCTCGTGCGTGGCCGCGCTGGTGGCCGCCAACGCGCTGCTGGACAAACCGCTGCCGCGCGAGGCGCTGT
The DNA here is from genome assembly GCA_021793575.1 of Pseudomonadota bacterium. Lineage (GTDB taxonomy): Bacteria > Pseudomonadota > Gammaproteobacteria > Xanthomonadales > Rhodanobacteraceae > Rhodanobacter. Next base: position 16,774 of record JAJYSM010000010.1, read on the forward strand.
ACAGCTTCGCGCTCGACGGCGAGGCGGTGGCCAGCGGCAGCCGCCACGGCGACAACGTGGGCGCGCAGCTGCTCGGCGGCCTGGTGCTGGCCACGCGCGAGCGGCTGCTGCGCATTCCGGTGCCGGCCGCGTGGCACTGCGCGCTGGTGCATCCGCACGCCGTGCTGGAGACGCGTCAGGCGCGCGCCGCGCTGGCCGGCGACTATCCGCTGAGCGCGTTCGTGACGCAGAGCGGCAACCTCGCGCTGGTGCTGGCCGGGTGCTTTCGCGGCGAGGCGACGCTGGTGCGCGAGGGCCTCAAGGACGTGCTGGCGGAACCGCGCCGCGCCGCGCTGGTGCCGAACTTCGCCCGCGTGAAACAGGCCGCGCTGGATCACCGCGCGCTCGGCGCCAGCATCTCCGGCGCCGGCCCCAGCGTGTTCGGCTGGTATGAGCAGCGCGCCGACGCCGAGGCCGCCGCGCTGGCGATGGCCGCCGCGTTCGCCGAGGGCGGGCTGGGCAGCGACGCGTTCGTGGCGCCGGTGGACGGTCCGGCCGCCGCGCTGCTCGACAGCGGCGCCGACGAGGCGCTGGCATGAGCGAGCCGCTGCGCTATGTCAGCACCCGCGGCGGCAGCGCGGCGGTGCCGCTGAGCGAGGCGATCGCCGCCGGGCTGGCGCCGGATGGCGGCCTCTACGTGCCCACCGCGCTGCCGCGGCTGGACCCGGCCGCGTTCGATCCGCACGGCACGCTGGCCACCACCGCCGCCACGCTGCTGGCGCCGTTCTTCGCCGGTGATCCGCTGACTGCGGCGCTGCCGGCGATCTGCGCCGAAACGTTCACCTTCGACACGCCGCTGCGCGCGCTGGCGCACGATCCGTCGACGCTGATGCTGGAGCTGTTCCACGGTCCCACTTCCGCGTTCAAGGATGTCGGCGCGCGCTTCCTCGCCGCCTGCCTGCGCCGGCTGCCGCGCCGCGATGCGCGGGCGCTGACGATCCTGGTGGCGACCTCCGGCGACACCGGCGCGGCGGTCGCCGCTGCGTTCCATCGACAACCGGGCGTCCCGGCTCCCGATGTGCCGGCTCTTGATGTGCGTGTGGTGATTCTGTATCCCGACGGCCGCGTGTCGCCGCGCCAGGCGCACCAGCTCGGCTGCTTCGGCGACAACGTCCACGCGCTGCGCGTGGCCGGCCGCTTCGACGACTGCCAGCGGATGGTCAAGGCCGCGCTCGGCGATGCGGCGCTGCAGGCGGCGCTGCCGCTGTCCTCGGCCAACAGCATCAGCCTCGGCCGGCTGCTGCCGCAGATGAGCTACCACGCGCACGCCGCGCTGGGCTGGTGGCACGCGCACGGCACGCCGCTGAACGTCATGGTGCCCACCGGCAACCTCGGCAACGCGCTGGCCTGCCTGTGGGCGCGGGAGATCGGCCTGCCAATCGGCCAGGTGCAGCTGAGCTGCAACGCCAACGCCACCCTGCCCGATTTTTTCGCCGGCGACGACTACCGACCGCGCGAAGCGGTCGCCACCGTGGCGAACGCGATGGACGTGGGCGCGCCGAGCAACTTCGAGCGCCTGCGCTGGACCTTTCCCGACGACCGCGCGCTGCGCGCACGGCTGCAGGCGCACAGCGTCGACGACGCCGCGATCCGCCACACCATAACGCACCACGCGGCCGCGCACGGCGAAGTGTTCTGTCCGCACACCGCCACCGCCGTGCACCGGCTCGATCAACTGCGCGCCGGGGGCGATGCGTCAGCCTGGGCGGTGGTCGCCACCGCGCATCCGGCCAAGTTCGACAGCGTGGTCGAGCCACTGCTGGGGCATCCGCTGGAAGTGCCCGCCGCGCTGGCCGCGATGCTGGCGCGCCCGGCCCACGCCGAGCCGCTGGCGGCCAACGACGGGGCCCTGCGCGATTGGCTTACCCGGCAACTGCCGTAGGAATGCGGTGCCTGTGGGAGCCGTCGCAAGGGCAGTCGCAGTGGCGAACCTGGAGATCGTCTGGACTTCTGGACGTCCGAACGCCAATCCGCGATGGATTCACATGAAACTGTTGACGCGGCCTGCGAACCTGCCCTATGGTCGGTTCATGTCGCAACGCAGCAGCCACCACAGCCTCGCCCTGAGCCGTCGTCCCACGACGGTCGGCGACCCGCGGCTGAGCGGCGGCATCACCCTCCTGCTTTCCCTTGTACTCGTACTCCTCATTACCAGCGGAGGTGCGGGCTGACGGCTGTGTCCAGGTAACCAAGCAACAAACCTGTGACTCCCCAAGACCCCGCACCGACACCGGCGCGGGTTTTTTTTTGGCCCTCATTCCCCACTCCAGGAAATCCCCGATGAATCCCGACCACGACGTAACCGCCAAGGCCATGCATGACTCCGATCGCGTGCGCATCTTCGACACCAGTCTGCGTGACGGCGAGCAGGCGCCCGGTTTCTCGATGGATCGCCGGGCCAAGCTGCGCATGGCGCAGGCGCTCGAAGTGCTCGGCGTGGACGTGCTCGAAGCGGGCTTTCCGCAGGCCTCGCCGGACGATTTTGCCGCCGTGGCCGAGATTGCGCGCACGCTGAAAAGCACCACCGTGTGCGCCCTGGCGCGCTGCCAGACGGGCGACATCGAGGCCGCCGGGCGCGCGCTGGCGCAGGCGCAGCACGCACGCATCCACCTGTTCCTGTCGACCAGCCCGCTGCACCGGCAGCACAAGCTCAACATGAGCAAGACGCAGGTGCTGGATACCTCGGTGGCAGCGATCGAGCGGGCGCGCGGGCTGTGCCATGAGGTGGAGTTCTCCGCCGAGGACGCGCTGCGCACCGAGCCGGAGTTTCTGGTCGAGGTGTTCAACGCCGCAGTGGCCGCCGGCGCCACCACACTGAATGCGCCGGACACGGTGGGCTACACCACGCCGGCGGAAATCGTCGAGCTGTTCGAGTACCTGCGCCGCCATGTGCGCGGCGCGGAGCGGGTGATCTTCTCCACCCACTGCCACGACGACCTGGGCATGGCGGTGGCCAACAGCCTGGCCGCGGTCAGCGCCGGCGCGCGGCAGGTCGAATGCACCATCAACGGCATCGGCGAGCGCGCCGGCAACGCGGCGCTGGAGGAGGTGGTGATGGCGCTGAAGGTGCGCGCGCCGCACTTCGGCGTCGACACGCGCATCGACACGCGCAAGCTGTTTCCCACCTCGCGCCTGCTGACCCAGCTGACCGGTCAGGCGGTGCCGCGCAACAAGGCGATCGTCGGCGACAACGCGTTCGCGCACGAGTCCGGCATCCACCAGCACGGCATGCTGAAGCACCGTGGCACCTACGAAATCATGCGGCCGCAGGACGTCGGCATCGCCGAGACGCGGCTGGTGCTGGGCAAGCACTCCGGCCGCGCCGCGCTGCGCCAGCGGCTGCAGACGCTGGGCCACACGCCGGACGACGCCGCGCTGGACGCGATCTTTGCCCGCTTCAAGGCGCTGGCGGATCGCAAGCGCGAAATCCACGACGAGGATCTGGAGCTGATCTCGCTGGGGCTGGACCCGGACGCACCCGGCCCGTGGCGAATCGCCCAGTTGAGCAGTGCCACCCATCTGGGCGGCAGCGCCTCGGCCTCGGTCAAGCTGGCGCACGACGATGGCCACACGGCGAGCGAGGCGGCGATCGGCGATGGCCCGGTGGATGCGGTGCTGCGCGCGATCGAACGCACCACCGGGCACCGGCTGGAACTGACCGATTTCCAGGTGCGCGCAGTGAGCGAGGGCGGCGATGCGCAGGGCGATGCGCAGCTCACCGCCCGCCATGCCGGGCGCGACTGGCGCGGCCGCGGCATCAGCACCGATATCGTCGAGGCCACCGCGCTGGCCGCGCTGGACATCGTCAACCGCATCGAGCGACAGCAGCCGGCGCCGCAGCCGGCGGCGGTCGCCACATCCTGATCGAGGAGTCTGCATGAACACGCCTTTCCTGTGGCACAACGGCCGCCTCAAACCCTGGGCCGACGCCACCACCCACGTCAGCACGCACGCGCTGCATTACGGCTCCTCGGTGTTCGAGGGCGAGCGCGTCTACGCCACGCCGCACGGTCCGGCCTACTTCCGCCTCGCCGACCACACCGCGCGGCTGTTCGAATCCGCCCGCGTGTATGACATCGACATCGGCTACAGCGCGGACGCGATCAACGCCGCCTGCCGCGAACTGATCCGCGCCAACGCGATGCCGTCGGCCTACGTGCGCCCGATCGTGTTCCGCGGCGCCGGCGGGCTGGGCGTGCTGCCCAAGGACGGCGCGCCGGTGGACGTGGCGATCATGGCGCTGGCATGGGGCGCCTACCTGGGCGACGCACGCGAAAAGGGCGCCGACGTGTGCGTGTCGTCGTGGCAGCGCCCCGCGCCGAACACGCTGCCGAGCTGGGCCAAGGCCGGCGGCAATTATCTTTCCAGCCAGCTGATCGCCGCCGAGGCGCGCCGCGGCGGCTACGACGAGGGCATCGCGCTGGGCCACAACGGCCTGCTCAGCGAAGGCGCGGGCGAAAACCTGTTCCTGGTCAGGAAGGGCAAGCTGCTCACGCCACCGACCAGCGCCGGCATCCTCGCCGGCATCACCCGCGATTCGGTGATCACGCTGGCGGCCGAGCTGGGGCTCGCCGTGGAGGAGCGCGACCTGCCGCGCGAAGCCCTGTACACGGCGGACGAGATCTTCATGACCGGCACCGCCGCCGAGATCACCCCGGTGCGTTCGGTCGACCGCAAGACGGTGGGCGCTGGCCAACCCGGCCCGATCACCCGCGCCCTGCAGGACGCCTTCTTCGGCCTGTTCGACGGCCGCACCGAGGACCGCTGGGGCTGGCTGGGATATGTCGATGCCGTGGAGCCACAACAAAGCGCGTTGCCTGCCAACGCCCGCGCCCCGGAACGGACGCACCAAACCTTGGAGATTTCGGCGTGACCGCAAAAACCCTGTTCGAAAAAATCTGGGACGCCCACGTGGTGGCGGCCGAGAGCACCGACACGCCGGCGATCCTCTACGTCGACCTGCACCTGGTGCACGAGGTCACCTCGCCGCAGGCGTTCACCGAGCTGCGCGAGCGCGGGCTGAAACTGCGCCGGCCCGAGCGCATGCTGGCCACGCTGGATCATTCCACCCCGACGCTGCCGACGGCCGCCAACGGCGAGCGGCCCTACGCGAACGACGAGGCGAAGGCGCAGGTCGCCCAGCTGGAAAGCAACTGCCGCGAATTCGGCGTCGCGCTGCACGGCTGGGACAGCGCCGATCGCGGCATCGTGCACGTGATCGGCCCTGAGCTGGGCGTCACCCAGCCCGGCATGACCATCGTCTGCGGCGACAGCCACACTTCCACCCACGGCGCGTTCGGTGCACTGGCCTTCGGCATCGGCACCACCGAGGTCGGCCACGTGATGGCCACCCAGTGCCTGCTGCAGCGCCGGCCCAAAACCCTTGCCATCCATGTGGACGGCCAATTGCCCCAGGGCGTGGGCGCGAAGGATCTGATCCTGCACATCATCGGCCAGATCGGCGTGGATGGCGGCACCGGCCACGTCATCGAATACCGCGGTCCGGCGATCGCGGCGCTCTCGATGGAGCAGCGCATGACGGTGTGCAACATGTCGATCGAGGCCGGCGCCCGCGCCGGCCTGATCGCCCCGGACGAGACCACGTTTGCATGGCTGCAGGGCCGGCCGCAGGCGCCACAGGGCGCGGCCTGGGACGCCGCCGTGGCGCGCTGGCGCCGGCTGCCCACCGACGCGGGCGCCCGCTTCGACCGCGAAGTGCGCATCGACGCCACGGCGGTGAAGCCCACCGTCACCTACGGCACGCATCCGGGCATGGCGATCGCGATGGATGCGCCGGTGCCGCCCGCGCGCAACGCACAGGAAAAGCGCGCGCTGGAGTACATGCAGAGTCAACCCGGTCAGCCGATGCAGGGCATGCCGGTGGACGTGGTGTTCATCGGCAGCTGCACCAACTCGCGCCTGTCCGACCTGCGCGAAGCGGCCAACGTGCTGCGCGGCCGCCGCGTGGCATCGCGGGTACGCATGCTGGTGGTGCCTGGCTCCGAAGCGGTGCGCCGCGACGCCGAGCGCGAGGGCCTGCACCAGGTGTTCACCGCCGCCGGCGCCGAGTGGCGCGTGCCCGGCTGCTCGATGTGCATCGCCATGAATGGCGACCTGGCGCAACCGGGGCAGCTGGTGGTCTCCACCTCCAACCGCAACTTCGAGGGCCGCCAGGGCAAGGGCGCGCGCACCGTGCTGGCCAGCCCGGCGACGGCGGCGGCGTCGGCCGTGGCCGGCAGCATCGCCGACCCACGCGACTACCTGGTGGAGGTGGCGGCATGAAGCCGGTCACCCGCATCCACTCGCGCACCGCCGTGCTGGCCGATGAAAACATCGACACCGACCGCATCATTCCGGCGCGCTTCCTCACCACCACCACGCGTGAGGGCCTGGGCCGGCTGTGCTTCCACGACTGGCGTTACCAGGCCGACGGCAGCGACAACCCGGCCTTTCCGCTGAACCAGCCGCAGGCGCAGAGCTGCGCGATTCTCGTCGCCGGTCAGAACTTCGGCTGCGGCTCCTCGCGCGAGCACGCGCCGTGGGCACTGCTGGACTACGGCATCCAGGCGGTGCTGTGCAGCGAGCTGGCGGACATCTTCCGCAACAACGCGCTGAAGAACGGCCTGCTGGCGATCACGGTGAGCGAGGGCGAGCACCGCTGGCTGCTGGAGCATCCGGGCAGCGAGCTGGCGATCGACGTGCGCGGCGAATTCATCGAGTTGCCCGACGGCGGCCGCATCGCGTTCCAGCTGGAACCGTTCGCACGGCACTGCCTGCTCCACGGCGTCGACCAGCTGGGCTACCTGCTGCAGCACGCCGACGCCATCACCCGTTACGAACAACAGCATCAGGAGCAAGTGGCATGAAAGCCCATATCGTCACCCTGCCCGGCGACGGCGTCGGCAGCGAGGTCACCGCGGCCGCGGTCGCCGTGCTGCAGGACGTGGCCGAACACTACGGTCACCATTTCGCGTTCGAGCAACACGCCATCGGCGGCGGTGCCATCGACGCCTGCGGCGAGCCGCTGCCGGCCGCTACGCTGGCCGCCTGCCAGCGTGCCGATGCGGTGCTGCTGGGCGCGGTCGGTGGCCCGAAGTGGTCCGACCCGAACGCGCCGGTGCGCCCCGAGCAGGGCCTGCTGGCGCTGCGCGCCGCGCTCGGCGTGTACGCCAACCTGCGCCCGCTGCAGGTGCATCCGGCGCTGGCGAACCTGTCGCCGCTGAAGAACCAGAAGCTGAAAGACGTCGACGTGCTGTTCGTGCGCGAGCTCACCGGCGGCGCCTACTTCGGCGCCAAAACGCGCAGCGCCGACGCCGCCACCGACGAATGCAAATACACGGTGACCGAGATCGAGCGCGTGGTGCGCCGCGCGTTCGAGCTGGCGCGCGGCCGCCGGCGCCAGCTCACCTCGGTCGACAAGGCCAACGTGCTGGAAACCTCGCGGCTGTGGCGCAGCACCGTGCAGCGCGTGGCCGCCGACTACCCTGACGTGACCGTCGAGCACCAGCTGGTCGACTCGATGGCGATGCTGTTGCTGACCCAGCCTTCGCGCTACGACGTGGTGGTCACCGAAAACCTGTTCGGCGACATCCTCACCGACGAGGCGGCCGCGCTGGCCGGCTCGCTCGGGCTGCTGCCGTCGGCCTCGCTGGGCGACCCCTCGACTTCGGCTTCGCCAACGCTCAGGACAGGCACGCGCGGACTGTACGAGCCGATCCACGGCTCGGCGCCGGACATCGCCGGCCAGGGCGTAGCCAACCCGGTCGGCGCGATCCTCTCCGCCGCGCTGCTGCTGCGCCACTCGCTGGGGCTGGAGGAAGAGGCGCAGGCGGTCGAGGCCGCGGTGCAGGAAGTGCTGGAGCACGGCCCGCGCAGCCGCGACCTCGGCGGCAGCGCCGGCACCGCTGCGGTGCGCGACGCCGTGCTGGTGGCACTGGAGCAGCACGCCAGCATCCACCACGCCTTTTTTGCCGGCGTGCGCGCATGCGGCTGATGCGCGCGCCCGATCGAATCCGGACACGTCCCGTGTCCAACCCTTGTTCCCCCTGCGGGCATGCGGCCGGGCATCTGCCCCTGTGGCAACCGACTCTCCTCGGCGCCAACTCTCCACGGCCCGCCCCGCAGGGGGACATTCACCTGTTCAACATCCGGAGCACCCATGCGCAGTGATGTGATGAAAAGCGGTCCCGACCGCGCGCCGGCGCGCGCCATGATGCGCGCCACCGGCCTCGACGACGCGGCGATCGCGCGGCCGCTGGTGGCGGTGGTGCACACCTGGTCCAACGTGAGTCCGTGCAACCTCAACCTGCGCGAGCTGGCCCAGGCCGCGATCGAAGGGGTGCGTGCCGCCGGCGGCACGCCGATCGAGTTCAACACCATCGCCATCACCGACGGCATGGCGATGGGCACGCCCGGCATGCGCGCCTCGCTGGTCAGCCGCGAGGTGATCGCCGACTCGATCGAGCTGGCGGTGGACGGCCATTCGCTGGATGCGATGGTGGTGCTGTGCGGCTGCGACAAGACGATCCCCGCCGCCGCGATGGCGATGGCGCGGCTGAACATTCCGGCGGTGGCGCTGTACGGCGGCAGCATCGCGCACGGCACCCACGACCACCACCCGATCACCATCCAGCAGGTGTTCGAGGCAGTCGGCGCGCACGGCGCAGGCAAGATCGACGACTCCGAACTGGCCAGCGTCGAGCGCGACGCCTGCCCCGGCGCTGGCGCCTGCGGCGGCCAGTTCACCGCCAACACCATGGCGATGGTGCTGACCACGCTGGGGCTGTCGCCGCTGGGCTTCAACGACATTCCCGCCACCCATCCGGCCAAGGTCGCGGCGGCGCGGCGCTGCGGCGAGCTGGTGATGGAATGCCTCGCGGCCAAACGCACGCCGCGCGAGCTGCTGACCCGCACTTCGCTGCGCAACGCGGCGCGCATGGTCGCCGCCACCGCCGGCTCCACCAACGCGATACTGCACCTGCTGGCGATCGCGCGCGAGGCCAGCGTGCCGTGGACAATCGAGGATTTCGAGCCGGCATCAAAGGACACGCCGGTGATCGCCGACCTGCTGCCCGCCGGCCGCTACACCGCGGTGGAACTGTTCGGCGCCGGCGGCAGCGCCTGCGTGGCGCGCGAGCTGATCGCCGCCGGCATGCTGGAGGATGCACCCACCGTCACCGGCCGCAGCCTGTTCGACGAAGTGGCCGCCGCGCCACGCGCCGATAAGCAGCACGTGGTGCATCCGGTGAACGCCCCGCTGAAGCCGCGCGGCGGCTACTCGATCCTCTACGGCAACCTGGCGCCCGAGGGCTGCATCCTGAAGCTGGCCGGCAAGGACAGCGGCCATTTCGAAGGCACCGCGCGCGTGTTCGAGAGCGAGGAGGAAGCGTTTGCCGCGGTGCAGGGCGACCGCATCCGCGCCGGCGACGTGCTGGTGATCCGCAACGAAGGCCCGGCCGGCGGCCCCGGCATGCGCGAGATGCTCGGCGTCACCGCGGCGCTGATCGGCCGCGGCCTGGGCAACGACGTGGCGCTGATCACCGACGGCCGCTTCTCCGGCGCCACCCACGGTTTCATGGTCGGCCACATCGCGCCGGAGGCGGCGCGCGGCGGCCCGATCGCGCTGCTGCGCGAGGGCGATCGGGTGGTGATCGACGCCGGGCAGCGCGAGCTGCGCACCAGCGCCGACCTGGAAAGCCGCCGCGCCGGCTGGCGCGCGCCGCCACCAAAAGTCACCCGCGGCGTGCTGGCCAAATACGCGCTGCTGGCCGGCTCCGCTTCCGACGGCGCCACCACCCATCCCGATACGGCCGTCCAGACGGCCAAACACATGCCTATCAAATCCGACCAAGGAGTCATCGCATGAGCACCAACAAAACATCCAACCCCCTCGCCAAGGCGCGCATCGCGGTACTCGGCTATGGCAGCCAGGGCCGCGCGCACGCGCTCAACCTGCGCGACTCCGGCCTCGACGTGGTGGTCGGCCTGCGCCCGAATGGCCCGACCTGGCACCAGGCGGTGGCCGACGGCCTGCGCGTGATGGAACCGGCCGAGGCGGTGAAAGGCGCCGATCTGGTCGCGGTGCTGACGCCGGACATGGTGCAGCCCACGCTGTACAAGGAGTCGATCGAGCCGAACATCAAGCCCGGCGCCGCGCTGCTGTTCGCGCACGGCTTCAACGTGCACTTCGGGCAGATCGTGCCGCGCGCCGACATCGACGTGATCCTGGTCGCGCCCAAGGGTCCCGGCGCGCTGGTGCGCAGCGAGTACGAGCGCGGTCGCGGCGTGCCGTGCATCTGGGCGGTGCAGCAGGACGTCAGCGGCCAGGCCGAGGCGACGACCAGGGGCTATGCCGACGGCATCGGCGGCGGCCGCGCGATGATCATCAAGACCGACTTCAAGGAAGAGACCGAGACCGACCTGTTCGGTGAGCAGGCGGTGCTGTGCGGCGGCGCCAGCGAGCTGGTGATCGCGGGCTTCGAGACGCTGGTCGAGGCCGGCTACCAGCCGGAGATCGCCTACTACGAGGTAATGCACGAACTGAAGCTGATCGTCGACCTGTTCTACGAGGGCGGCCTGACCAAGATGCTGCAGTTCGTCTCCGAGACGGCGCAATACGGCGACTACGTGAGCGGCCCGCGGGTGATCGACGCCGGCGTCAAGGCGCGCATGAAGGACGTGCTGCGCGACATCCAGGACGGCACCTTCGCGCGCAACTGGACCGCTGAATACAAGGCTGGCCTGCCGAACTACAAGCGCCTGAAGCAGGCCGATCTCGAGCATCCGATTGAGAAAGTCGGCGCCAGATTGCGCGCGCAGATGCCGTGGCTGCAACCCAGCCCGCAGGCTGCCAAGCCCGCCGTCGAACCGTTGAAGAAAGTCGGCTGAAGCTGCCCCGCCCTCTCCACCGGAAAGGGCGGGCACGCAAACCGCATGGTTGAGGAGTTTCGCTGGTGAATGTGCAGACCTTGAAAACCGAACCCGCCGCCGTCCCGCATCCGGCGCGTCACCCGCTTGCCGGCACCGCGATGAGCGGCGCCGACATCGTGGTGCAGGTGCTTGCCGACGAGGGCGTCGATGTCACCTTCGGCTACTCCGGCGGCGCGATCCTGCCGGTGTACGACGCGATCTTCCGCTACAACGCCGAACACGTGCGCGACGACGGCAGCGAGCCGATGCCGCTGATCGTGCCGGCCAACGAGCAGGGCGCGGGCTTCATGGCGGCCGGCTACGCGCGCGCGTCGGGCAAGGTCGGCGTGGCGGTGGTCACCTCCGGCCCCGGCGCCACCAACATGGTGACGCCGGTGCGCGACTCAATGGCCGATTCGATCCCGCTGGTGGTGATCTGCGGCCAGGTGCCGACCGCGGCGATCGGCAGCGACGCGTTCCAGGAAGCGCCGGTCAGCAACATCATGGGCGCCTGCGCCAAGCACGTGTTCCTGCTCACCGACGCGCGCCGGCTGGAATCCACTCTGCGCACCGCCTTCGAGATCGCCCGCAGCGGCCGGCCTGGGCCGGTGGTGGTGGATATTCCCAAGGACGTGCAGAACACCTTGCTCACCTTCGAAGGCGAAGGGGTGCTGGCGATACCCGGCTATCGCGCGCGGCTGCGCGCGGTGGAGCAGGCCAGCCTCAGCGACGCCGACTGCGCGGCGTTTTTCGCGGCGCTGGAACGCGCGCAACGGCCGCTGATCTACGCCGGCGGCGGGGTGATCGCGGGGGAAGCGTCGGCGGCGCTGCGCGCGTTCGCCGAGGCGTTCGGGCTGCCGGTCACCACCACCCTGATGGGGCTGGGCGTAGTCGATACCACCGCGCCGCTGGCGCTGCACATGCTGGGCATGCACGGCGCCGCCTACGCCAACTACGCGGTGGAGGACTGCGACTTCCTGCTGGCGCTGGGCGCGCGCTTCGACGATCGTGTCGCCGGCGTGCCGGAGCAGTTTGCACCACGCGCGAAGTTCATCGCCCAGGTCGACATCGATCCGGCCGAGATCGGCAAGGTGAAGGCGATGGACTGGCATCACTGCGGCCCGCTGGTGCGCACGCTGGAGCGGCTGCTGCGCTACGGCAAGGCACGCGGCCTGCGCCCGCTGGAGGATCGCCGCTACGCGCCGTGGCATGCGCACGTGGCCGAACTCAAGCGCGTGCACGCGATGAACTACGACCGCGCCAGCGCGCTGATCCAGCCGTACGCGGTGATCGAGGCGATCAACCGCATCGCCGACGGCCGCGCCATCATCAGCACCGGCGTGGGCCAGCACCAGATGTGGGCGGCGCAGTATTTCGACTTCCGCCAGCCGCGCCAGTGGCTCACCTCCGGCTCGATGGGCACGATGGGCTTCGGCCTGCCGGCGGCGATCGGCGCGCAGTTCGCCCGCCGCGACGCGCTGGTGATCGACATCGACGGCGACGCCAGCATCCGCATGAACCTCGGCGAGCTGGAAACCGTCACCACCTACCGCCTGCCGGTGAAGGTGGTGGTGATGAACAACATGGGCGACGGCATGGTGCGGCAGTGGCAGAAGCTGTTCTTCAAGGGCCGCTTCGCCGCCTCCGACAAGAGCCTGCACAAGAAGGATTTCATCAAGGCCGCCGAGGCCGACGGCTTCGCGTGGGCACAGCGGCTGAGCGCGCCAGGCGACATCGAGCGCGTGGTTGCCGACTTCCTCGCCTTCGACGGCCCGGCGTTCCTGGAAGTGATGATCGACCCGGACGCCGGCGTGTATCCGATGGTCGGCCCCGGCGCCACCTACGCGCAGATGATCACCGGCGATTTCATCGCTTCGCGCAGCGCCGCCGCGCTGCCCGAAGCCAGCCCCACGAGCATGTTTTGAGCGCCACTGCCATGAAGCACACGCTATCGATCCTGCTGCAGAACGAAGCCGGCGCGCTGGTGCGCGTGGCCGGCCTGTTTGCCGCGCGCGGCTACAACATCGACGCGCTCACCGTGGCCGCCACCGCCGACGCCGAGGTGTCGCGGCTGACCCTGGTGCTGCAGGGCAACGACGCCTCGATCGACCAGGTGATGAAGCAGGCGCGCAAGCTGGTCGACGTGATCGAGGCGGTGGAGCTGCACCCGCACGCGCTGCGGCGCCATGCGGCCGAGGCGGCCGCCGCGCACGATCGCAGCGCCTGATGCCCGCGCTGCAGGCCGGCAGCATCGCGCGCGACGACCTGCTGCAGCGGATCGTCGACGCGCGCGTGTACGAGGTGGCGCGCGTGTCCGAACTGGAGCCGGCGCCGCGGCTGTCCGCGCGGCTCGGCAACCGCGTGCTGCTGAAGCGCGAGGACAACCAGCCGGTGTTCTCGTTCAAGCTGCGCGGCGCCTACAACAAGATGGTCGGGCTGGACCCGGATCAGCGCGCCCGCGGCGTGATCACCGCCTCGGCCGGCAACCACGCGCAGGGCGTGGCGCTGGCCGCGGCCCGCCTGGGCATCCACGCGATGATCGTGATGCCGTCCACCGCGCCGCAGGTGAAGGTGGACGCGGTGCGCGCGATCGGCGGCGCAATGGTCGAGGTGGTGCTGGCCGGCGACTCCTACAGCGACGCCCAGGCCGAGGCCGCGCGGCGCCAGGCCGGCGGCGGGCTCACCTTCGTGCACCCGTTCGACGACCTCGACGTGATCGCGGGCCAGGGCACGGTGGGCATGGAGATCCTGCAGCAGCATCCGCAGCCGCTGCACGCGATCTTCGTGCCGGTCGGCGGCGGCGGTTTGCTGGCCGGCGTCGCCGCATATGTCAAGGCGGTGCGCCCGCAGGTGCGCGTGATCGGTGTGCAGACGGTGGACTCCGACGCGATGGCGCGCTCGCTCGAACAGGACCGGCGCGTGCTGCTGGACGAGGTCGGCCTGTTCGCCGACGGCACCGCGGTGAAGCAGGTCGGCAGCCACACGTTCGATCTGTGCCGGCAGCACGTGGACGCGATGCTCCGCGTCGACACCGACGCGATCTGCGCGGCGATCCGCGACGTCTACCAGGACACCCGCAGCGTGCCCGAACCCTCCGGCGCGCTGGCGCTGGCCGGGCTCAAGCACTACGTGTCCAGCCACGGCGTGCGCGAGCAGGCGCTGGTGGCGATCAACTCCGGCGCCAACATGAACTTCGATCGCCTGCGCTTCGTCGCCGAACGCGCCGAGGTCGGCGAGCAGCGCGAAGCGGTGTTCGCGGTGACGATCCCCGAGCAGCGCGGCAGCTTCCGCCGCTTCTGTGCCACGCTGGGTCAGCGCAGCATCACCGAGTTCAACTACCGCATCGGCGACACCCGCTCGGCGCACCTCTTCGTGGGCGTGCAGATCGCCGAGCGCGACGACCGCGACGCGCTGCTGGCCGCGTTCCGCGAGCACGGCTTCGGCGTGCTCGACCTCACCGACGACGAGCTGGCCAAGCTGCACCTGCGCCACATGATCGGCGGCCGCTCGCCGCTGGCGCACGACGAGCTGCTGTACCGCTTCGACTTCCCCGAACGCCCCGGCGCACTCACCCGCTTCCTCGACCGCATGCACCCGCACTGGAACATCAGCCTGTTCCACTACCGCAACCACGGCGCCGACTACGGCCGCATCCTGGTCGGCATCCAGGTACCCGACGACGAACGCCCGATGTTCCGCCAGTTCCTCGGCACGCTCGGCTATCCCCATGGAGACGAGAGCGAAAATCCGGCGTATCGGCTGTTGTTGCGGGGGTGAGACCGGCAAGCGCAAAGCGCCGCGGCCATCTTCTTGGTCTTGCTGTCGTGACGCAAGCTGGCTCACCGCGAAAACGGCATCGGGCACCGATATCGCCACCAGCCATACGGTTTATTCGCCCGTTTCCGCTGGATATGCCATGGCGCCTTATTCCGCGAGATATGCCATGCGCGTCGCGCCTGCCTGCAGCCGCGCCAGACCAACCAAGCCCCTGACCCCGCGCAGGATTCCCTTGCTTGACGACCGCACTCGATACGGCGGACGATCTGCGTATACGCCTCGATTTGGGGTCTACATAGCGGTTAGACCAACAAGGGGAGACTGATGGCGGCTGCGTTTTGGGGATTTATCGGCACACTTGTTGGCGCGCTTGCAAGTATTGGCGCTACGTGGCTTTCAAATCGGCAAGCGTCTTCGCTTCAAGCATCGGCATCAATGCTTGCCAGGATCGAAGCACGTCGAGTGTTTCAACGCGATACGCTCTTAGAGCTCCAAGAGGCGGTCCTTGATCTGATGCGACTTATCGCACAAGGCGACTCTGAAGATCGCGCAGCACATCGAAATACTGGCGTTTGGGGCAAACAGTTACTCACACCAGAGGTCAACGAAGGTCAGCGTCTTGCCAACCGTCGCCTGACAGTCTTGGTCCAGCGCGTAGCAGACGATGCGCTACGATCTGAGCTCAAAACATTTCACAGCGCCCTGTCAAAAATTACCCTTGCTTCTTCAGCAGACGAATCAGAACAAGCTTTTAAAACCTTGTCAGGTCATCTTACGCAAGTTATGGAGCATCTAGGCGCCGAACTACGTGCCCAATACTGAGGAATGTTTGTCTAACAGTTCATTCGAGGCGGACGGCTACGCCGCCGCTCAATTCCAGCGTTGGGCGTCATGAAAGTTCGCACTGTCAGCGCAGAGAAAGACATCGACGAGTTGGTTGATCTTGTCACTCGGTCTGCGGAACGCGCCCTTGTACAGATTGCGAAAACTGGTTCGGGAACGCATGGGCTTCAAGCGCTTTGGTCAATGAAGTTCTCTCCGATTGGGTGCGATCCGCTCAACGCGGACACACCACTCAATCTCATTGAGCAACTCAATCAAACATTCACGTACCTGGCGTCAGCAAAGGCACTGAGGTCGCTACTTCAGCTTCACCCGGAGCTTGCGCCGTTCACGGTCAACCTGGGTACGTCGTCAGGTTCGGATATCGAGTCAAACCTCAATGGAGGCCTGGCTGCAGAGGTATTCGCGGCAGTGAACACCTCAAACAATCGCAAGCTCGCTAAAGACTTGGCGAAGGTGAGTAAAACTGGTGCTCGGCTCAAATACGTCTTTTTCATGTGTCCCGGCTACGAGCGGGGCCGACAACACAAGCTAGAGAAAGAAGGTGTTCAGGTGTGGGCAGTTGGCGAAGCGCTATGACGCCCAACCCTTCAATCAACCCAACAACAGGGGAGGCAGATTCAACTACGCAGCGCACCCCGGGCAGGCAGCGACTCGCAAGGCGGCGATACGGCAGCCGCGCGGCGCGAACCTCAGCGCTCGCGTTGCTGATGCGCGCCGTCGCGCGGCTGCGCCAGCAGGGTCATCACCGCCTGCCGCGCCTCGTCCACGCCGGTGCCGGCGGTGGAGGAAAACACCTGCGCGGTGGCGTGCAGCCCCTCGGCGGCGAATTGCTTGCGCAGCGCGGCCAGCGCCTGCGTCGCCTGGCCGCGCGACAATTTATCGGCCTTGGTCAGCAGCAGGTGGCAGGGCAGTTGGGTGGCGAAGCAGAACTCCAGCATCTGGCGGTCGAACTCCTTCAGCGGATGGCGGATATCGACGATCAGCACCAGCCCGCGCAGGCTGCGGCGCTGGTGCAGGTAGGCATCGATCTCCAGCCTCCAGTGCTCGCGCATTTCCAGCGGCACCTTGGCGTAACCGTAGCCGGGCAGATCGATCAAACGCGTGTCCGGCACCGGCTGGCCGCTGGCGGAGCTGGCCGTGGGCAGGCTGAAGGCGACCATCTGCTGGGTGCGACCGGGCGTCTTGGAGGTGCGCGCCAGACCCTTGTGGCCGGTCAGCGCATTCAACGCGCTGGACTTGCCGGCATTCGAGCGGCCGGCAAACGCCACCTCCGCACCCTGGTCGGCAGGCAGCTGGCTGATGCGATGGGCGGCGAGCACGAATTGCGCGCCTTGCAAGAACCTGCTCATGAGAGATTGGACATGGGAATGGTTTGACCAAGGTACGATGGCGCGGGGATAATTCCGCGGTTGCTGCCTGCTGCAGGCCTGATGACTGCCGTCGACGGCAGTGTTTGCGTGTCTTTCGGGAGTCAAGTGTATGAGTTTTCGGTCCTCTGGTATTCGGCCTGTCGTTTTCAGGTCCGCCGCCATCTTGCTGTTGACGCTGTCCGCCACGGTGGCGGTCGCCCAGGGTGCAGCACCGAAAACGACGGCGCCCGTTGCCGCCACCAGTGCAGCCAAGCCGGCGAGTGCAGCCAGCACCGCTCCGGCGCCAGCGGCTGCCGCCAGCACCGCCGCTGCCGCAAGTACGCCGGTGGCCGCAGTGGCGCTGAAGCCCGGCGACGCCACCGCCGGTCAGGCCAAGGCCGCTGTGTGCGGCGCCTGCCACGGGGTGGACGGCAACTCCAGCACGCCGCTCTTTCCGAAGCTCGCCGGCCAGAGCGCGCAGTACATCGTTCACCAGCTCAACAATTTCAAATCGGGCCGGCGGCAGAACCCGATCATGCTGGGCATGGCCACCCCGTTGTCCGAACAGGACATGCACGATATTGCCGCCTATTTCGCCAGCCAGAAAACGGCTCCCGGCGTGGCTGATCAGGCGCTGGTGGGGCGCGGCGAGCAGTTGTTCCGCGAGGGTGACCCGCAGCATGACGTGCCCGCCTGCATGGCCTGCCACGCGATGGATGGCAGCGGCAACCCCGGGGCGATGTATCCGCACCTGGCCGGGCAGCACGCGCAATACGTCCAGGCCACGCTGAAGGCCTGGCACGATGGCACCAGCTGGGGCACCGACGCCCACGCCAGGATCATGCCGACGATCGCCAAGCAGCTCGACGACGCCGACATCGCCGCCCTGGCCAGCTACATTGAAGGCCTGCACAGCGCCGATACCGCGCCGGCCGCCGCGCCCTGATCCAATCCATCGCCACGCGCCGACCCCGGGTCGGCGCTGTCGTCTCTACGCCATGTCTGCACGAGGTTCACCTATGTTGAAGCGCCTGCCGATCCTGTGTGTCGCCCTGCTGGCGCTTGCCGCCTGCAGCCATGACGCCGGCAACAGTGCCGCGACACCCGCCGCCAGCACCAGTGCGCCGGCTGTCTCCACCAGCGCAGCGCCCGCCGCCAGCAGCAGCGTCACACCGGCGGCTTCCACCAGCGCCGCCCCGGCCGCCGCCGGCACCGCCGCTGCAGCAGTGCCGGCCGCCTCGGCCGCCCCCGCCCCCGCCGCCGCGCCGTTCGTGGACAACGGCAAGTGGGTCGAAGGCAAGAACTACTTCCGCATCGATCCCGCGCAGCCGACCAATCACCCGGGCAAGGTCGAGGTGACCGAGGTGTTTTCCTACGCCTGCCCCGCCTGCAACCAGTTCCACGCCACGGTCGACCAGATCGCCAAGAGCCTGCCAGCGAATGCGGTGATGACCTACCTGCCGGCCTCGTTCCGGCCCGACGAGAACTGGCCGGTGTACCAGCGTGCGTTCTACGCGGCGCAGGCGCTGGGCGTGGTCGACAAGACCTACGATGCGATGTTCGACGCCGTCTGGAAATCCGGCGAGCTGGCCACCTACGACCTGCAGGCGGGCAAGCTGAAGCCGCACGACGCGTGGCCGAAGATCGAGGACATCGCGAAGTTCTACGTCAAGTACGGCGTCGACCCGAAGGAGTTCGTGGCGGTGGCCAACTCGTTCGCGGTGAATACCAAGATGAAACGCGCCGACGAGCTGGTGAAAGCCTATGGCGTGGACGGCACGCCGACCCTGATCGTCGATGGCAAGTACCGCTACAGCCCGAGCAGCGCCGGCGGCTATCCGCAGACGGTGGAGCTGACCCAGTGGCTGGTGGCCAGGGAAGCGGCCGGCAAGTAGGCCGCCACACGCGCCCGTCCCACGCCGTCGTCCACCTGCAGGAATCCCCATGCTCAACCGACTGATCCGTCCCTACCTGCTGTTGCTGCTGGGCCTGCTGCTGACCAGCGCATGCACCGCGCAGTCCGGCGCTCCGGCGCCGTACACCGAGGGCAGCGAGTACGTGAAGCTGCCGGCGCCGTACCAGCGCTACAGTCCGGCGGGCAAGGTGGAAGTGGTGGAGGTGTTCTCCTACGGCTGCATCCACTGCGCGCACTTCGCCCCGCTCGCCGAAACGCTGCGCAAGGAGTTGCCGCCGGGCGTCGAGTTCAAGCTGCTGCCGGCACCGTTCAGCGCCGAGTGGCTGCCGTTCGCACGCGCCTACTACGCGGCCAAACAGCTGGGTGTGGTCGACCGCACGCACCTGCAGCTATTCACCGCCAAGTTCGACCAGCACTACCCGATCAACTCGATGAACGAGCTGGCCGACTTCTACGCCCGCGAAGGCGTCGACCGCGCCAAGTTCTTGAGCATCGCCACCTCGCCGGAAGTCACCGCAAAGATGAAGAGCGATCTGGCGCTGATCCAGAAATGGGGAGTCGACGGGACGCCCACTCTGGTGGTCGACGGCAAGTACCGCGTGACCGCGGTGCATACGCAGGAAGAAATGGCCGCGGTGGCGCTGTGGCTGGCCAAGCGCGAGCTGAGTGCACCGCAGAAGTAGCTGCGCGGGCACGGCTGGCGCGATGTTCACGTCGGCCGGCGCATGCTGCGGCACGCGCCGGCCATCGGGCCACGACGATGAGCGCGCGCATCCCTTCCCCGCCAGCGTATTGCGATGACCCGCGCCGCCATGCTCCCCGCCGCCCCCGCCGAGCGCCGCCTGCGCCTGCTCAGCTGCAACATCCTGGCCGGCGCCAGCGTGCAGCGCTACAGCGAATACGTCACCCGCAGCCTCAACGCGGTGCTGCCGGGGCGCAACAAGATGGACAACCTCGACCGGCTCGCCGAGGTGCTGCCGCAGTTCGACGTGATCGGGCTGCAGGAGGCCGACGCCGGCAGCCTGCGCTCGGGCTTCCTCAACCAGACCCGCTACCTCGCCGAGACCGCCGGGATGCCGTTCTGGAGCCACCAGCCGAACCGGCCGATGGCGCGACTGGCGCATTCGGCGAACGGCCTGATCAGCCGGCTGGAGCCGCATTCGGTGCTCGATTACCCGCTGCCCAGCCGCATCCCCGGCCGCGGCGCGCTGCTGGCGCAGTTCGGCGAAGGCGAGCACGCGCTGGCGGTGATGATCGCGCACCTGTCGCTGAGCGCTCCGGCGCGTACGCGCCAGCTCGGCTTCATCGCCGAGCTGCTGCACGATTTTCCGCACGCGGTGCTGATGGGCGACCTGAACACCGAACCGCACAGCGCCGAGATGCAGCACCTGTTTGCCAAGTGCAGCCTGCAGCCGCCGGCGCAAACCACGCCGACCTTCCCCAGCTGGAAGCCGCGGCGGGCGCTGGATCACATCCTGACCTCGCCGGGGATTCGGCTGGACAAGGTGTGGACGCTGCCGCAGGCGTTCTCCGATCACCTGCCGCTGGCAGCGGAGATCGTGCTGCCGGCGCAGATCGCAACTCGCGCGAATGGTGCGCGGCGATGATGCGCATCGTGCTGCGCCGGTCGCTGCCGTGGCTGCTGCTGGTGCTGGTGGCGCTGGCGGCGGCGTGGTTGCGCTACGGCCTGATCGAGCCCAGCGCGATCGTGCAGTTCTGCGCGCGCCGCGGCAGCCCGCTGTGGTGCGGCGCGCGGCAGTGGCTGGTGCTGGGCTTTCTGCACGACGTCTACGGCATCGCGGCGCTGCTGGCGGCGGCCGCGGCGCTGCTGTCCCGGCGCACCGGACTGGCCTGGCTGGCCGCCGCGCTGGGCGCGTTCGCGCTGGAGCTGTACTGCTTCGAGGCGGGTGCGCTGGCGCTGCTGCTTGGCTGCCTACGCCTGCTGCGGCTGCAGACGCAGACGCTGTCGTGCCTGCCGCCGGGCGCGCCGCCAGCCGAGCAGCACCGGCAGCGCGAGCGCGAGATTGCATCCCAGCCATAGCCACGCCACCGGCGTCAGCCCGGCCTCCTGCAGCACCACGATCGCGCCCAGCAGCGGCAACCACGCGGCGAGGAAGCGCTCCTCCAGCAGCGGCATCACCACCGCGCGGGGATCCCGCAGCCAGTCGAGCAGCGCGTAGCCGGCGCACGGCAGCGCAAACAGGCCCAGCGGAAAATCCCGGTAGCGGCCGTCGAACACCAGCAGCAGACCGTAGAACGCCAGCACGAACAGCCAGCCCAGCCGCAGCCACGCGGGCGGCGCGGGCGCGGCGGCGCGGCCGGCCAGCCGCGCGGCGATCGCCCGCGCCAGCCACAGCGCCGTCACCAGCGCCAGCGCGCAGGCACCGAACGAAATCGTCCATTCCCACGCATCGCGGCAGGCAAACGCCATCTGGCGGAACTGCCACGCCAGCGCGCAGCCGCTGGCAAAGCCGGCCAGCGCCAGCGCCAACGCGTCGCGCCGGCGTCGCCTGCCGCCGAGCAGCACGAACAGCGCCGCGCCCGCCGCGCCAGCCAGCCAGCCGAGCCACCAGCGCGGCTCCTCCACCACCGGCCCCTGCATCGCGAACTTCGGCCGCGCGTGCGCATCGAAGATGCCCCAGTAGCCGCCGGCGGTGCCTTCCTGCGCGCGCTTCCACGGCTGGTCGAACGCCTCGATCACGTTGTACGGCATGTGCACGGTGGCGGCGTAGCGCAGAAACTCGCGCAGGTAGCGCGCCTCGTTCACCACGCTGGCGCTGGCCGCCTGGCGCGGCCGCCCGGCGCTGGGCCAGCCGGTTTCGCCGATCATCACGCGCCGTCCGGGAAACGCGCGCTGCACCCGCGCGTAGACGTTGGCGACGTGCTGCACCGCGCGCTCCGGCGACACCGGCGAGTCCTCCCAGTACGGCAGGATGTGGATGGTGATGAAGTCGACCGAGCTGGCCAGCTCGGGGTGGCGCAGCCAGAACTCCCACACGTCGGCATAGGTCACCGGCACGCTCACCGCGGCGCGCACCTCACCCAGATAGACGGCCAATTGCGCCGATGACAGTTCGCCGCGCAGCAGCACCTCGTTGCCGACGATCACCCCGCGCAAAACCTGTGGATACTTGCGCGCGGTGGCGATGCCCAGCGCGATCTGCTGCTGGTTCGCCTTGCGGTCGCGCCCCAGCCAGATACCCAGCAGCACCTTCATGCCGTAGCGGCTGGCGATCCCGGGCACCGCGCTCAGGCCCTGCCCCTGCGAGTACGTGCGCACGCAGTCGAAGCGCTGCGACAGCGCGCGCAGGTCGGCGTCGATCCGCTGCGGGCTGATGAAGGCGTGCGGATCGAGCGGCGACTCGCCGGCCTTGCGGAACGGCGCATACGACACGCAGGCGATGCGCGCCGACGGCGCGTCCGGCAGCGCCACCGGGCGGCCGATCGCCCACCACCAGCCGGCGCCGGCCAGCGCCAGCAACAGCAGCGCCAGCCACGCGAGTCGCTGGCGCAGAGGGGCGGGCGAAGGTGCTGACGGCATGCCGATCCGCAGAGTGTCGAAAGAGGAAGCGCGCCAGCTTAGCAGGCGCCCGGCCACACGCCGTCCACTACACTGACCCGATGAAAACCGGAGTGTCCATGTTGGTCGATGCCACACCCCGCCGGGTGGCATTACGCGCACTGTGGCTGCTGGCGAGCGTGCTGCCGGGAGCGCCGGCGCTGGCTGCGGCCGCGCCGAACGCCGCGCAGCGCGACGCCTTCCGCCAGGCCTATGCCGCCGCGCAGCAGGGCGGCGACAGTTGGCGCAGCCTGGCGGCTGGCCTGCGCGACTATCCGCTGTATCCGTACCTGCCCGCCGCCGCGCTCGAGCACGACATCCGCCAGACCGACCTGGCCACGGTGCAGGCCTACCTCGCCAAGTATCCGGACGCGCTTCCCGCCGCCGACCTGCGCCGCGATTTTCTGCTGGAGCTGGCGCGGCGGCAGGACTGGAACGATTTTCTCGCGCTGTACCAGACCGGCCTCGGCGAGGCGCTGGGCTGCGATGCGCTGCAAGCGCGGCTGGCGCGCGGCGACGCGCTGGATTTCGACACCGATCTCGCCGCGCTGTGGGCGCGGCCGAGCCTGCCCGACGCCTGCGATGCGGTGCTGGACGCCGCGCACGACCAGGGTCTGCTGAGCCCCGCGCGGCTGTGGACGCGGATCGAGCTTGCCGCCGACGCGGGCCAGGCCGGCACCATCGCCAAGCTGGCCGGCTGGCTGCCGGCGGACGACAACGCCACGGCACAGCAGCTGCTGCTGGCGCTGCGCGATCCGGCCGGCGCCGTGGCCGCCGCGCCGAACTGGGCCGACGGTCCACGCCAGCGGCAGGCGCTGACGCTGGCGCTGACCCGGCTGGCGCGGCAGCAGTCCGACCGCGCCCAAGCCGCCTGGCAGCACCTGCAGTCGCGCTTCGCTTTCAGCATCACCCAGCGCGACGCGATCCTGCGCACGCTGGCGCTGTTTCGCGCCACCGATTTCAGCCCCGACGCGCTGGCGCAGCTGATCGCGCTGCCGCCCGCGGCGCAAACCGACGCCACCCGCGAATGGCGCGCCCGCGTGGCGCTGGCCGCGCAGGACTGGCCGGCCGTGCTGGCGGCGATCGAAGCCATGTCCGCAAGCCAGCAGCAGGACGGCGAGTGGCGCTATTTCCGTGCCCGCGCGCTGGCCGCGCTGGGCCGCACCGACGAGGCGCAGGCGCAGTTTGCCGCGCTGGCTGGCGAGCCCACCTTCTTCGGCTTTCTCGCCGCCGACCGGCTCGATCAGCCCTACGCGATCTGCCCGCTGCAGCTGGTCGCCGACCCGCAGCGCGAGCAGGCGCTGCTGCAGCAGCCGGGCCTGCTGCGCGCGTTCGAGCTGTATGCGGTCGGCCTGCCCAAGTTCGCCCGGCGCGAGTGGGCGCGCGCGCTGCAGGGTGCCGCTCCGGACACGCTGCGGCTGGCTGCGGACCTCGCCAACCGGGACGGCTGGTACGACCGCGCGGTGTTCACGCTGACCAGCGGCGAGGCGCTGCGCCTGTACCGGCTGCGCTTTCCGCTGGCGCGCCAGGACGGCGTGGTGGCGCAGGCCGAACAGGCCGGCATCGACCCGGCGTGGGCCTACGGCATCCTGCGTTCGGAGAGCGCGTGGGTATACGACGCCCGCTCCGGCGCCGACGCGCGCGGCCTGATGCAGCTGCTGCCGGCCACCGCCGCGCAGGTGGCCCGCCGCAACGGCCTCGCCTGGGGCGGCGGCGACACGCTGTACGACCCCGGCGTGAACATCGAACTGGGCACGCGCTACCTAGCGCAGCTGGCCGCCCGCTACGACGGCGCGCCGTGGCTGACCAGCGCCGCCTACAACGCCGGCCCGAACCGCGTGGACCAGTGGCTGGCCGCGCGCGGAACGCTGGCGCCGGATCTGTTCATCGCCACCATGCCGTTCAAGGAAACCCGCGATTACGTGGCGCGGGTGATGGCGTTCAGCCTGATCTACGACTGGCGCCTCCACGGCACGGTGCTGCCGCTGGCCAGCCGGCTGACCGCGATCGGCCAGCCGTATGCACTGCCGAACGCGATGACCCCGCGCCGACCGGTCGACTGCCCCGCCAGCGTCCCGGCCGCCGCCGGCACGACAAGCGGCGTGGCGGTCGACACCTCGATATCCCGCAAGGACTGATGCCCATGGCTGCACAAAAACTCGTCGTCCTCGGCGGCACCGGCTTCGTCGGCAGCCACCTGGTGCCGCGGCTGGCCGCCGACGGCCATCACATCGTGCTGCTCAGCCGCAACCGCGAGCAGCACCGCGCGCTGGGCGTGCTGCCGCAGGTGCGCGTGCGCAGCGCCGACGTCTACAGCGACGAGGTGCTGCGGCAGGAGTTCGCCGGCGCCGACGCGGTGATCAACCTGATCGGCATCCTCAACGCGCAGGGCCGCCACACCTTCGAGCGCGCGCACGTGGAGCTGACCCGGCGCGTGATCGCCGCCTGCCATGCCAGCGGCGTGCAGCGCCTGCATCAGATGAGCTCGCTGAAGGCCGGCCAGGGACTGTCGCAATACCTCAAGACCCGCGGCGAGGCGGAGGCGCTGGTGAAGGCGTCGGCGCTGGACTGGACGATCTACCAGCCCAGCGTGATCTTCGGCGAGGGCGACGGCCTGGTCAGCCGCTTCGCCGCCCTGCTGCGCGTGATGCCGGTGTTTCCGCTGGCGCGCGCTGGCGCGCGCATGGCGCCCACCTTCATCGGCGACGTGGCCGAGGCGATCGCGCGCTGCGTCGGCAGCGACACGCTGGGCCGGCGCAGCAGCTTCGAGCTGTACGGGCCGCAAGTGCTGACGCTGGGCGCGATCGTGCGCAGCATCCGCGACGCCGCCGGCCTGCGCCGGCTGATCATCCCGCTGCCCGACAGCCTCGGCCGGCTGCAGGCGCAGGTCGCCGGCCTGCTGCCGGGCAAGCCGTTCTCGCTGGACAACTTCCGCTCGCTGCGCACCGACTCGGTCGGCAAGAGCGACGGCTACGCCGCGCTCGGCATCGTGCCGCAGCCGTTCACGCCGTGGCTGCCGCGACTGCTGCACGGCTCGCCACTGCAGCGGCGGCTGAACGAGGCGCGCGCGGCGCGGCGCTGAGCGGCGCGGCATGCGCTGATCCCGCCGCCCTGGACTAGACTCGAGCGCGCGCGTGCCGCCCCGCGGTGCCGCTTTCAGGAGGTGGCCCATGAACACCCAGCGCCCGCGTATCCAGGCCGAATACGCCGTCGGCCTTGCCCGCCTGCTGTTCGGCGCGCTGTGCCTGGTCAACGCGCTGCTGCACCTGGACCCGGCCTACCACGCGCGCTTCCTGCACAGCCTCGGCGCGGCCTGGGCAACCGGCCAGCCGGCGTGGCTGACTGCCTGGGGCCATGCCAATGCGGCGCTGGTGCAGACGCTCGGCGTCGGCCCGGTGCTGACGGCGATGCTGGTGGTGGAGTTCGCACTCGGGTTCGCGCTGCTGACCGGCTTCCGGCTGCACTGGCTGGCCTGGCTCGGCATCGTCTACAACCTGTGGCTGTGGAGCACCGTGGGCGGCCTGGGCGGCCCGTACACCCCCGGCGCCACCGATCCGGGCACCGCCATCGTCTACGCGCTGGGCTTTGCGCTGGTGCTGATGACCCACGCCTGGCGGCCGCTGAGCGCGTTCCGGCACGGCCCGCAATTCGCGCCCGAACGCTGGAAGCTGATCCTGGGCCAGGTGCTGTTCGGCCTGCTGTGGGCGTTCGACGCGTGGTGGAAGTGGCAGCCGACGTTTCTGCTGCACGGGGTCGACAACCTCACCGGCGCGCAGGCCGGCCAGCCGGGCTGGATCGTCGCCTACATCCACGCGTGGCTGGTACTGATCCAGTGGATCGGCCCGCTGGCATTCGGGGTGCTGGCGGCAGTTGCCGAAACCGTCATCGCACTATCCCTGCTCAGCGGCCTGCTGCTCGACTGGATGCTGCCGCTGGGGGCGATCTACAGCTTCGTGCTGTGGACCACCGCCGAAGGCTGGGGCGGCCCGTATGCCGCCGGGCAAACCGGCAACAAGGGCGACGTGCTGGGCACCGCCAGCGTGTATGTGGTGATCTTCCTGTTCCTGATCGCGGCGCGCGCCGAGCGCCGCTGGGCGACCCGGCGCGCCCTGCAGGCGCCCACCTGAGTCGCCACACCGGGCACGGCCAACTCGCCCGGTCGTGGCGGGCCTGGCTTGCGCAGGCCGATGGCCAGGATCAGTCACTCAGTGGCGGTCATGTCCCGTGGCGTTGGCTGGCGCAGCCACAGACCTGTCCTGCGCGCTCGGCGCCGGGTTGTACGCTTGCGGTGATGCCATCGTCGGCTGGAAATGACTCGTCGGCGCGGACGGGCTGGGGTTGGAGTAGTCGATGAGCGGGCTGCCGCCATGACTCTCGACCAGCGCCAGTTGGGTGCCGTTCCTGGTCGACCAATAAGCCGATGCGAAAGGTGCCGGGATGATCGACACGAAAGCAAAGCTGGCGTCGTACTTGCCGCCCCCCTGCGCGGCGTGGCATGCAGCGCCACGTTGACGATCGACTGGCTGTCCACCGGATGCCCGTCGACCATGGCCGGCTTGCTGATCCACTGCCGCAGGCTGCTGGCGAGCAGGCGCTGCAGTCGCGGCGACAGCTGTGCCGAGGGCTGCACCTCGGTGACCTTGCCCAGCGAGTTCACGTGGACCAACACCGGCATCACCCGCATGACAAAATCGTCATGCGCGCGGGCGCCCGGCCGCGTGGCTGCAGGTCATTTGCCATTTGCTGCACGGCTGCATCGCCTCGCATTGCCAGCGCCGTGCGCAGGCCGGACAATCCCCGCGTCACCTTCCGCGCAGGCTGTACCTACCGTGATGAATGAGTGTCGGGCAACCAGAGCACGCTGCCATTGCCGGGGTCACCGGCCCGTCGGCCACTTCTTCCGACGACGCACCCCATCCAACCTCAGCAAGCGAGCCAATCCGAAGCCGCCCGCATGAAACGCGCTGCGCCAGCGCCGCGGGCGCCGGGCTACCACGGCGACGATCGCTGGCTGCTGCTGTGGGCGGCGCTGATCGGCGTGGTCGGCGCGCTGGCCACGGTGGCCTTCCACGAAGGCATGGCCTTCACCGAGCGCATGGCCACCGGGCATCCGGGCAGCCTGGTGGCGGCCGCCGCCGCCTTGGGGCCATGGCGGCGCGCGCTCACGCCGGCACTGGGCGGCATCGCGGCCGGGGCGTTCCTGTGGCTGGCGCAGCGCCTCGCCAGGAGCAAACAGCAGCCGGATTATCTGGAAGCCATTGCCGTTGGCGACGGCCGCCAGGACGTGGGTGGCACCGTGTTGCGCAGCATGTCGTCGCTGTGCACGATCGGCTCCGGCGGTTCGATCGGCCGCGAGGGCGCGATGGTGCAGCTGGCCGCCGCCACCGGCTCGTGGATCGGCCAGCTCGGCCGCTTCGACGGCGACGACCTGCGCCTGCTGCTGGCCTGCGGCGCCGCCGCGGGCTTTGCCGCCGCCTACGACGCGGCGCTGTCGGGCGCGATCTTCATCGCCGAAATCGTCTACGGCACGCTCGCCATCCGCCGGCTCGGACCGCTGATGGTGGCCTCGGTGGTGGCCAACGTCACCGTGCATCAGGTGCTGGGCTACGAGCCGGTGTACAAGATTCCGCCGCTGCACGTGGCCTCGCTGTGGGAGCTGCCGCTGTTCCTGCTGATGGGTTTGACTCTCGGCGCCCTGGCGCCGCTGTTCATGGGCGTGCTGGATGGTGGCCATCGACTGGCCGCGCGCCTGCGCCTGGCACTGCCGCTGAAGCTGGCACTGGGCGGGCTGATCGTGGGGCTGATCTCGGTGGCCTACCCGCAGGTCTGGGGCAACGGCTACAGCGTGGTCAACGATGTGCTGCACTCGCCGTGGCCGGTCATGCTGGTGGTGGCGGTGCTGGTCGCCAAGGTGCTGGCCACCGCCGCCACCGCCGGCTCGGGCGCGGTGGGCGGCGTGTTCACGCCGACCATTTTCGTCGGCGCGCTGCTCGGCCTGCTCGCTGGCAGCGCAACGCATGCGCTGTGGCCCGGCTCGTCGATGCCGGTGGTGTATGCGGTGATCGGCATGGGCGCGTTCCTGGCGGCCACCACGCATGCGCCGTTGATGTCGTTCCTGATCGTGTTCGAGATGACGCTGGAATATCAGCTGGTGCCGGCGCTGATGCTGTCGTGCCTGGCGGCGTACCACGTCTCGCGCGCAATCCGGCCGCAATCGATTTACCACGAGGCGCTGCACCGCGGCAGCGCCAGCGAGGAGGACGCGCGCGCCGAGTGAATTGTGCTGCTGCGCGGCGCTGTTCAGGGTGACGCGGGCGATTCGGCAAGCACCACCCGGTTGCGCCCGGCGGCCTTGGCTTGATAGAGCGCCCGGTCGGCGCGATCGAGCAGGCCTTCCAGAGCCTCCGCCGAATCATTCAGCTGTGCCAGGCCGAGACTGATCGTCACGTGCAGATCGGCGGCAATGTCACCCAGTTCCAGCGCGATGACGCGCTCGCGCAATCGCTCGGCGACCAGCCGGCCGGTCTCGAGAGCGGTCTGCGGCAGGATCACCAGGAACTCCTCGCCACCGACCCGGCCGAAACAATCGAAACCGCGCAACGCATCGGTACACGCAGCCACCAGCCGCACCAGCACCCTGTCTCCGACCTGGTGGCCATGGAGGTCGTTGATGCGCTTGAAGTGGTCGATGTCGAGCACGATGACCGTCAGCGGCGCACCGGTCTGACGGGCCTCCCGTATCGCCGCGGCCATCACCTGCTCGATCCGGCGGCGATTGGCCGTGCCGGTCAGCGCATCGGTCATCGCCAGCGAATGCAGCCGGCGGGACTGGCGCAATTGCCGTAGCGTCTGCCAGACCAGTCCCAGCAACAACAGGCTGCCGAGCAGCATGGCGAGGCTCTGCCAGTCCCGCGCACGTTGCATCGCAGCCAGCTGCCGGCTTTGCAGTGCACTCTCTTCCTTGATGCGGCGGTCTTCCTGGTCACGCCGGGCGGTGTCGAACTGATAGCTCATCAAGGTCGTGTTGTAACGCCGGGCGTTGTGGTCCAGCGCCGCGCGCACATGGATCGTGCGGCGCAGGTCGACCACCGCCTGGGCGTAATGGCCCAGCGCCCCCTGGCTGCGGGCACGCGCATCCAGCAGTTCGGCCAGATAACGCAGATTGCCACTGGACTGCAGCAGTTTTTCGGCCTTGTTGTAACCGGCAATGGCCTGCGCGTGATGGCCCAGGCCAGCATCGGCTTCCGCTCTTTGCAGGGTGATCATGTCCTGATTGGAATGATCCGCCGCCTGGCCGAATTCGCTCTGGGCCTGATCCAGCGCTGCCAGTGCTTCGACATATCGACCCGTCAGATTGAAGGCTTCCGCCTGCCCGAGAAGGATCGAGCCGAGGCCTTCACGATCGCCGATACCGCGCGCCAACGCCAGCGCCGCCGCGAAATGCCGCAGCGCCGAGGGTTGATTCGACGATTCGGACTCGAGGAAGCCGAGTTGCGCCTCGACCGCCATCTGCTGCCGCAGATCGTGCCGTTGCTCGGCGTAGGTCAGCGACTGATCCATGTATTTTCGCGCTTCGACAAATTCACCCATGCGGCGATAGGCGATCGCGATGTTGAGCAGGTTCAGCTCGGCCTCCCCGGTTTCGCCCGCCTGCTCGTAGTCGCGCTGCGCCTGCAGAAAGTCCACCAGTCCCAGCGCCGGTTCGCCGAGCAGGGACTGCACGTTGCCGCGCCAGGACAAGCCGTCAGCGACCAGTCGCAGGTTCTCGGCATGCCGGGCGACCTCGATTCCGGCCGTGTAATCGGCCAATGCATCGCGCGGCGTCGTGAGCGATTCCTGGTGCGCACCCTTGCAATAGTGGAAATTGGCCTCGGCGTCCGCATAGTCGATTCGCCGCGCATCCTCGATACCCTGTTGCGCATAGGCCACACCCTGGGCCGGCTGGTCGTCCATGCCGAGCACGCAATAGGTATACCGATAGCGCAGCGCCCGGCGCGCATCGCCGGCCGGCACCAGACTGTCGAGTCGGGCCAGCACCTGCTTCGTCTGCACCTGGGTGGCGGGTGACAACTCACCCCGCTCAAGGCGTCCGGCCAGCCGGTCGAAGGCAGCCGCATGGCCCGGCGACGGAGTGCCCGGCGGCTGCCCGCCAATGGCCGGCAGCACTGCCGCAACGGACAGGACCATGCACGAGAGCAGCGATTTCAATCCGAACAACGCGTGATCCACCAGGCTTGGGTACGCGCCGCTCCATGGCAGGGGCCGCTCCATGGCAAGGCATGTGCTGCGCGATTATGCGCAGACGCAGCCTGACTTGTCCGCGCGCCGCCTTTGACGGAGCGGCAGCCGAACGCTGGCCGCTCGATCACCGACGCAATGCAGCTGCTCCATCGGGAAGCTGGCCCGTGGCATGGCTAACGGCCAATGGCGGTATTACTTGAGCGGCTGATTTTCCGTTGCCCCCGAACGGGGGCCTTGCGCATGGCAGAATCCACCGATGGATATCTATCTGGTCGGTGGCGCAGTCCGCGACAGCTTGCTGGGACGGCCGGTGGTCGACCGCGACCACGTGGTGGTGGGCGCGCGGCCGGAGGATCTGCTGGCGCTGGGCTACAAGCCGGTGGGCAAGGACTTCCCGGTGTTCCTGCATCCTGCCACCGGCGAGGAGTACGCGCTGGCACGCACCGAGCGCAAGAGCGGCCATGGCTACCACGGCTTCGTGTTCCAGGCTGATGCCACGGTGACGCTGGAACAGGATCTGGCCCGGCGCGACCTCACCATCAACGCGATCGCGCGGGACGCGCACGGTGCGCTGACCGATCCCCACCACGGCGTGCGCGACATCGAGGCACGCGTGCTGCGGCATGTCTCGCCCGCGTTCGTCGAGGATCCGGTGCGCGTGCTGCGGGTGGCACGCTTCGCCGCGCGCTTTGCACCGCTGGGTTTTTCCGTCGCCGCCGAGACGATGGCACTGATGCGGCAGATGGTGCGCGACGGCGAGGTGGATCATCTGGTGCCCGAGCGGGTGTGGGCGGAAACGCGCAAGGCGCTGGCCGAACCGCAGCCGTCGGCGTTCCTGCGCGTGCTGCGCGAGTGCGGCGCGCTGGCGGTGCTGTTTCCGGAGATCGACGCGCTGTACGGCGTGCCGCAGCGGGCCGAGTTCCATCCGGAGATCGACACCGGCGCGCATCTGGAGCTGGTGCTGGATGCGGCCGCGACGCTCGCGCCGGGCAACGACGTGGTCGGCTTCTGTGCGCTGGTGCACGACCTCGGCAAGGCGCTGACGCCGGTGGAAGAACTGCCGCGCCACGTCGGGCACGAGCATCGCGGCGTGGCGCCACTGCGCGCGCTGGCGACGCGGCTGAAGGTGCCGACCGAGCACGCCGCGCTGGCTGAGCAGGTCTGCCGCGAGCATCTCAACGCGCATCGCGCGTTCGAACTGAAGCCGGCCACGCTGCTGAAGCTGCTGGGTGCGCTGGATGCGCTGCGCCGACCCGCGCGGCTGGAGCTGTTTCTGGCCGCGTGCGAGGCCGACAAGCGTGGCCGCCTCGGCCATGCGCAGGACACCTACCCGCAGGCCGCGTATCTGCGCGCGGCGCGCGCGGCGGCGGCGGCAGTCGATGCCGCCGCGTTCGTGGCGCAGGGGCTGTCCGGCCCGGCGATCGGCACGGCGATGGAAGCGGCGCGGATCGTGGCGCTGCAGCAGCTGAAGACAGCTCAGGCGCTGGGTTCAGCGGGCGGCTGACCGCACCTCGGCTACAACCGGTCGCGCCGATCGGCCCGCAGCAGCTCGGCCGGCAGCGGCAGCGGGTCGAGGCCGCGGGCCAGCAGCATCGCCTGAAATCTTTCGCCCATCTGGTCGGGCAGCATCAGCTTCTTCACCTGCTGCGCCAGCCGGTAGCGGCCGTGCTCATCACCGGCCGCGGCCTGCGCCTGCTCGAATACTTCCTGCAGCCCGGCGCCGATCAGGAACTGCGCCTGCGGCAGATAGCCGGCCACATCGAAACCGGCGCTGTGGCCGGCCTCGGCCAGCGCGGTGAAATCGACCGACGCGGTGAGGTCGTTCAATCCCGGCAGATACAAAGGATCGTTGTGCGCGCGATGGCGGTAATGCGCCATCAGCGTGCCGTCGTCGCGCTCGGCCAGGTAGAACTCGCGGCGCACGTAGCCGTAGTCGACAAACAGCAGCAAACCCGCGCTGAGCGAACCAGACACCGCCTGGATCCAGTACGGCAGCTGCGGCAGGATTTCCGAGCGGTAACCGTCGGCGAGCGGCAGGCCGAGGCCGCGTTCGACGTGGCGCACGGCGCCGGCCACCAGCGCATCGGCCGGCCGATCGACGCGACGCAGGCGGCCCTCGCCATCCAGCGTCACGTGCTCCTCGTACACCTCGCCGTCGCGCACGCTGAAGCGCGTGGCCGGCAGCGCGTCGATCACCTCGTTGGCGAACAGCACGCCGCGCCAGTCGCGCTCGGGCGGGCGATCGAGCCACTGCACGCGCGCGTTGAGTGCGGCGGGAAGATTCGCGTGCAGGCGCTCGCGCTGGCGCTCACGCAGGTCGGCGCTGGGTTCCAGGATCAGGTACTGCCGCGGCAGCGTGCCGCTGGCAGCCAGCGCCTGCAGCGCCGCTTCGGCGAACGCGCCGCTGCCGCCGCCGAGTTCGAGGAAGTCGGCCGACTCGCCCAGCATCGCCAGCACCGGCTGCACCGCGTTCACCACGCAGCGCGCGAACAGCTCGCCCAGCTCCGGCGCAGTGACGAAATCGCCGGCGGCGCCGAACTTGGTGCGCCCGGCGCTGTAGTAGCCGAGGCCCGGTGCGTACAGGCAGCGCTCCATGTACTGCGCGAACGACAGCGGCCCCTGCACCGCGATGAGTTCGCGCAGCAGCTGCAGCAGGCGGTCGGAATGCGCGCGTTCGGCGGCGCTGGGTTCGGGAAGGCGGGATTGCATGCAAGCTGCCGGTGACAAAGCGCGGCAAGCATAACCGATGCCCTTGTGCGGCTCCTTGCCAGCACGCGCCCCTCAACCCCTTCGTCTCTCCTGCAAGGGGGGCAAGAGGTAGCTCGCTCAGAAATCCTTCTGCAGGCTCAGGTACACGCCACGGCGCGGGCCGAACTGCGGGGCGCCCACGCCGATGCCGGTGCCGTCACGCAGCTCGTAGGTGCGATCCAGCGCATTGATCAGCGCCAGCTGGGTGTGCAGTTTGCCGAAGCCGGCGACATGGAAGTCGTGCGATACGTTGAGGTTGAGCTGAAAGTAGGACGGCAGCGACAGGCCATTGGGTACCGCGCCACCTTTGCGCAGGCCGCTGCCGAACAGGTAGTCGGCTCCCACCCGGGTCGCCGGATCGAACGCATAACTGATGCCGCCGGACGAGGTCAGCTTCTGGTCGTGATCAAGATGGATGTAGTGGTCGTAGATGTAGGCCAGATCCTGCGGCGAGAAATTGTACTGGCCGGTGATGATGCGCTTGCCCATCGCGCGGCTGTAGGCCAGGTTGAAGTAGGCCGAGAGCGGGCCCTCGGCATAGTTCACCGAGAATTCGGCACCGCGCACACGGCCGTAGCGGTAGTTGAAGGTGGAGTACACCAGGGCCTGGCCGAACTGGCCCTCGTCCTGCAGCCGGTTGACGTTGCGGTCGTAGGCATCCAGCCCCACCGTCCACGCCGAGCCGAAGTTCTGCGAGATGCCGACGTCGTAGTAATCCGAGCGCTCGGCCAGCGGCGTGTTGTTGCCGTTGGTCGGCAGGGCATTGGTGGTGCCGACGAATTTTTCGAGATTGGCGGTGGAGATCATCTCGCTGGCCGGCGGCGTGAAGTAGCGCGAGTAGCCGGCGTGCAGCGTGGTGCTGTCGGTGGCCTGATACACCACGCCCAACCGCGGGCTCAGCTGGCTCTCGCTGCGGAACGCGCGGTACTGGTCGGCGCGCAGGCCGTAGTTCACCGTCCACTTGTCGCCGATGCTCCACTCGTCCTGCACATAGGCGGCCCAGGTGCGGGCGATGAGGCGGTTGCCATCGAGGATGGCGATCGGCGTGGTGCTGCTCTGGTTGCCGGCCGCGTCGGCCGGAAACACCAGCGAATCGGTGCGGCTGGCGGCGTGTTCGAAGCTGCCGTACAGGCCGTATCGCAGGGTGTTGACGTCGCCCAGCGGCATGGAGAAATCCGCCTGCAGCGTGCTCGCGCGATTGGCGCGATGCACGCCGGCGGCGACGCCGTTGAACATCAGATCGCCGATAGTGTCGGGGCTGAAGCCGACGCTGGTGTAACGCTGGCCCAGCGATACCTGATAGTCGGTCTTGCCCAGCTTGCCCTGCAGCGCCAACACGCCGAAGCGGATGTTTTCGCGCTGCTGTTCGTTGAGACTGGCGGAATTGAAATTCACCGTGTCCAGATAGCCGAACCGCGGCGTCTGGCCGGGATTGTTGGGGATCTGGAAACGGTTGTTGCTGACGCCGAACAGGAAGCTCAGGCGGGTGGCGTTGTTGATCAGATAGGAGACATCACCGAACGCCTTGAGCTGGTTGGTGTGGTCGTGGATCGGCTGGCGGCTGGCGGTGGGATTCTCGATGCCGACATTGCTTTCCATGTAGTTGCCGGTGAAAAACCAGCTCCAGCGATCGTTGCTGCCCCAGATCGAGGCATTCGGATTGAGCGTGCCGAACGAACCCCCGGTGATGCCCACGCTGCCGCCGTTGCCGAGGTCATGCCCGGTCTTGGTGGTGATGTCGACCACCGCGGCGGTGCGCTCGCCGTACTGCGCCGGCAGCGCGCCGTCGAGCAGCTTCACGTTCTGGACGGTGCGCGCATCCAGGCTCTGGCCGAAGCCGGAGATCGACTCCGGAATGATCACCCCGTTGATGCGGTATTGCAGGTTCGCGTGGTCACCGCGCACGTGCAGGCCGCCGTAGGAATCCTGCACCACGCCGGGCGCCTGCAGCAGCACCTGGTTCATCGGCGTGGCTGCCCCCAGTGGCAGCTGTGCAATCGCCTTCACATCGATCACGTACTGGCTGCTGCCGGTATCCGGCGACAGCGCATTGCGCGCGTCATCCAGCGCCGCCGACACGTCCACCACGCCGAGGTTCCGCGTCTTGACCGGTGGCTTGTGGCGGAGATCATGGCTCGCGTCATCCCCGGTCGGCGCGGCTGTTGTAGCGGCGGTTGCGGGAGTGGAAGCGACGTCAGCGGCGTGGACAGCTGCCGTGGCAGTGCCCAGCGCAATGGCAAGGCTCAGGGCAAGCAGGGACGGGTTCATCGAACATTTCATCAAGCGTCTCAATCGCGGCAGATCAGGTAAATTTGAATTGTTATAATATAACATTCAATCCGTTTCCCGCCTGTGCCAGAAGTCATGGCAACCGGGGCATGTTTGCGCACGCGGGGGCGTGCCAACCGGTAATCGCGAGGCGATCGCGTGGAGCGCGCAGACTGCCAGCGGCGTGCCGTTGAGTCCGGCTTCACGCGGTATCCCTAGACTGTGGTAACCCGTGTCGGGGGCGCTGCACTGCCCGATGCACCCGCCTCTGAGGGAGTCCTGCATGAGCCAGTCGCACAGCAAGCAGATTGCCGCCGTGATGGCGCCCGCCGAACCCAGCCGGGTGACCCGGGCGATCCTGGATTTCGTCAGCGAGGTGCCGGCCAGCAAGATCGGCGACAGCGCCGATCCGGCCGCCGTCGCGCAGCGGCTGGCCAACCGTGCGGCCCAGCGCGCCGCGCTTGCCGCCGGCTCGCTGGCGCTGCCGCCGGGGCCGCTGGGCTGGCTGACCCTGCTGCCGGAGCTGATCGCGATCTGGCGGATCCAGGCGCAGATGGTCAGTGACATCGCCGCCGCCTACGGCCGGCACGCCGCGCTGGGGCGCGAGCAGATGCTGTGGTGCCTGTTCCGGCACACCGCGGCACAGGCGTTTCGCGACCTGGTGGTGCAGGTGGGCGACCGGCTGGTGTTTCGCCGCATGTCGCACGGCGTGGTGCAGCGCGTGGCCAAGCAGGTCGGCAGCAAGCTCAGCCGGCGCGCGATCGGCGAGGGTGTATCGCGCTGGCTGCCGGTGATCGGCGCGCTCGGCGTCGGCGCCTATGCCTATGTCGACACGACCCAGGTCGCGCGCACCGCCATCACCCTGTTCAGCGGTGACATGGCGATGGAAGGCGCGGTGGGCGCTGCCGAAGCGACGACCGCCGCCGCGGTGAAGCCGGCGCCGCGCAAGCCGGCCGCCGCGGTGCGCCGCGCGGCCGACAAGCTGGGCGACAGCGCGCGCGGTGCCGCGCGCAAGGCGGCCGGCACGGTGCGCAAGGTGGCCGCGCGCAAACCGCGGCCGCCGAAAGCGCCCTGAGAGGTTGTGACTATTCAACCTCTCAGGCCGGCCAAGGATGGCCGGTCGCGGATCGGGTACGCCAGTGCCTGATCCGCGTGAGCGAGTCCGGACATGCGCCGGACTCGCGATGGAAGAAAACCACAGGAAGTGGTTTTCTTCACAAGCTCTGAGCCTGCGCGCGGGTGACGCCCCGCCCGCTTTGCGGCAAGCTGTCCGCTGGACTGCCGCCGGAACCCACGCATGACGCCATCCCACGACCGCCCCGTGGCCCTGATCAGCGGCGCCGGCCGGCGCGTCGGCGCGGTGATCGCGCGCACCCTGCACGCCGCCGGCTACGATTTGGCGCTGCACTATCGCCACTCCGCCGATGCCGCCCGCGCGCTGGCTGATGAGCTGGAAACGAGGCGCTGCGGCAGCACCCTGCTGCTGCAGGCCGAACTGGCCGACCTGGCGGCGCTGCCGGCGCTGGTGACACAGCTGCTGGTGCATTACGGCCGACTCGATGCGCTGGTCAACAATGCCTCGGCGTTCTACCCCACGCCGGTCGGCAGCGCCACGCCGGCGCAGTGGCACGAGCTGTTCGCCTCCAACGCACAGGCGCCGTTCTTTCTCAGCCAGGCCGCCGTGCCGGCGCTGCGCGCGGCGCGCGGCGGCATCGTCAACCTGGTCGACATCTACGCCGAGCGCCCGCTCGCCGACCATCCGCTGTACTGCATGGCGAAGGCCGCACTGGCCGCAATGACCCGCTCGCTGGCGCTCGATCTGGCGCCCGTCGTGCGCGTCAACGGTATCGCCCCCGGCGCCGTGCTGTGGCCCAGCGATGGCAAGAATGGCGACGACCAGCAGGCCATGCTGGCGCGCACGCCGCTGCAGCGGGCCGGCACACCGGAAGACGTCGCCGGCGCGGTGCTGTGGCTGCTGCGCGATGCGCCGTATGTCACCGGCCAGATCATCCGCGTGGACGGCGGTCGCACGCTGCCGCTGTGAGCACCGCGATCGAGCGCAACCTGCGGCGCCCGGCTCGCCAGCGCAGTTCTCCGGTTCCGTTCAATCCAACCATCGCTCGAGCGTGAGCGGCTCGCGCTCCACCGGAAAGGCTGCCCACAGCCCGGCCATCGACTCACCGCTGAGCGGATGGCGGACGTCCGGCGCGATGTCGGCGAGCGGTCGCAGCACGAACGCGTGCTGCAGTTCCTGGCGCGGAATCTGCAGATGGCCCGACCCGGCGAGCACCAGCGCGTCGTACAGCACGATGTCGATGTCCAGCGTGCGGTCGGAGTAGCGCGGCAGGTCGCGGCGGCGGCCGTGGCGGTCCTCCAACGCGTGCAGCCAGTCGTTGAGTTCAGCCGGCGCCAGCGTGGTGTCCAGCCCCACCGCCAGATTGACGAACTCCGCGCCGTCGAAACCGATCGACTTGCTGCGGTAGGCCGGTGACACGTCGAGTGCGCCGAAGCGCGCGCGCAATGCCACCAGCGCGGCACGCAGGTGGCGCTGCGGTTCAAGGTTGGAACCCAGGCTGAGGTAGACGCGCGCCATCTCAGAGCCTGCCGCGTTCAATGCGCACGCCGACCGCCTTCGCGCCGCGCACGGCGCCGGGTTTGGACAGCTTCAAGCGCACCCAGCTCACCGGAAACTCCTCGCGAATGATCGCCGCGCAGCGCTCGGCCAGCGTCTCCACCAGGCCAAAGCTCGATGTGCTCACGTAATCGATCAGGCGCTTGGACACGTCCTTGTAGTTCAGCGTCAGCGCGATGTCGTCGGCAGCCGCCGGCACCGTGTTGTCGAACGCCATCTCGATGTCGAAGGACAGCGTCTGGCGCACGCGGCGCTCCCAGTCATAGATGCCGATGATGGCGTCGATGCGCAGGTCTTCGATGAACACGATATCCATGGCGGCAGTCACTTCGGTGATAGTCGTACAGGGTCGGCGAGCCGGCGCGCCGATGCAAGCGCGCAGGGTGCCGCAACGGCCGCCATGCGATCATGTGCGGATGACCGCCTTCACCACACTCCCGCTCAAACCCGCCCTGCTCGCCAGCGTCGAGACGCTCGGCTACGACGAGATGACGCCGGTGCAGCAACAAAGCCTGCCACCGATGCTGGCCGGCCGCGACGTGATCGCGCAGGCGCAGACCGGCAGCGGCAAGACCGCCGCGTTCGGCCTCAGCCTGCTGCAGTCGCTGGACGCCGACACGATCCGGCTGCAGGCGCTGGTGCTGTGCCCCACCCGTGAGCTGGCCGACCAGGTCAGCAAGGCGATCCGCAAGCTGGCGGCGAACATCCCCAACGTGAAGCTGCTGACCCTGTGCGGCGGCATGCCGCTGGGGCCGCAGCTGGCCTCGCTGACGCACGATCCGCACATCGTGGTGGGCACGCCCGGGCGCGTGCAGGAACATCTCAAGCGCGGCAGCCTGCACGGCGGCGGCATCCGCGTGCTGGTGCTGGACGAGGCCGACCGCATGCTCGACATGGGCTTCAGCGAGGCGATCGACGACATCATCGGGCGCATCGCCAAGCATCATCAGACGCTGCTGTTCTCGGCCACCTGGCCGGATGAAATCCGCGGGGTCAGCAAGCGCGTGCAGAAGGACCCGGTCGCGGTCACCGTGGACGCGCCGGCAGAGGAGCGGCCGGCAATCGAGCAGCAGTTCATCGAGCTGGAACAGACCAGCAAGCCGGATGCACTGGCGCAACTGCTCAGTGGTGAAAAGGGCCAGCACGCGCTGGTGTTCTGCAACATGCGCAAGGACGTCGACGCGGTGGCGCAGGAGCTCGACCGCCGCGGCCATTCCGCGCTGGCGCTCCACGGCGACATGGAGCAGCGCGACCGCGACGAGGTGCTGGTGCGCTTCGCCAACCACAGCTGCACGGTGCTGGTGGCCACCGACGTGGCCGCGCGCGGGCTGGACATCGTGGCGCTGCCGCTGGTGGTGAGCTACGACATCGCCCACGACCCGGAAACCCACACGCACCGCATCGGCCGCACCGGCCGCGCCGGCCAGACCGGACTTGCGATCACCCTGTGCACGCCGCGCGAGCGGCCGAAGGCGGCCAACATCGAGGCGCTCAGCGGCGCGCCGCTGCCGTGGCGACCGCTGAAGCTCGCTCCGACCCGCAGCAAGACGCTGCAGCTGGCGCCGATGAAGACGTTGGTGATCGACGCCGGGCGGCAGGACAAGCTGCGCCCCGGCGACATCCTGGGCGCGCTCACCGGCGACGCCGGCCTGGCTGCAAACGACATCGGCAAGATCGACGTGTTCGCCACCCGCGCCTACGTGGCGATCAGCCGCGCGCTGGCGCCCAAGGCGCTGGAGCGCCTGCGCGCCGGCAAGATCAAGGGCCGCAATTTCCGCGTGCGCCCGCTCGGCTGAGAGGCTTTGACTGTTCAACCTCTCAGCCTCTCAGGCCGGCCACGGAGGGCTGGTCGCGGAGCGGGCATGCCCGTGCCGGATCCGCGTGAGCGAGTCCGGACAGGCGCCCGACTCGCGCTGGAAGAAAACCACAGGAAGGGATTTTCTTCACAAGCGCTGAGATCGCGTAGCATCCGCTCGCGGCCCACTCTTCACGCCACCGGACTTCCCGCCATGCTGCGACGCCACGCCAGCCTGCTTGCCCTGCTCCTGCTCGCCGTCTGCGGCGCGGCGCAGGCGGCCATTCCGGTCTACGGCTTCAAGGTGGTGCACAGCTACCCGCACGACTCCCACGCCTACACCGAAGGCCTGTTCTACAAGGACGGCTACCTGTACGAAGCCACCGGCCAGGTCGGTGATTCCAGCGTGCGCAAGGTGCAGCTGGAGACCGGCAAGGTGCTGCAGCAGCACACGGTGCCGCCGCCGTATTTCGGCGAGGGCATCGTCGACTGGAAAGGCAGGCTGATACAGCTCACCTGGCAGAGCCAGCTCGGCTTCGTCTACGACCTCGACAACTTCCGGCTGCAGCACACCTTCGCCTACCCCGGCGAAGGCTGGGCGCTGACCCGCGACCAGCATCACCTGTACATGAGCGACGGCTCGGCGGTGCTGCGTGTGCTGGATCCGGACTCGCTGAAGACGGTCGGCAGCATCCTGGTCACCGCCGACGGCGCGCCGGTGACCAACCTCAACGAGCTGGAATGGGTAAAAGGCCAGATCTACGCCAACATCTGGCTGACCAACCGCATCGCCCGCATCGATCCGGCCAGCGGCCACGTGGTCGGCTGGATCGACCTGCGCGGCCTGCTCGACACGCGCACGCTGCCCGATCCCGGCAACGACGTGCTCAACGGCATCGCCTACGACGCCACCCACGACCGCCTGTTCGTCACCGGCAAGTGCTGGCCGAAGGTATTCCAGATCACGCTGGTGAAGCGGGTGTCCCGCTGACCATTCCCCAACGGACGGAATTCCCTGCCACTCGCCCTGCGGTTTATGCCGCCGTTTCCGCCCGGCGTCATCCGCTTGCAAGTCGCTCCATGTGCACTTACAGTGAGCCATATGGTTCACTATCAAACCCGTCTCGACGCAACGTTCGCCGCGCTCTCGGACGTCACCCGACGCGGCGTGCTGGAGCAGCTCGGGGGGTCGGACGCCTCGGTCACCGACCTGGCCCAAAGGTTTCGGATGACCCTGACGGGCATGCGAAAGCACGTCAGCGTCCTGGAGCGAGCCGGGCTGGTGACCACGGAGAAGGTCGGGCGCGTGCGCACCTGCAAGCTCGGTCCGCGCCGGCTGGAAGAAGAGGCCACCTGGATCGAGCGGCACCGCCAA
Organism: Pseudomonadota bacterium; assembly: GCA_021793575.1. GTDB lineage: Bacteria > Pseudomonadota > Gammaproteobacteria > Xanthomonadales > Rhodanobacteraceae > Rhodanobacter. Next base: position 58,226 of record JAJYSM010000010.1, read on the forward strand.
CTGTGGAGCGCGCGATTCGACGCGCTGGACGAGATTGTCGAAGACTTGAACCGCAAGGAGAAGGCAAATGCCAGAAGCAAGAGAAGGTAGTCCCGTCACCACGAACCGCACCGTCGTAGAACGCCAGTCCGACCTCGAACTCGTTGTGACGCGAACGTTCAATGCCCCGGCGCCCATCGTCTTCGAGGCGTGGAGCAACGCCGAATTGTTCCAGCGCTGGTGGGTTCCGAAGTCGGCCGGCCTGACGCTGCTTTCGTGCGACATGGATGTGCGCACCGGGGGCACGTATCGCCTCGTGTTCCGCCATCCGATGTCCGATCAGCCGATGGCGTTCTTCGGCACTTACCGGGAAGTGACGCCGCACGAGCGCATCGTGTGGACGAACGAGGAAAGCGACGAGGGCGCCGTGACTACGGTGACGTTCGAGGAAAAGGCCGGCAAGACGCTGGTCACCTTCCACGAGCGCTACCCCACCAGAGCAGCTCTCGAGGAAGCCCTCGCCGGTTCGGCGGAAGGCCTGCCCGAACAGTTCGCACAGCTGGATGAGTTGCTCGCAGGCGGATCGTGAGCGCATCGCGGCAACCGGCGCCGGGAAGGCATGGCGCGGAAACGCACCTCCTTCCCGCTCCAGGCGATCATTCCGCAGCCCAGGTGGCTGCCGGTGCCGGGTGGCGTTGCACCTTGCCAGACGGCGTTGGCGTGGACGATCGTGTGGCATCGGCCGTGCCGCTGCGGACCCGGGTATAAACCCCGCCGGATGCACCCGTTCGTCCGGCCGGGTGGTCGGTGTCTGGCGATCAGCCGCCGTCAGTCCCGCGTTTCGCGAGCATCCTGCCGACCCTGCTGCGCTCTCAACCAGTCCGCCGCACCTCGCCCGGCGAGCAGCCCGCTGGCGAGGCAGGCGGTGAGCAGGTAGCCGCCGGTGGGTGCTTCCCAGTCGAGCATCTCGCCGGCGACAAACACGCCGGGGCGCGCACGCAGCATCAGGTTGTCATCCAGCGCTTCCAGTCGCACGCCGCCGGCGGTGCTGATCGCCTCGGCCAGCGGGCGCGGCGCGCGCAGGCGCAGCGGCAGCGCCTTGATGTGGGCCGCCAGCGCGTGCGGATCGGCGCGGGTGGCCGCATCGGTCAGCTCGAATACCAGCGCGCACCTGGCCGCGTCCAGCCCCGCGCGGCGGCGCAGCCAGTCGCCCAGGCTGTGCTTGCCGCGCGGCGCGGCCAGCCGTTCGACCAGCGCGGGCAGCGCGTAACCCGGCGCGAGATCGAGCCGCAGCAGCGCTTCGCCGCGCTCGGCGATCTGCTCGCGCAGTTCGGCGCCGATGGCATAGATCAGGCTGCCCTCGATGCCATATTCGCTGAGCACGCATTCGCCCTGCCGGCGATGCGCGATGCCCAGGCGATCGACCCACTGCGCCACCAGTGGCCGCAGCGGCGCGCCGGCAAAGCGCTGGCGCAGATGCGCGCTCCAGGCCAGCTCGAAGCCGCAATTGGCCGGCTGCAGCGGCGCGATGTCGACGCCGGCCTGCGCCAGCGGCGCCACCCAGGCGCCGTCCGAACCCAGCTGCGGCCAGCTGCCGCCGCCCAGCGCCAGCACCAGCGCGTCGGTGGGCACCGCGCGTTCGCCACCGGGCGTGGCGAAGTGCAACGTGCCGTGCGCCTGCCAGCCCAGCCAGCGGTGATGCATGTGCAAGCGCACGCCCGCGGCGCGCAGCCGGTGCAGCCATCGGCGCAGCAGCGGCGCGGCCTTCAGATCGTGCGGAAACACGCGCCCTGAACTGCCGACAAAGGTTTCCACCCCGAGGTCGCGCGCCCATGCGCGCAGCGCGGTCGCATCGAACGCCTGCAGCCAGCGGCTGACCTCGTGCTGCCGCGCGCCGTAGCGCTCGACAAAGCGCGCGAACGGCTCGGCGTGCGTGAGGTTGAGGCCGCCCTTGCCGGCCAGCAGGAATTTGCGCCCGACCGAACCCATCGCGTCGTATACGTCCACTTGCGCACCGGCCATGCTGGCGGCCTCGGCCGCCATCAGCCCCGCGGGGCCGCCGCCGATGATCGCCACACGCGGTTGAGCTGCCGGATTCATCCGGTGATGGTGGCACGCTGCCGAATCCGGGCATAGTCGACACCTCGCGCCGCGGCCATGTCCGCCCGGCGCCGACAGCCGGTCACGGCGGCGCCCAGGCATGGGATGCCGAGCGTGTGTGCTCAACTGCTATTGGCCGAGTCATGCAAAGTGTGGTCTGCACGTGCGCATCACGCCCGCTGGCGTCTAATGAACATGCACACGTCAGCGTTTTAGCAACATGAAGCGTGCAGTCCTGCCAAAGCAGCTTCTGGTGCGTGTTGTGCGCATCGCGTCCGACCGGATTCCAGCCCTCCACGGCGACCCGCACTGCAGCAGCGCACGCGCGCTGAATGTGTCGGAGTCTCTTCGACCCCACATCCCGCCATGCAGAGCAGCCTCTGCCTGAGAACATCGCCGGTGGCCGGCGATGAGAGCGATGCACGGCTCTGGCTCCATACGTTTACCTCCGGGGTGATAGGCCAAACGGGGATCGACGAGCTTTTCCAGTACCTGCTGACCCAGTGGGCCAAGCGCTGCTGCGAGATTGTTCGCAAACCTGAGGCGATCCCATGAAAAAAATGCTCTTCATCCCCATCCTCGGCTCGGCCATGGCGGCCTGGCTGCCAGCGGCTGCCGCCCGCGAAGTGGTGGTTCTGCCGGGCGTGGTCGGCCCGGTCGGCGTGGCCAGCGGCGTCGATACCCAAGGCCCTGGCCTGCTCACCGTCGGCAGCCAGGACATCAACACCGGCAACGATGCCGGCGGCGCCATCACCACCGATGCCGCCAACACGGCGAGCATCCTGTTCAACGGCAGCTCGACGGTGACCGGCTTCGTCGGCCAGACCGGCAGCACGTTCCTCAACATCGCCGCCGGCACCAATGGCAACACGGTGACCTTCAATGGCCCGGTGTATTCGACGACGTTCTCGCTGGCCGGCACCGGCACCGTCAATTTCAACGGCGGCTTCACCAGCAACACCGGCTCGACCATGGATTTCGCCGGCGACGGCTTCATCAACGTCGGCGCCGGGCAAACCGTCAAGGCCGCCATCACCAATACCGCCGGGGCCGGCACCGGCACGCTGACGCTGAATGGCAACAGCATCCTGGATGGTGCGGTGGGCGCCGCCAGCGGCCTCAGGCAGATCACCGTGGCCGGCGGCAACGCGCTGATCACCGGCCAGGCGAATGCCGCGGCGTACACGCTCGGCACCAACACCCTCAACGTCGCTGGCGCGTTCGCGATCCCGGTGGCCGGCACCATCAACACCACCATCTTCAGCCCGTCGCTGTACGGCAAGATCGTGCCCGTCGGCGCGGCCACCATCGGCAACGCGCTGCAGGTGAACGTGACCGTCACCGGACCGATCCCGGTAGGCAGCCAATTCAACATCGTCGACGCCACCAGCGGCACCAATGGCAGCACGGTCACGGCGACCAGCAACACCACGCGCTACCTGTTCTCGGCAGCCCCCACCACCAATGGCCTGGTGCAGATCATCGCCACCCAGATTCCGCTGGCGGTGGTGGTGGCGCCGGTGGCCAATCCGGTGGCGCCGATCGTCGCGCCGGTGATCGACGCGCTGCCGCTGACGCCGGTCACCGCACCGCTGCTGACCGCGATCACGCTGCTGCCGACGGCCCCCGCCGTTGCCAACGCGCTGGCGCAACTGCAGCCGGGCACGGTCAGCCTGGCGTCGCCGCAGGCCAGCTACCGCGTCACCCAGCAGTTTCAGGGACTGTGGGCAGCGCACATGGAAAATGCCGCGCGGCCCTGCATGCAGAATGACCAGCCCGATGATCGCAACACGCCGCGCCCGGACAACGCCGCAGCCTGCCAACCCGACCGCACGCGTCCGCAATGGTGGGGCGCCGCGTTCGGCTATGCCGGCTCGCAGCGGGGTCAGAATGGCTACGAGGGCTATACCGACAACAGCTTTGGCGCCATGCTCGCCTACGACATGCCGCTCAGCCAGGCGGTCACGGCCGGCGTGGGCGTCCGCTACGCCCGCACCATGCTCGATGGCATGAGCTCGGCCAACCGCGGCAACATCCGTTCCTATCAGGCGACTGCCTACCTTGGCTATGCACCGGGGCCGTGGTTCGTCAATGCCGCCCTGGTCTATGGGCTGGATGATTATTCGAGCTCGCGTCAGGTGGTTTTCCCGGGGATCAACAGCACGGCCGTCGCCGACTACGGCGGCCATCAATACACCGCATTCGGCGCCACCGGTTACCACTTCTATGTGGGTGACGGGCGCACGGTCATTACGCCGACCGCCACCTTGCAATACACCCGCCTGCATACCGCCAGCTATACCGAGATGGGCGGTAATGCGATCGCCCTGAAGGTCAATGCGCAAAATAGCGATTTTCTGCAGTCCGGACTGGGCGTGAAATTCTCGCGCGATCTGGATAATGCCGGCACGCACGTGGTGCGCCCCGAGGTGCATGTCAACTGGCTGCATTCTTTCCGTGGCGAAACGATGAGCAATACGGCGGCTTTCGCCAGCGGCGGCCCGACGTTCACCACCCAAGGCGTGAATTCCGGGCGTAATGTGCTGGATGTGGGCGCCGGCCTGCTGCTCGCCAGCAATAGCCGGTGGTCACTTGAAAGCGTTTACGACTACCAGTTCAACCACAGCTACCGGGCCGGCCAGGTGATGGTCAAATTCACCCTGAGCCTGTAAAGCGACGGCCTGCCGCCACGTAGTCGCAAGGCACGCCGCATGCCTTGAAAACCCGATGGATCCGGCCCGCGCGCCGGATCCATCAAACATGCCGAACGCTTCCAGCCTGCGCGGGACAGACCCGCATGCCTGATCGTCTGCCGCCGCGATGGCGGCGCAATATATTGCGATCCAGAAGATCGGATAAATGCGCAATATATTATGCAACGCGCAAGCTATTGCGTATTCGCTGACGCCGCATGGGCTTGCCCCGGCAGTCACTCGATACTACAAAAAATCCTATTGACGATAATCGGCGCATGCCCCTACCGTCCAGCAGTTCGTCAGGGGAGAGCTTGGCGAATGATTCCGGGCGACGTCAGCCATCCTGTGTTTGACGTTGTCTTTCGAAAATCGGCGGATTGCGCCTGAAGGGAGCGGGGCGGGCTGATTCGCGACGAACACGGGGTCGCACGGCAACCCAGTAAAAAACCATTGGTGCCGCACCTGTCTGCGGCACTCCTTCATGGGGTCGGAACGACCGCATCGGGTTTGTTCGGCCTTCAAAAACTTCGGGAGCACAGCATGTCAAGTCATTTCCGTCTCAAGTTACTGGCTGCAGCCGTTGGTATGGCCGCCGCCGGCACGCTCGGCGCCACCGCCGCCGGCAGCCAGCCCGGCACACAGGCTTTCGTGACGCTGGCGCAGCACGCGCCCACGCTGCGTCACGGTGATGTGATCAGCGGGGCGCTTGACGTCGCACATCCGATCCATATCGAAGTGGCGCTGAAACTGCGCAATCCGGCGCAGTTGCACACCTTCCTCGCCACCGCCAAAACCTCCACGCTGCCGATGGTGCAGCACACGATGACGGCGGCGCAGTTCACCGCCAGCTACGCGCCCACCCAAGCCCAGACCGACCAGGTCGCCAACTACCTGCGTGCGGCCGGCTTCACCCACGTGGTGATCGCGCCTAACCGCCTGATGATCTCGGCCGACGGCCGCGCCGACACGGCGCAGGCCGCCTTCCAGACGGGCTTCGCCAAGGTGCGCACGCGCAACGGCCGCAATGCCTTCATGAACAATCGCAGCGTGCACATCCCGGCCGCGCTGCAGGGTAGCGTGCTGTCAGTGATCGGCCTGCAGAACGTGCACCGGCCGCACACCTTCACGCAGGTGGCCCAAGCGGGTTACACGCCGCAGGCGGTGACCGGGCACAACCCGACCGAGTTCTCGGCGATCTATGGCGGCAGCGGCCTGGCCACCGCGGCAGGCATCACCGTGGGCATCGTCACCCAGGGCCAGCTCAGCCAGACGATCACCGACCTCAACACGTTCACCGCCAACAACGGCCTGCCCACCGTCACCACGCAGACCGTCAACACCAACGGCACCAGTACCGATACCAGCGGTATCGGCGAGTGGAACCTGGACAGCCAGGACATCGTCGGCATGGCCGGCGGCCAGGTTGGCAAGCTGATCTTCTACAACATCCCGACCCTCTCCAACGCCGACCTCACCGCCGACTTCAACACGATCGTGACGGCCAACGCCACCAAGATCATCAACGTATCGCTGGGTGAGTGCGAGACCTCGGCACAGGCCGACGGCTCGGCCGCGGCGGACGACCAGCTCTTCCAGCAGGCGATCGCGCAGGGGCAGACCTTCTCGGTGTCATCCGGCGATTCCGGTGCCGACGAGTGCGGCACCGGCGGCACCACCCCGAGCAGCCCGGCCAGCTCGCCCTACGTGGTGGCCGTGGGCGGCACCACGCTGAACGCCACGGCGACCACCTACGGCAGCGAAACCGTGTGGAGCGGCGCCGGTGGCAGCCCCAGCACGTTCGAACCGAAGCCGAGCTGGCAGTCCGCAGTGGTGCCTGGCACCATGCGCGGCGTGCCCGACGTGGCGTTCGATGCCGACCCCAACAGCGGCTCGCTGGTGATCGTCAACGGCGCCACCCAGCAGATCGGCGGCACCAGCCTCGCTTCGCCGATCTTCGTCGGCTCATGGGCGCGGCTGCTGGCCACCCATCCGTCGCTGACCTTCGCCGCACCGTACCTGTACCAGACCCTCACAGCGGCGGATTACCACGACGTCACCAGCGGCAGCAACGGCGGCGAAACCGCCGGCCCCGGCTGGGATTTTGCCAGCGGCTTCGGCAGCTTCAGGCTCGATTCTGTCAACGCGGACATCGGCGGCGGTGGCGCGCCGCCGCCCGGCAAGCCGGTGGCCAACTTCAGCGACACCATCAGGGGGCTGGCGGTCAGCTTCACCGACAGCTCCACCGATACCGGCGCGACGATTGCCTCGCGCGCATGGACCTTCGGCGATGGCAGCAGCTCGACGGTCACCAACCCCAGCCACACTTACGCCGCTGCCGGCACCTATACGGTATCGCTGACGGTGACCGACAGCGCCGGCGCCACCAACACCACGACGCAGAGCGTGACGGTGACGACTTCAAGCCTGTTCAACAGTGTCGATACGCCGGTGACCATCAACGACAACGCCACCATCAACGACAACATCGCCGTGAGCGGTGTGTCGGGCAACGCACCGGCCACGCTGCAGGTGCATGTCGACATCACGCACAACTGGTCCGGCGATCTGGAGATCGACCTGATCGCACCGGATGGCACGTTGTATACGCTGCAGTCGCCGGATTACAACAACAACGGCAACATCGTCACCACGTTCACGGTGAATGCCTCCGCGAATGTCGCCGCCGGCACCTGGCAGCTGCAGGTGATCGACAACGATCCCAACTACTACGGCGATGCCGGCACGCTGAACAGCTGGAGCCTGCAATTCTGATCGCGTGCGGTGCGCCGTGACGCGCACCGATCCTGTGAAGCGAGGCCCGACCGGCAACGGTCGGGCCTCTCCATGTGCGGGCGCCGCAGCCACGATCGTTGTATCGTTCCGTCTTGCCACGGGAGAGATCAGCGATGCGATTCCACTTGCATGCATGGATCGGGCTTGCGCTGTGCGCGACGATGTCCACACACGCGGCGACGGCCCCCGCCGTACCGCGCGAACAGCCCGAGCTGGCGGCGCTGGCCGAGGCGCCGAGCCAGGCCCAGTTGCGCGCCACCATCACCAAACTGGTGGCCTTCGGCACCCGCCACACGCTGTCGGATACCCAGTCCAATACGCGCGGCATCGGCGCGGCGAGGCGCTGGGTGAAGTCGCGCTTCGAGGCGATCTCGCACGACTGCGGCGGCTGCCTGGAAGTGGTGACGCCGTCGCAGATGGTCAGCGGCGAGCGCATCCCCACCCCGACCGAGGTGATGGACGTGGTCGCGATCAAGCGCGGCAGCGACGATCCCGCACCCGGCAAGATCGGGCGCGTCATCGTGATGACCGGCCACCTCGATTCGCGCGTCACCGACATCATGAACAGCCGCAGCGACGCCCCCGGCGCGAATGACGATGGCTCCGGCGTCGCCGCGCTGATCGAGGCGGCGCGGCTGCTGTCGAAGCAGCACAACAATGCCACCGTGGTGTTCGCCGCGCTGTCCGGCGAGGAGCAGGGCCTGTACGGCGGCAAGGTGCTGGCCGACTACGCCGTGGCGCAGGGCTGGCAGGTCGAGGCCGATCTCAACAACGACATCATCGGCAACAGCCAGGGCCTCAACGGCGATGTCGGCAACACCACGGTGCGCGTGTTCTCCGAAGGCACCAAGAGCAACGAGAGCGCGGCGCAGGCCGCCTACCGCCGCTACCACGGCGGCGAGGTGGATTCGCCCTCGCGCAATCTGGCGCGCTACATGGCGAGCCTGGCCGACAGCTACCTGCCCGACCTGCGGGTGCGCATGATCTACCGCACCGACCGCTTCGGCCGCGGCGGCGACCAGGTGGAGTTCCTGCAGGCCGGCTTTCCCGCCGTGCGCGTGACCGAGGCGCACGAGAACTACACGCGCCAGCACCAGGACCTGCGTACTGTCGACGGTGTGCATTACGGCGACACGCTCGACGGCATCGACTTCCGCTATCTCGCCCACGTCACCGCGCTGAACACCCTCACCATGGCGGCGCTCAGCCGCGCGCCGGCACCGCCCACCGGCGTGGCCATCGCCGGCGCGGTCACCGACGACACCACCGTGCGCTGGAACAAGGTGCCCGGCGCCGCCGGCTACCGCGTGCACTGGCGCGGCACCACCGCGCCGCAGTGGCAGTACGTGCGCGCGGTGGGCGATGTGGACCACGCGGTGCTCAAGGACGTGGTGATCGACGACTGGTTCTTCGGCGTGTCGTCCGTCTCGGCCGATGGCTACGAGAGCCCGGTGGTGTTCCCCGGCTACGCCCAATACTGTTCAGATACGAAGCACCGGCACAGGCTGATGCTTTTGGTGGAGCAACACACCGCGATGGCGGACGTTGAAGCTGCTCATCTTGCGCTTGACGCCGCGCGGGTTGAAGTGACCACGAC
>JAJYSM010000064.1 GCA_021793575.1 Pseudomonadota bacterium
CAGACCTTGCTGGAACTGGATGAGGTTGATGGACATGACGGTGTCCTCGGTGGAGAGGACGTCATCGTCACCCGCAGGCGTCGCAAATCACGCGACGGCGGGCTGAGGATCAGGGCGAATCAGGTCCCCCTTTCCCGGAGTTCTTCCCCATGAGTTTTCGCCTGTGGCGAGCCTGCGCGCGCGGCGCGCTGGCCAGCGCCTTGCTGTTGTCTTTTTCCGTGCACGCCGCCGAGCGCGCGTCGTTCGCGGTCACTCCTGCGCAGATGCGCGCGCTGGGCGTCACCTTGCAGCGGCTGGACCAACCCATCGCGATCCGCGGTCTGAGCTACCCGGCGCGGGTGATGCTGCCGCCGCAGCAGGACAGCGTGATCAGCGCGCCGGTGGCCGGCGTCGTCGATCAGCTGCTGATCAGCGAACATCAGCGCGTGACCCGCGGCCAGCCGCTGCTGCGACTGGCCAGCCCGGAGTTCGGCCAGCTGCAGCTGGCGGCGCTGCAGGCGGCCAGCCACAACCGGCTGGCGCAGCAGACAGTGCAGCGCGAAAAGCAGCTGTTCGCCGAAGGCATCGTGCCGCGGCGGCGCCTGCTTGAAGCGGAGGCGGCGGCCAGCGACGGTCAGGCCGCGCTGCGCCAGGCCAGCGGCGCGCTGCGGCTGGCCGGGCTGGATGCGCCGGCAGTGGTGCGGCTGCTCGGCGCCGGCGTGCCGCAGGAGTCGCTGCTGGTCAGGGCGCGCAGCGCCGGGCTGGTGGTCGATCTGCTGGCGCGGCCGGGCCAGCGCGTGGCGGCGGCCGACCCGCTGCTGCACATCGCCGATCCCAGCCAGCTGTGGCTGGATATCCAGATCCCGGCCGATCGCGCCGATGCGTGGGCGAAGGACGGCGAAATCAGCGTGGTCGGCCGCGCGGTGACGGCGCGTCCGATGCAGGCCGGCGCGGTGGTCGGCGAAGGCCAGACGGTGAGTCTGCGCGCGCAGATCACCCGCGGCGTCGAGCGCGTGCGGCCGGGCGAGTTCGTGCAGGTGCAGCTGCCGTTTGCCGACAGCGTGGGGGCGTGGTCGCTGCCGCTGGCAGCGGTGGCGCGCCAGGGCGAGCAGGCGTGGGTGTTCGTGCGCAGCGCGCAGGGCTTCGAAGCGCGCCAGGTGCGCGTGGTGGCCAGCGCCGGCGCGTCGGTGAGCGTGCAAGGCGCGCTCAAGGCGGGCGACCAGGTGGCGGTGAGCAGCGTGATCGCGCTCAAGGCGGCCTGGCTCGGCCAGAGCGGAGGCGCATGACATGCTCCATCGCCTGATCCAGTTTGCGCTTGCCCAGCGCCTGTTCGTGCTGCTGGTGGCCGGCCTGCTCGCCGGCGCCGGCTGGTACGCGTTCCAGCACCTGCCCATCGACGCGTTTCCGGATGTCTCCAGCACCCAGGTCAAGGTGATCATGAAGGCGCCGGGTATGACTCCGGAAGAAGTCGAGACCCGCATCGCGATTCCGATCGAGGTGGAGATGCTGGGCATTCCCGACCAGCGCATGCTGCGCTCGGTGTCCAAGTACGGCCTGGTCGACGTGACCATCGACTTCGAGGACGGCACCAACATCTACTGGGCGCGGCAGCAGGTGGCCGAGCGGTTGAACGGCATCCTCGCCGACCTGCCGCCGGGTATCAGCGGCGGCATGGCGCCGATCACCACCCCGCTGGGCGAGATGTTCATGTTCACCGTCGAGGCGCCGGGGATGTCGCTGGCCGAACGCCGCAGCCTGCTCGACTGGACGATCCGCCCCGCCCTGCGCGCGGTGCCCGGGGTGGCCGACGTCAATGCGCTCGGCGGCGTGGTGCGCAGCTTCGAGGTGGTGCCCGATCCGGTGCGGCTGGCCGCGCTGGGGCTGTCGATCAACAGCCTGCAGGCGGCAATCGCCGCCAACAACCGCAACGACGGCGCCGGCCGCCTGAGCGAGGGCGACGAGGTGCTGCTGGTGCGCAGCGAGGGCAATATCCGCAGCCTCGACGACCTGCGCGCCGTGGTCGTCACCCGCAAGGACGGCGTGCCGGTGCGCATGGGCGACGTGGCGCAGGTGCGCGTGGGCGCGCTGACCCGCTACGGCGTGGTGACCAAGGACGGCCGGGGCGAAGCGGTCGAGGGGCTGGTGCTGGGTCTGGCCGGTGCCAACGCGCGGCAGGTGGTGGACGGCGTGCAGCGGAAGCTGGCCGAGCTGGCGCCCAGCCTGCCGAAAGGCGTCAGCATCAAGGTGTTCTACAACCGCGCCGAGCTGGTCAACAAGGCGGTCGGCACGGTGTCGAAGGCGCTGATCGAAGGCACCCTGCTGGTGCTGGTGCTGCTGGGCGCGTTCCTCGGCAATCTGCGCGCTGCGGTGACGGTGGCGGTGGTGCTGCCGCTGGCCGCGCTGGCCACCTTCATCCTCATGCGCGGCAGCGGCATGTCGGCCAACCTGATGAGCCTGGGCGGGCTGGCCATCGCGATCGGCATGCTGGTCGACGCGGCGGTGGTGGTGGTGGAGAACATCGTGCAGCATCTGGGCCGCGAGGCCGCCGGTGGCAAGCTGCCACGCCTGCACATCATCTTTCGCGCGGTGCGCGAGGTGGCGGTGCCGGTGACGGCGGGCATCCTGATCATCATCACGGTGTTCCTGCCGCTGCTGACCCTGCAGGGTCTGGAAGGCAAGCTGTTCGTGCCGGTGGCGCTGACCATCGCGTTCGCGCTGGCCAGTTCGCTGCTGCTGTCGCTCACCGTGATTCCGGTGCTGGCGTCGTTCCTGCTCGGCAGGATCGCGCACGCGGAGCCGTGGCTGCCGCGCAAGCTGCTGGCCGCGTATCGCCCGCTGCTGGCGTGGGCGATGCGGCGCCAGCGCGTGGTGTTCATCGCGGCCGGGCTGCTGCTGGCGTCGGCGGTGGGCGTGTATGCGATGGTCGGCAAGACCTTCATGCCGGCGATGGACGAGGGCGACATCATCGTCGGCATCGAGAAGCTGCCCAGCGTGAGCCTGGAGCAGACCGCCGCGCTCGATCTGAAGATCCAGCAGGCGCTGCTGGCGCGGGTGCCGGAGATCACCGGGGTGGTCGCGCGCGCCGGCGCCGACGAGATCGGCCTCGACCCGATGGGCCTGAATCAGACCGACACCTTCCTGGTACTCAAGCCGGCGAAGCAGTGGACGGTGCGCAGCAAGGACGCGCTGATTGGCAAGATCCGCGCCGTGCTCGACGACCTGCCCGGCATCAAGTACAGCTTCACCCAGCCGATCGATATGCGCGTGCAGGAAATGATCATCGGCGTGCGCGGCGACCTGGCGATCAAGGTGTTCGGCCCCGACCTCGACGTGCTCAACACGCTGGCCAGTCGGATCGAGGCGCAGATCAAGACGGTGCCCGGCAGCGAGGACGTCTACACCGTGCAGAACGACGGCGTGCAGTACCTGCGGGTGATCGTGGACCGGCTCGCCGCCGGCCGCTTCGGCCTGTCGGTGGAGGACGTGCAGGACGCGCTGCGCGCGCAGATCGAGGGGCAACGCGCGGGGCTGGTGATCGAGGGCAACCGGCGTGTGCCGATCCTGCTGCGCGGCCCTGACCGGGTGAAGCTGTCGCCGGCGGAGTTCGCCAACCTGCGCCTTACCGCGCCCGACGGCAGCAGCGTGCCGCTGCAGAGTGTGGCCCGGCTGGTGCGCGACGGCGGCCCGGTGAAGATCGACCGCGAGATGGGTAGCCGCTACAGCGTGGTGATCGCCAACGTCAGCGGCCGCGACCTGGTCGGTTTCGTGGAAGAGGCCAAGGCGAAGATCGCCAAGGCGATCAGCCTGCCGACCGGCTACCGCATCAGCTGGGGCGGTCAGTTCGAGAACCAGCAGCGCGCGGCGGCCCGGCTGACCCTGGTGGTGCCGCTGGCGCTGGGGCTGATCTTCCTGATCCTGTTCTCCACCTTCGGCTCGGTGCGGCAGTCGCTGCTGGTGCTCAGCAACATCCCGTTCGCGCTGGTCGGCGGCGTGATCGCGCTGTGGCTCACCGGCGAATACCTGTCGGTGCCGGCCTCGGTCGGTTTCATCGCCCTGCTCGGCATCGCGGTGCTCAACGGGGTGGTGCTGGTGAGCTATTTCAACCAGCTGCAGGCCGAAGGGCTGGATCGCCTGCAAGCGGTCGTGGTGGGCGCCGAGCGGCGCCTGCGACCGGTGATGATGACCGCCTCGATCACCGCCTTCGGACTGATCCCGCTGCTGTTCGCCAGCGGACCGGGCTCGGAGGTGCAGCGTCCGCTGGCGATCGTGGTCATCGGCGGGCTGGTCACCGCCACCGCATTGACCCTGATCCTGCTCCCCATCCTCTACCTGCGGTTCGCGCACGCCACCGCGGAGGTGCGTCATGGATAAGTACCATTTTTCGCTGGTCTGCGCCGCCGAGGTCGAGGAAAAACTGCTCGACGTGCTGCTGCTGAATTTTGGCGACGCGATCTTCATCAGCCTGCCCACCTTCAGTCACGGCACCGCCAGCGGACGCATGCAGCCGCTGGAACAGGTGCTCGGCCGCAGCCACTCGGTCTGCGTGCAGATCCTGCTGACGCGGGCCCAGACCGACGCCTTGCAGCAGCTGCTGCGCGCGGAGTTTGCCGGTACCGGCATCCGCTACTGGGCGTCGCCGATCCTGCTCGAAGGAGAACTTGCATGAGGCGCTGGCACCTGTGGCTGCTGCTGCTCGCCGCCGGCCCGCTCGCGGCGATGCCGACCGAAGACCCGCTGCCCACGCCGGCCGACCTGCCGCCCACCGCGGTGGCCATCGGCCTGCTGCGGCAGGACCCGGCCGTCCAGGAGGCGCTGGCCAATGTCAGCGGCGCCAGCCACGTGGCCGGCATGCTGCGCGCCTCGCCGTACGAATGGACGCTGCGGGCGACCGGCCAGCAGCGCCGCTTCGAGGTCGGGCCGTCTTCGCGCGAGTGGTCGGCGCAGCTGGAGCGCAGCGTGCGCCTGCCCGGCAAGAAGGCGCTCGACCGCCAGCTCGGCGAGGTGGAGATCGAGATCGCCGACACCAGCCTCAACGAGGCCGTGCACGAGGCGGCGCGCAGCCTGCTGGAGCTATGGATGGACTGGCTGCAGAGCGGCCGCATGCAGGCGCTGCTGGCCGAGCAGGCGCAGTTTGCCGAGGCCAACCTGCGCGCGGTGCAGGCGCGGCAGCGCGCCGGCGACGCCTCGGCGCTGGAGGTGAACGTGGCCGCCGGCGATGCGTCGCAGCTGCAGCGGCGGCTGGCCGCGGCGCGGGCGGAGGCCGACAAGGCGCGGGCGCGACTGGAGATCCGCTTTCCGGCGGTGCCGGCCAGCGCACCGATACTGAGCCAGCCACGGCCGGTGAGCCAGGGCGAGCCGGTGTGGCGCGAGCGCATCCTCGCCACCAGCGATCCGCTGCATCTGGCCGACCTGGAGCTGCGCAAGGCCGAGCAGCAGGCCAGCCGCGTGCGCGCCGACCGCCTGCCCGACCCCACCGTGGGCGTGTTCACCGCGTCCGAAGTATTCGGCCGCGAGCGGGTGATCGGCGTCAGCGTGTCGGTGCCGCTGCCCGGCGGCTACCGGCGCGAGCGGCTGGGCCAGGCGCTGAGCGGCATCGAGGCGGCCACGGCGGCGCGCGATCGCGTGCGGCGCACCGTCGAGGCGGAAATCAGCACGGCCTATACCGATGCCAGCAGCAATCACGCGCGCTGGCAGCTGGCCGAGCATGGCGCGCGTCAGGCGGCCGACACCGCGCGGCTGACCCAGCGCGCGTACACGCTGGGCGAAGCCGACGTGCAGACCCTGCTGCTGGCGCGGCAGCAGTCGCTGGAAGTGGCGCAGGCCGCGCTGGAGGCTCAGGTGGCGGCCCTGCGCGCCCACTACCGCCTGCTGATCGACGCCCACCGCATCTGGGGGCTGGAGCACGAGTGAGCGCAGGCGGCGGTGCCAGGGACGGCCCTGCTGCAATGTCATAACACCGCGCTGGTCGCGTAAGGTGACGACCTCGCCGGAGACCCGCATGGCCGAAAACCCCTCGAAACCGCACCAGCACGGCCACGACCACGATCATTCGCACGACCATACCCACGGCGTGGCGCCGGATGCCGACCGCAAGTACCTGACCATGGCGCTGCTGCTGCTGCTCGGCTTCATGGCGGTCGAGGTGGTGGTGGGCATCATGGCCAGCTCGCTGGCGCTGATTTCCGATGCCGGCCATATGCTGACCGACGTGGGCTCGATCGGCCTGGCGCTGCTGGCGATGCGGCTGGCCAGTCGGCCGGCCAGCGGCAGCTACACGTTCGGGCTGAAGCGGGTCGAGATCCTCAGCGCGCAGGCCAACGGCCTCACGCTGCTGCTGCTGTCGGTGTGGTTCATCGTCGAGGCGATCCAGCGGTTGATCGAGCCGCCGGTGGTGGACGGCCCGCTGGTCACCGTGGTGGCGATCGTCGGCATCGGCGTGAATCTGCTCGCCGTGTGGTGCATGGGCAAGGCGAACCGGCAGAGCCTCAACGTGGAAGGCAGTTTCCAGCACATCCTCACCGACCTGTACGCCTTCGTCGCCACCGCGCTGGCCGGCGCCGCGATCTGGTGGACCGGCTGGAACCGCCTCGACGCCCTCGCCGCGCTGGTGGTGGCCGGGCTGATGCTGAAGGCGGGCCTGGGCCTGGTGCGCGAATCCGGCCGGATCTTTCTGGAGGCGGCGCCGCGCGGGCTCGACCCGGTGGCGATCGCCGCGGCGATTCGCGCCATCCCCGCGGTGATCCGGCTGGACGACCTGCACGTGTGGGAAGTGACCTCCGGCATGCCGGCGCTGTCGGGTCACATCCACGTCGAACACGAGATCGACTGCCACGAGGTGCGGCGGCTGGTCGAGACGATGCTGCGCGATTGCTTCGCCATCACCCACACCACCCTGCAGACCGATCACGCCGCAACCCACCAGAACGCGTCGGTGGGCTGCGCCTTCGACGCACAGTGGTAGCACGCCCGCTCCCGCATCGCCGCCATCCACCCACTCGCTGCGGCCGGCGGCCCGGGCTCGGCGGTCGCGTTACAATCGCCGTTGCGATCATGCCGGCTACTCCTCTTCTACCCATGCGCAATCCCCTGCAGGAACAGCTGCTCAAGGCCGGTCTGGTCAACAAGGCCAAGGCGGCCCAGGTGGTGCGCGAACAGAGCAAGCAGCGCCACGGCAAGGCGCCGGCGCCGCCGGCAAACGAACAGGTGGATGCGCAGCGGCTGCAGGCCGAGCGCGCCGAGCGCGATCGCCAGCTGTCCGCCGAACGCAACGCGCAGGCGCGGGCGCACGAACAGCGCGCGCAGATCCGCCAGATCGTCGAGGCGCACAAGGTCAAGCGCGAGGGTGAGATCGCCTACCGCTTCCGCGATGGTGACAGCATCCGCAGCGTGCTGGTAAACGCACTGCTGCGCACCCAGCTGGCCAGCGGCACGCTGGTGATCGTGCGCCACGAGCAGGGCTACGAGCTGCTGCCGCGCGTCGCCGCGGACAAGGTGCGCGAGCGCGATGCCGGCATGATCGTGCTGGATCATGCTGCAGTGGATCAGGCCGCAACGGATCAGGCCGAGGCCGCGGCGGACGACGACTATTACCGCCAGTTCCCAGTGCCGGACGATCTGGTCTGGTAGCGGCCGCTGGCCTGTGCCGTCGCCCGCTATTGCCGACGGGTCGGCTCAGCGCCCGAAGATGATTTCCTTGCCTTCGTGATCGCGGTCCCAGCCGCGCAGCTGGTCGCGGATGTGGGCGATGCGCTGGCGGCCGAGCGCGTTGCGCTCCTCGTCGAGCACGTGGCCGTCGAGCAGCTCGGCCAGCCGCTGCGCGGTGGGCAGCATGGCGTCCCACGCGTCCAGCGCCTTCAGCGGCGCCGGCAGTGTCATGAAGAAGCTCACGCCGGGGGTGCGCAGCGCGTCCAGCCGGCCCAGATCGAAGTTGCCCGGTTTGAGCATGTTGGCCACGCTGAAGATCGGCCCCAGCTCGCGCTTGCCGTCGACCAGCCGGTGGTAGATGCCCATGTCGCCGAATTCGAGGCCGGCCTTTTCGGCCGCCACCACCAGATCCGGCCCGTGGAAGGGTGCGCCTTCACGCGCCACCACGAACAGCGTGACGATGCGCTCCACCGGCAGCTGCGCCGGGCGGCGGCCGAGATCGGAGCGCGGCGGAATCTTCGCTGCTGGCGCGACGGGAGCGACGACGGCTCGGGGCACTGTCGGCTCGGCAACGGCTGGCCGCGAAGTCGGATCCACGCTCGGCGCACGCAGCGCGTCGACGATTGAGGCCGCGTGACCGCGCAGCCTCGATGGCGGCCTGGCCGCCGCATGTTCGCCGGACAGGGTGGCGCCGAGGCGCTCCAGCTCCTCGCGCAGGCCGACCTCCAGCTCGCCCTGCTGCGGCGGCACGGCGTCGCCATGCACGCCACCGGGCGACGGGTCGAGCGCGCCGAAAAACGGATCGTCGGCGAGGCTCGGCTGATCGCCGAGCGTCGGCTCGCGTCGTTCGCCGGGCGGCGCGCTGGCGACGCTGCGGCGTTTGCCCTGCTCCTTCTTCGGCTGGTCGAACAGCCAGATCAGAGCCAGCACGATCACGCCGAAGATCACCAGCGGGATGCCGACGACAGGGTTCCAGGCCAAGGCGAACAGGGGTTGCGGCGTCATCATCAGTTCCTCAGGCGGCCCCGGCCAGTTTAGCCGCTTCGGCGAGGTCCACCTGCACCAGTCGCGATACGCCCGGCTCGCGCATGGTGACGCCGCACAGCTGGGTGGCCGCTTCCATGGTCGCCTTGTTGTGGCTGATGAAGATGAACTGCACCTTCTCGCTCATCTCGCGCACCAGGCTGGAGAAGCGCCCCACGTTGGCCTCGTCCAGCGGCGCGTCGACCTCGTCGAGCAGGCAGAACGGCGCCGGATTCAGGCCGAAGATGGCAAACACCAGCGCCACCGCGGTCAGCGCTTTCTCGCCACCGGAAAGCAGCGTGATGTTGGACACGCGCTTGCCCGGCGGCCGCGCCATGATCGCCACGCCGGTGTTGAGCAGGTCGTCGCCGGTGAGTTCCAGATACGCATGGCCGCCGCCGAACAGGCGCGGAAACAACTCCTGCACGCCGGCGTTGACCTTGTCGAAGGTTTCCTTGAAGCGCTGGCGGGTTTCGCGGTCGATCTTCTTGATCGCGCCCTCCAGCGTCTCCAGCGCGCTGACCAGGTCGGCCAGCTGGTTGTCCAGATAGGTCTTGCGCTCGCTCTGTTCGGCGTGCTCCTGGATCGCGGCCAGGTTGACCGGCTCCAGCCGGATGATCCTGTGGCCCAGCTCGACCAGCTGCTGGCGCCACTGGTCGGCGTCGATGTCGTCGGCCAGTTCGGCCAGCAGCGTTTCCAGCTCCAGTCCGGAGGCGCTGATTGCCTGCGCCAGCTGCTCGGCGCGCAGCTGCAGCGCCTGCGCGGCGAGGCGCTTTTCGGACAGGCGCTCGCGCAGGCTGGCCAGGCCCTGCTCGGCCAGGTGGCGCTGCTGTTCGAGCTGGCGCAGCGTCTGGTCGCAGTCCTCCAGCGCGCGGCGCGCCTCGACCAGCTGCCGATCGACCAGCAGGCGCTGATCGAGGCAGGCCTGGCGCTCGGCTTCGAGTCCGGCGATAGGGTCTGAGCCGGCGGCAAGCTGCGTGCCGATCTCGTCGCGACGCGCCTCGATCTGGCGCAGCTGCGTCTGCATGCGCGCCAGCGATTGTTCCAGCGAGGCCAGCGCGGCGCGCCTGGACTCCAGCGACAGCGCCAGCGAGTGCGATTGATCGGCCGCCTCGCGCGCGTTCATGCGCGCTTCCTCGCGCGCTTCGAGCAGGCTGCGACGTTCGTTCTCCAGCTCGCGGCGCTGGTCTTCCAGATCGCCCATCAGGCCGACCGATTCGTCCAGCCGCGCGCGCGCCTCGCGCGTGTGGCCCTGCAGTTCGTCGAGCTGGGTGGCCAGCTGATCGAGCTCGGCGCTGACCTTTTCGGCGCGGGCGCGGGCCGTTTCCAGCTTGCCGCGATGGCTCTGCAGCTGGCCGGCCAGTTCGGACTGGCGCCGGTGCGCGTGGTACAGCTCGCGCTGCGCGTCGTCGCGCGCCCGCTCGGCCTCGAAGCGGGCGGTGCGCAGGCTGTCCAGCCGCTCGCCGGCATCTTCGAGCTGGGTTTCGAGGGTGTCGATCTGCGCGGCCAGCAGGCGGATCTCGCGCTCGCGCGCCAGCACGCCGACCTGGCTGCCCTGCGCGCGGCGCACGCGCGCCCAGCCCGGGCCCAGCCACTCGCCGGCGCGGGTGATCACCGACTGGTACGGCGCCAGCGCGGACAGCGCGGCCACCCGCTGCTGCGCCTCGGCGAGCGACTCGGCGGTCAGCACGTGGCCGAGGATTACCAGCGCGGCGGCCGGTCCGCGCACGTGGGCAGCCAGCGTGCCGGCGGTGTGGGCGCTGCCGTCGGCCGCATCCAGCAGCGCGACGTCGGCGTTGTCCAGCGCGGGGAATTCGGCGGCGAGCGCATGCGCTGCGTCCACCAGCACGCTGTCGAGGAAGCCGCTCAGCGCAGTTTCCACCGCGGTTTCCCAGCCGGCCTCGACCTGCAGCGATGCGCCGAGCCGGCGCGACCGATCCAGCCCCAGCCGCGCCAGCCAGCCGCTGGCGGCGCTCTCTTCCTGGCCCAGCGCCGCGTGCTGCAGTGCTTCCAGCGAGGCATGCCGGCCGCGGGCGGACTGCAATTGCTGGCGCGCCTCGTTGAGCGCGGACTGCAACTGGCGCTCTTCGTCCTGCACCTTCTCGTGGCTGAGCTTGTGCTGGTCGAGCAGGCTGCCGAGCGTCTCGACGCGCTCGCGCTGGGTGTCGTGCTCGCCATGAAGCTGCGTGCCGGCAGCGTCCAGCGCGACCAGGTCAGTGGCCTGCTGCTCGGCCTCCAGCGCTTCCCGGCGTTTGGACAGGTCGATCGCCTGGCGATCCAGATAGTTGAGCTTGGTGCGCTCCACCTCGGCCGCGCGGCTGGACTCGCCGGCGTTGCGCGTGTGGCTGTCCCAGCGCGGCTGCCAATCGGCCAGCTTCGCCTCGGTGTCGCGCTGCGCCTGCGTGGTGTCCTCCTGCAGCTGCTGCAGCGCCTCAAGCTTCGGCTCGCCTTCGGCCAGCGCCGCGCGCAGCGTGTCGATCTGCGCGCCGTCGCTGGCCAGATGCGCGGCCAGCTCGGCGTGCTCGCGCTCGGCATCGGCCTGCGCGCGCTGCAGCCGCTCGGCCGTCTCGCGGTTGTGGCGCACCTGCTGCTCGACGCGCGCGATCTCGGCGCCGACCTTGTACACCTCGGCCTGCACCTGATTCAGATGATCGCTGGCACCGATGTGGCGGTCACGCACGCTTTCCAGCTGCGCCTCGATCTGGCGCTGGCCGGCCAGCTGCCGTTCGATCTCGGTTTCGGCCGCGCCGAGATCGACGCCCTCACCGTCGTGCTGGCTTTTCAGCCCCCGGTATTCCAGCGCGCGCAGCTCGGCCTCCTTGCGCGTCTGCTCCTCTTTCAGCGCCTTCCAGCGCTCGGCGGCGCGGGCCTGGCGGTTGAGGTGATCGAGCTGCTTGTCGACCTCGTCGCGCACGTCGCGCACGCGGTCGAGGTTTTCGCGGGTGGCCTTGATGCGGCTCTCGGTTTCCTTGCGCCGCTCCTTGTACTTGGAGATGCCGGCGGCCTCCTCCAGGTGCATGCGCAGCTCTTCGGGATGCGCCTCGATGATCTGGCTGATCATGCCCTGTTCGATGATCGAGTAGCTGCGCGGGCCCAGCCCGGTGCCGAGGAACAGGTCGGTGATGTCGCGCCGGCGGCAGCGCGCGCCGTTGAGGAAATACGCGGACTGGCCGTCGCGGGTGACCTGGCGCTTCACCGAGATCTCGGCGTACTGGCCGTACTCGCCCTGGACCAAGCCATCGGCGTTGTCGAAGATCAGTTCGACCGTGGCCTGTCCCACCGGCTTGCGCGTGGTGGAGCCGGAGAAGATCACGTCGGTGAGCGAGTCGCCGCGCAGCCGGCTGGCCGCGCTCTCGCCCATCACCCAGCGGATCGCGTCGATGATGTTGGACTTGCCGCAGCCGTTCGGGCCGACCACGCCGATCATGTTGCTCGGCAGATGCAGGGTGGTCGGGTCCACGAAGGACTTGAAGCCGGCGAGTTTGATCGTGCTCAGGCGCATGGGGTCATCAGTGGGTCATCGGTGACGCCCGAACAGCGGGCTATCGGGCACTGTGCCAAACGCAGGGCACGGCCGCAATGCATTGGGGACCACAAATCACTTTAATTATGATTTGCAAGTGATTGTTTCCATGAATAATCAAGCTTCGGACGCTTCGATGGACAAGGCGTGGATGCCGTTGTCCATCAGGTCATCGAGCGCGGCATAGATCATCCGGTGCCGTTTCAGCGGCAGCTGGCCGGCAAAGGCGGTACTGACGATGCGCACGCGGTAGTGGCCTTTGCCCTCGCCCGCGTGGCCGACATGCTTGTGGCCCTCGTCCAGCACTTCCAGCAGGCTGGGCGCGAAGCCGGCCTGCAGGCGTGCCCGGATCTCCTCGAGCACAGGGCGGTCGGCGGTGCGCGGCTCGCTCATGCGGCCGGCAGCGTCTTGCGGAACGGCTTCACGCTGACCTCGCGATAGACGCCGGCGGCCATGTACGGATCGGCCGCCGCCCAGGCCTGCGCCGCGGCCAGCGAGTCGAACTCGGCCACGATCAGGCTGCCGCTGAAGCCGGCCGGGCCCGGATCTTCCGCGTCGATGGCCGGAAACGGGCCGGCCAGCAGCAGCCGACCTTCGTCCAGCAGCTGCTGCAGGCGGGCCAGATGCGGCGGCCGCGCGGCCTTGCGCGCGGCCAGCGAGCCGGGGTGATCGGTGCAGTGGATCGCGTACCACATGGTTCAGGCCTCCGGTCGCATGTAGGGAAACAGCAGCACATCACGGATGGAAGCGGCGTTGGTCAGCAGCATCACCAGCCGGTCGATGCCGATGCCCAGGCCGCCGGTGGGCGGCAGGCCGACCTCCAGCGCGCGGATGTAGTCGGCGTCGAAGTGCATCGCCTCGTCGTCGCCGGCGTCCTTGGCGTCGACCTGGGCCTGGAAGCGCGCCGCCTGGTCTTCCGGGTCGTTGAGCTCGGAGAATCCATTGGCGATCTCCTTGCCGTTGACGAACAGCTCGAAGCGGTCGGTGATGCCCGGGTCGGTATCGCTTTCGCGCGCCAGCGGCGACACCTCGACTGGGTGCGCGGTGATGAAGGTGGGCTGGATCAGGGTGTGTTCGACGGTCTTCTCGAAGATCTCCAGCAGCAGCTTGCCCCAGCCGAAGCCGGGCTTCACCTGCACGTGCAACCGGCGCGCGTGGGCGGCCATCGCGTCGCGATCGCGCAGTTCGTCGCGCTGGATCTCGGGGTTGTGCTCCAGCACCGCGTCTTCCATGCGCCAGCGGCGAAACGCCGGCCCGACATCGATCGCGACGCCGTCCCAGCTCAGCCCGGTGGTGCCCAGCACGTGCTGCGCGGTGTCGCGTATCACCGCTTCGGTGAGGTCCATGATCTCGTGATAGGTGGCATAGGCCTGGTACAACTCCAGCATGGTGAATTCGGGGTTGTGCCGGGTCGACACGCCCTCGTTGCGGAAGTTGCGGTTGATCTCGTAGACGCGGTCGAAGCCGCCGACCACCAGGCGCTTCAGGTACAGCTCCGGCGCCACGCGCAGGTACAGATCCAGATCGAGCGCATTGTGATGAGTGACGAACGGCCGCGCGGTGGCGCCGCCGGGGATCATGTGCATCATCGGCGTCTCCACTTCCATGAAGCGGCGCGGCGCAGCCTCCAGCCACTGGCGCATGAAGCCGATGACGCGCGAGCGCTTCTGGAAGGTGTCGCGCGCCTGCTCGGTGACGATCAGGTCGACGTAGCGCTGGCGGTAGCGCTGCTCCACGTCGGCGAGGCCGTGGAACTTGTCCGGCAGCGGCCGCAGGCTCTTGGTCAGCAGGCGCAGCGCATCGACACGCACCGACAGCTCGCCGGTCTTGGTGCGCATCAGCAGGCCCTCGGCGCCCACGATGTCGCCTGCGTCCCAGCCCTTGAACGCCTCGTAGGCGTCGCCCAGCGTGCCCTGGTGGATGAACAGCTGCAGGCGGCCGGTCATGTCCTGCAGCTGCACGAAGCTGACCTTGCCCTGCACGCGCCTCAACACGATGCGGCCGGCCACTTTCACCCGCCGCGCGGCGGCCTCGATCGCTTCGGCCGTATGGACGTCCTTGTCGGCGAACTCCGCCTGCAGGTCGCCGGCGAAGCTGTCGATGCGAAAGTCGTTCGGGAACGCGATGCCCTGCCCGCGCAGCGCTGTCAGCTTCTCGCGCCGCTCGGCGATCAGCTTGTTCTCGTCCATGGGCAGGTCGATGGGCGGGGTGTCGGTCGGGTCACTCATGGGAATTCCGTTGTGGCTGGCGCGCGCGCCGCGCGGTGGCCGCTGCTCTGTTCATGGTCGGGTTGCAAACAGCACGGGGAGGGTTTTATCCCGCCGGCGCCGCCGGTCAATCGTCATGCTGAAACACGTGCTTGACCGCATGTTTGGTCGCATCCCAGCCCTCGCGTGCGCCGTGCGCGATGCCGTGGCCGGCCTCCTTCGCACCGTGTCCGATCTTGATCGCCACGTGCTTGGTGGCATGCCCCACGGCGACTGCGCCGTGGCCGATGTCCTTGCCGGCCGCCTTCGCATCGTGCTTGATCTCCTGCTTGGCGGAGCCCTGCTGGGCGCTGGCGTTGCCGGCAAATGTCGCCAGCGCGGCGCAGGCAAACAACATTGCGAAAATCGTTCCACGTTTCATGCTGGCACCTCGGATCGGAGATTGAACAAGCGGATGGAAAGGACGATCAGGCATCACTGCGTTTGGAGCCGGCCTCAAGGCCCGACTTCAGGCTGGCCTCGATGAATTCGTCCAGATCGCCATCGAGCACCTTCTGCGTATCGGTGCGCTCGATGCCGGTGCGCAGATCCTTGATGCGGCTCTGATCGAGCACGTAGTTGCGGATCTGGCTGCCCCAGCCGATGTCGGACTTGCTCGCCTCCAGCGCGTCGCGCTCGACGTTGCGCTTCTGCACTTCCAGCTCGTACAGCTTGGCCGCCAGCATCTTCATCGCGGTGGCGCGGTTGGCGTGCTGGCTGCGGCCGGTCTGGCAGGCCACCACGGTGTTGGTCGGGATGTGCGTGATGCGCACTGCCGACTCGGTCTTGTTGACGTGCTGGCCGCCGGCACCGGACGAACGGTAGACGTCGGTGCGCAGGTCGGCCGGGTTGATGTCGATGTCGATGTCGTCGTCCACTTCGGGCGACACGAAAACGGAAGTGAAGCTGGTGTGGCGGCGGTTGTCCGAATCGAACGGGCTCTTGCGCACCAGCCGGTGCACGCCGATCTCGGTCTTCAGCCAGCCGTAGGCGTAATCGCCCTCCACACGGAACGTGGCGGACTTGATGCCGGCCACGTCGCCGCCAGACACTTCCATCAGCTCGGTCTGCCAGCCGCGCGACTCGCACCAGCGCAGATACATGCGCAGCAGCATCTCGGCCCAGTCCTGCGCCTCGGTGCCGCCGGCGCCGGCCTGGATGTCGACGAACGCGTTAGTGGCGTCCATCTTGCCGGAGAACATGCGCTGGAACTCCAGCTTGCTGACCTGCGCGTCAAGCCGCGCAACGTCGGCGACCACCGAGTGCGCGGTGTCCTCGTCCTCGTCGGCGATGGCCATGTCCAGCAGCTCGCGTGCGTCGATCAGCCCCGCGCCGAGCGTGTCGATGCCGTTGACGATGGTGTGCAGGCGGGCGCGCTCGCGGCCCAGCTCCTGCGCCCGCGGCGGGTCGTCCCACACGGTGGGACTTTCCAGCTCGCGGGTCACTTCTTCCAGGCGTTCGCTTTTGACAGCGTAGTCAAAGATACCCCCGAAGCGACTCGACGCGGCCGCTGAGGTCCGCAATCTGCGCAAGAATGGGATTGGTCTCGATCATGGCAATATCAATGTGGGTGCGAGCCCGCAAGAATAACAGACCACGCCACCGGTTCGATTCGCCCGCGTCTCCCGGAGCCGTCTGATGCCGCATCCCACCTTGCCCATGTTGCTGCTGTTGTTTCTGGTGCTGGTGTTGCCGGCGTGAGGCTGGCTGAACATGCGCCGGTTGAGACGGCGTGATTCCGACCCCGCGCGCACGCGCCATTACATCGTCATCGTTGCAAAGACGGGCGCCCTTGCTCTGCTGGCGAGCTGGCTGATGCCCTCTGCCTTGTGGGTGCTGCCGGCAGGCTTGGCGACGAGTTTCAAGCTGGACGCCATGCCGGCATCCGTCCGGACCGGAATCACGCTGGGGACGATGCTCGCGTTGCTGATGCCGGTGGTGTTGGTTCGCTGTAAGCGTCCGGGCACCTCACCTGTACTGAGCCTTCGACAGCTGTTGCGATACGCGCCTGTTTTCACAGGAGCAAGCGCATGGGCAACAAGGCAGCATTCTGGAGGCGGCACCTAGCCGCGTGGCGC
>JAJYSM010000011.1 GCA_021793575.1 Pseudomonadota bacterium
GCTTCGCGCACTTCAACACAAGGCCAGGCAACTTGGCCTCGCGCTCGTCCATGTGGCCTGATCGCTTGAGTATGGAAAATGCTTAAATCAACGGCTTACGTGATGTTTGATGAGAGCGCACCCTGTGCGCGATCGGAGGTGCAGCAGATTTTTCGTGCACCGGGTGCTCCTACAGCGGTGTTTCGTGGTCGTCCTCGTCCCGCCCGTATAGCCGTCCAGCTGCATGCAGCAGGTCCAGGTCGCCGTTCAGCGTCGCCTCGCGCAGGCGCGCGCTGGGGTGGTGCAGCAGCTTGTTGGTCAGCGTGTTGGCGAGAAACGCCAGCGCCTCGTCCGGCGACTTGCCGCGGGCCAGCATGCTGCGGGCCTTGTCCAGCACCTCGTCGCGGTACGTCTCGGCGTGCTGGCGCATGTCCAGCGCCGGATTGCGCAGGGTAAGCGCGCGGCGCCAGGCCATGTAGCGATCCACCTGCAGGTCGATGATCGCGCCGGCCTCGCGCGCGGCGGCCTCGCGCGAGCGGCGGTTATCGTCGATCACCTGGCGCAGGTCGTCGATGCCGTACAGGTAGACGTCCGGCAGCTCGCCCACGCCGGCCTCGATATCGCGCGGTACCGCGATGTCGACCATGAACATCGGCTTGCGCCGGCGGCTCGCCATCGCTTTCTCGACCATGCTGCGGGTCAGCACCGGCTGCCGCGCCGCCGTGGAGGAGATCACGATGTCGGCCTCGGCAAGGTGCTGCGGCAGGTCGGCCAGCGCGATCGCGTAGCCCCCATAGCGGCCGGCCAGCTCCTGCGCGGATTCGAGCGTGCGGTTGGCCACGATCAGCCTGCGCACGTTTTTGTCGGCCAGATGCCGCGCGGCCAGTTCGATCGTGTCGCCGGCGCCGATCAGCAGCACGCAGGCTTGCCTGAGGTCGGCGAACACCTGTTCGGCCAGCCGCACCGCGGTGAACGCGACCGAGACCGTGTGCGCGCCGATGCGGGTTTCGGTGCGCACCCGCTTGGCCACCGCGAAGGTGTGCTGCAGCAGGCGGTCGAGCGGCGCCTTGAGCGACTGCGCCGCGCGCGCCTGCTGGTACGCGTCCTTCACCTGGCCGAGGATCTGCGGCTCGCCCAGCACCATCGAATCGAGCCCGGTGGCGACGCGGAACATATGGCGCACGGCGTTCTGTTCGTCGTGCCGATAAAGGAACTCGGCCAGCCTGCCCGGGGTCAGTCGGTGATGCCGACTCAACCACGTCTGCGGAATCTCCTCCGCACCGCTCGCCACACTCACATACAGTTCGGTGCGGTTGCAGGTGGACAGGATCAGCGCCTCCTCCACGCCGGGTTCGCGCACGAGTTCGTGCAGGGCCGCGCCGGCGGCATCCGCATCAAACGCCACCTGCTCGCGCAGGCTGACCGGCGCGGTGAGGTGATTGAGCCCGAGGGCGATCAGCGTCATGGTTTCTAAGGAGATCTCGGCGGCAGTGGTCGGTGGCGTAGGCTAAGCTTGATGAAGCGTGCCGTGCAGGTCACAGATACGGCCGGAACAGGCAGACAGATGGAGAGCAGTGTGCGGAGCAGTGTGGTCAAGTTCAAGCAACTGCGGCATTTTACGATACTGACGACGCTATCGCTGGGCCTGCTGGCCTGTGCCGATATGCCGCGGCAATCGACGCCCGGTGCGGCGGCTTCACAGCAGCCGCTGGCCCGACTGGTGGTGGCCATCCCGGACGCGCAGCATGATCTGCTGGCGCAGCTGCTGGCTGGCGAAATGGCGCTGGGTCACACCGATCTGGTCGCCGCTGCAACCTACTACGGTCGGGCGATGGTGCTGAGCGACGACCCGCGGGTGGCCGAACGCGCCGCCACGCTGGCGATCGCCGTGCATGACACCGCTGCCGCCCAGCGTGCGCTGGATCGCTGGCAGGCGCTGGGCGCCACGCCGTCCGGCATGGCGCAAGCGCGCGCGGAGTTGGCGCTCGATCACGGGGATACGGCGGAAGCGCGCCGCCAGCTGACTTTGCTGACTGGCAGCGGCGACAAAGACGCCTGGCGGCAGTTCGGTCGCGTGCTGCTGGGTGCCCGCGATCAGGCACAGGCGGCGCGCCTGCTGCTGGCGCTGGCCACGCCGCAGCGCCTGCCCGGCGAGGCCCGGGCATGGCTGGCGATGAGCGAGCTGGGTGACAAGTTCGGCCAGCATGCCTATGCCATGCAGATCGCCGAGGCGGCCGCACAGCGTTTCAGGAGCGCCGAAACCTACGCCTGGCTGGCGCAGATGAAATTCAGGGATGGCGACCACGCCGGTGCGCGCCAGCTGCTCGAAAAGGCGCTGGCCAAGGCGCCGCAGAACATCCCGCTGCGGTTGGCCTACGCCGGCATGCTCAGTCAGGGTGGCGACTACGCGCGCGCTGCCGCCGTGCTGCAGAAGGGGCCGCAGAATGCCGACACTTTCGCCCTGCGCGCCGGCCTGGCGGCGCAGCGCAAGGACGGCAAGGCGCTGGCGGTGATCTACCAGCAGCTGCAGCAGGCGCCGCAGGACGTGCGCGCGCGCAGCGCCTACCTGCTGGGTCAGCTGGCTGAAATGCAGCATCACGACGCCCAGGCGCTGACCTGGTACGCACAGGTGGCCGACGACGATCCGCACGCATTCGACGCGGATCTGCGCAGTGCGGTGATCCTGCAGACGCAGGGCAAGAGCGAACAGGCGCACAAGCTGCTGCATCAGATGCAGCTGGATTTTCTCGACCAGCCCGCGCAGCTGCGCCAGGCCTACGAGGTCGATGCCGAGCTGTATCTGCGCGAAAAGAAATACCCGCAGGCCGAAACCGCATTCAGCCGCGCGCTGCAGGTGGTGCCGGACGATCCGGGCCTGCTCTACGGCCGCGGCCTGGCCTATGCCGAAGCCGGCCAGGTCGACCAGGCGGTGCAGGATTTCCGCCGGCTGCTGCAACTCAAGCCGGGCGACGTCGATGCCAGCAACGCGCTCGGCTTCACCCTGGCCGACGCCAATCGCGACCTGCCCGAGGCCGAGCGGCTGATCCGCAGCGCTCGCGCCGCCAAGCCTAACGATCCGGCCATCGCCGATTCGTGGGGCTGGGTGCAGTACCGGCTGGGCCATCTGGAGCAGGCCGAGCGCGTCCTGCGGCAGGCATGGCTGGCGCGCAAGGATGCCGATGTCGGCGTGCATCTGGGTGAAGTGTTGTGGAAGCAGGGTCGCCAGCAGGATGCGCAGCGGATCTTTGGTGAGGTGCGCCGGATCGATCCGCACAGCAGCAGCCTTCGCGACACCCTGAAACGTCTGCAACCATGAGTCGCCGCCTGCGCCTGATCATCGCCGCGCTGCTGCCGCTGCTGCTCGCCGCCTGCGTCTCCGTACCCGTCGTGCGCATCCGGGGCGACGTCAGCCTGATGCAGGCGCAGCTGGCGCGCGAGCAGGCGCTGGCGCATGCCGATCACTGGATCCTGCAAGGCCGGCTCGGCGTGTCCGACGGCAAGCACGGCGGCAGCGGCAGCTTCAGCTGGACGCAGAACGGCGACCAATACGATTTCGTGCTGCGCGCGCCGATCACCGGCAAGAGCTTCCGCCTCAGCGGCGGCCCGGACGGCGCGCTGCTGGAAGGGCTCGACGGCGGGCCGCTGCGCGGGCCGGACGCCGAGGCGCTGATGCGCCAGGCGCTGGGCTGGGTGGTGCCGCTGCAGAACCTGCGCGCGTGGGTGCTCGGCCTGCGTGCCGACAGCGGCCCGGCCGAGCTGCGGTTCGGCGCCGATCGGCTGCCGTCGCAGCTGCAGCAGGACGGCTGGACGGTGGATTACCCCGCCTGGGATGCCGCCCGCACGCCGCCGCTGCCGCAGAAGGTGTTCGCCGAAAAGGCGCCCTACAAGGTGCGACTGTTCATCGAGTCATGGCAGTTCCAGCCGACGCCGGTGCAGTGAATCGGGCACGCTTGGGTTAGGCTTTGCGCCCCGGCGGACTGCCCCGTGCGCCGCCTCCTGAGCTTCGCATCACGATGCCGTCTCCGATCCAGCACGTTTCGATCCAACGCGCCGAGCCGTCGCTGGTCGAGCGCCTGTGCGCGATCGAGCGCAAGGCGGTGCAGCTGTTTCGCGGGCATCCGGCGTGGCCGAGCTATTCGGCGATGCCGATCCCGCCCGCGCTGCTACAGCAGTCGATCAGCCGCGGGCTGGTGTGGGTGGCGCTGAACGGGCAGGCCGAGCCGGTCGGCTTCGTATGGCTGGATACGCAGGTGGGCGCGGGCGCCATCGGGATTGCCGAGCTCGACGTGCTGCCGGCATACGGCCAGCGCGGCATCGGCGCGGCGCTGCTGGAACACGCCTGCGCCTGGGCGCGCGCGGCCGGCTATCGGCGCGTCGACCTGGGCACGCTGGCCGACCTGCGCTGGAATGCGCCGTTCTACGCGAAACACGGCTTCACCGCGGTGGCCAAGAACGACCCGGCTTTTGCACTCGCACTGCGGCGTGACCGCGAAAACGGTTTTCCCGATCACCTGCGGGTGTTCATGAGCCGGCCGCTGCCGCCACCTGCCAGCGACGGCTGGACGGCGTGGCCGGCGCCGGCGAAGCTGAACCTGTTTCTGCGCATCGTCGGCCGGCGGCCGGACGGCTACCACGAGCTGCAGACGGTGTTCCGCCTGCTCGACTGGGGCGACGAGATCCGCCTGCGGCGGCGCGATGACGGTGAGATCCGGCGCACGCACGAGGTGCCGGGGGTGCCCGCCGAGGGCGACTTGGCCGTGCGCGCGGCGCGGCTGCTGCAGGAGCACGCGGGCGTCGATGCGGGGGCCGAGATCGAGGTCGACAAGCGCATTCCGCTGGGCGGTGGCCTGGGCGGCGGCAGCTCCGATGCGGCCACCGTGCTGGTGGCGCTGAACCAGCTGTGGGGGCTGCAGCTGGACGACGATGCGCTGGCCGGGCTCGGCCGCCAGCTCGGCGCCGACGTGCCGCTGTTCGTGCGCGGCCGCTCGGCCTGGGCCGAAGGCATCGGCGAACGGCTCACTCCGCTGCCGCTGCCGCGGCGCCACTACGTGGTGCTCGACCCGCACGATCCGGTCTCCACCGCCGCGCTTTTTCAAGCGCCTGAATTGACACGAAATGCACCGCGGGCGACAATTTCGTCCTTTGTATCCGGCGAAACGGCGGAAAATGCCTTCACGCTGGCGGTACGTGCGCGGCACCCGCGGGTAGCCGCGGCGCTGGACTGGCTCGGTGGCTTCGGGTCGGCACGGCTCTCCGGCAGCGGCGGCTGCGTTTTTCTGGAGACGCGATCATTCGATCGGGCGATGACGATCGCCGCGCAGTGCCCCGTGGCTTTCACGGCGCAAGCGGCCACCGGCGTCGAGGTTTCACCTTTGCGGCAGGCTCTGGTGCGCCATCGTGGCGAGTGCTGAGCGATACGGACACAACGGCGGCCGCCGGCCTCATGGCGGCGGTCACGAGTACATACGCAGGCATAACCGAACACACATTACTGGGGCGTCGCCAAGCTGGTTAAGGCACGGGATTTTGATTCCCGCATACGCAGGTTCGAATCCTGCCGCCCCAGCCATTCATGATGGCCATTGGTTTCGAGGTAACAACACGTGGACACGTCCACCCCGATGATGCTTTTTTGCGGCAATGCGCATCGCGCGCTGGCCGAGGACGTCGCCCATCGCCTGGGCGTGCCGCTGGGCAAGGCGCTGGTTGGCACCTTCAGCGACGGCGAGGTGCAGATCGAGATCGAAGAGAATGTGCGCCGGCAGGAAGTGTTCGTGCTGCAACCCACCGGCGCGCCGAGTGCGGTGAACCTGTTCGAGCTGCTGGCACTCACCGATGCGCTCAAGCGTGCCTCGGCGGCCAGCGTCACGGCGGTGATCCCGTATTTCGGCTATGCCCGGCAGGATCGTCGGCCGCGCTCGGCGCGGGTGCCGATCACCGCCAAGCTGGCTGCCCGCATGATCGGTGCCGCTGGCGTCGACCGGGTGCTGACGGTGGATCTGCACGCCGATCAGATCCAGGGCTTCTTCGACATTCCGGTCGACAATGTCTACGCCTCGCCGGTGCTGCTGGCCGACATCTGGCGCCACCACAGCATGGACGACCTGATCGTGGTCAGCCCGGATGTGGGCGGCGTGGTGCGCGCGCGCGCGCTGGCCAAGCGGCTGGATGATGCGGATCTGGCGATCATCGACAAGCGCCGCCCGAAAGCCAATGTGGCGACGGTGATGAACATCATCGGCGACGTCAACGGCAAGACCTGCGTGCTGATCGACGACATCGTCGACACCGCCGGTACGCTGTGCGCGGCGGCCGCGGCGCTGAAGGAACGCGGCGCGCGCAAGGTGGTGGCCTACTGCGTGCATCCGGTGCTGTCCGGCGCGGCCGTCAGCAATATCGAGGGCTCCCAGCTCGATCAGCTGGTGGTCACCAACACCTTGCCGCTGAGCCCGGCGGTGCAGGCCTGTGCCAAGATCCGCCAGCTGTCGGTGGCCGAGCTGCTGGCCGAAACCATTCGCCGCATCGCCTTTGGCGAGTCGGTGAGTTCGCTCTACGTCGATTGATTTCGTCGCGGCGGCCACGGCCGCCGCGGCACCACCGGCTTTTCTGGTCGCGGAAAAGTCATGCGATCGCCGCGAGGCGGTTCTTCAAGCAACCTAAGGCAGTATCCAATGACCAAGACACATGAAATCAAGGCGCATAGCCGCAAGGACGAGGGGAAAGGTGCGAGCCGCCGCCTGCGTCGTGCGAGCTTCGTGCCCGCCGTGGTGTACGGCGCCGACAAGCCGCCGCAGAGCATCCAGATCGAGCACAACACGATCCTGCTCGCCGCCAGGCACGAGTGGTTCTTCTCTTCGGTGCTCGATCTGAACGTCGACGGCGACGTGCAAAAGGTGCTGGTGCGCGACTGGCAGAAGCATCCGTTCAAGCAGCTGATGATGCACATGGACTTTCTGCGCATCAACGAGAACGAAGCCGTGCGCGTGAACGTGCCGCTGCACTTCCTCAATCAGGAAAAATCGCTGGCCGGCAAGACCTCTGGCGTGGTGATCTCGCACAACCTGACCGAGGTCGAGGTGTCCTGCCTGCCCAAGCATCTGCCCGAGTTCATCGAGCTGGATCTGGGCAATCTGAAGGAAGGCGACATCATCCACCTGTCGCAGCTGACCCTGCCTGCCAACGTCGAGCTGCCCGCGCTGCAGCTGGGTGAGGCCCATGACATCGCAGTGGTTACGGTGAACCACGTCAAGGAAAGCGCCGAGGATGTGGCTGAGGACGCCGCCGCCCTGGCCGAAGCCGAGGCAGCCAAGGCGGCAGCGGTGAAGCCGGCCAAGCCGGCCGCCAAGCCGGGCGCCGACAAGAAGTAAGTCGTCCGGAGCGCCGCGTCCCGCAGGCGCGGCGCCCCGCATGGCCGACTGCATGGCTGGTTTGCGACTCATCGTCGGGCTGGGCAATCCCGGCGCTGAATATCTCCGAACCCGGCACAACGCCGGGTTCTGGTTTGCGGACGTGCTCGCCAGCGGGCAGGACGAGCGCTTCGGCTTCGACAGCAAGCTGCACGGCGAAGTGTGCAAGGTACGCGTGGGCAGCGAGCCGCTGTGGCTGCTCAAGCCGGCCACGTTCATGAACAAGAGCGGCATCGCTGTGGCATCGGCGCTGCGCTACTACAAGATCGAGCCGGAGCAGTGCCTGGTCGCGCACGATGACCTGGACCTGCCGGCCGGCAGTGTCCGGCTGAAGTTCGATGGTGGCCACGGCGGCCAGAACGGATTGCGCGACATCATGACGCACCTGGGTCACGGCAAGTTCCACCGCCTGCGCGTGGGCATCGGGCATCCGGGCCATCGCGACCAGGTGACGCCCTGGGTGCTGGGGCGACCCTCAGCGCAGGACGAGGAGGCGATGCTCGATGGCATCGCGCGTGTGCTGCAGGTGTTGCCGCTGGCAGTGGCCGGCGAGTTCGAGAAGGCCATGCAGTTACTTCATACGGCGGGAACCGGGAACGGGGAACGGGGAACGTGAGCGCCCGGCAAGGGCCGCATCGCTTCGTCGTTCCGTAACTCTCACGTTTCCTGTTTCCCATTCCTCCATTTCCCTTTTTCCGTTCGCTGTTCCCGGAGTCTCACCATGGGCATCAAATGCGGCATCGTCGGTCTGCCCAACGTCGGCAAGTCCACCCTGTTCAATGCGCTGACCAAGGCCGGCATCGCCGCGGCGAATTTTCCGTTCTGCACGATCGAGCCGAACGTCGGCATCGTGCCGGTGCCGGATCTGCGGCTGAACCAGCTCGCCGAGATCGTCAAGCCGCAGCGGGTGATCCCGACCACGATGGAGTTTGTCGATATCGCCGGGCTGGTGGCGGGTGCATCCAAGGGTGAGGGGCTGGGCAACAAGTTTCTTGCGCACATCCGCGAGGTCGATGCGATCGCCCACGTGGTGCGCTGTTTCGAGGGCGATGTGATCCACGTTGCCGGCAAGGTGGATCCGATCTCGGATATCGAAACCATCGACACGGAACTCGCGCTGGCGGACCTTGAATCGGTGGAAAAGGCGCTGAACAAGGCCGAGCGCGCCGCCAAGGCCAACGACAAGGAGGCGCTGGCGAAGCGGCCGGTGCTGCAGAAGCTGTCCACCGCGCTCAACCAGGGGCACGCCGCCCGCACGGTGGGGCTGGACGCGGAAGAGCAGGCGCTGGTGCGCGACATGTTCCTGCTCACGCTGAAGCCGCTGAT
This sequence comes from Pseudomonadota bacterium, assembly GCA_021793575.1. GTDB lineage: Bacteria > Pseudomonadota > Gammaproteobacteria > Xanthomonadales > Rhodanobacteraceae > Rhodanobacter. The sequence continues at coordinate 8,712 of JAJYSM010000011.1, forward strand.
GTACATCGCCAACGTCAGCGACGACGGTTTCGAGAACAATCCGCTGCTGGACGCGGTGCGCGCCCGCGCCGTCACCGAGGGTGCCGAAGTGGTGCCGGTGTGTGCGGCAATCGAGGAGGAAATGGCCCAGCTCGAGGATACCGACCGCGACGAGTTCCTGAAGGACATGGGGCTGGACGAGCCGGGCCTGAACCGGGTGATCCGTGCCGGCTACCGGCTGCTCGGCCTGCAGACCTATTTCACCGCCGGCGTGAAGGAGGTGCGGGCGTGGCAGGTCAAGGCCGGCTCCACCGCGCCGCAGGCGGCCGGCGTCATCCACACCGACTTCGAGCGCGGTTTCATTCGCGCCGAGACCGTCGCGTTCGACGATTTCATCAAGTACAAGGGCGAGTCCGGCGCCAAGGAAGCCGGCCGGCTGCGGCTGGAAGGCAAGGACTACCTGGTGCGTGAAGCCGATATCCTGCATTTCCGATTCAACGTGTGAATCGGTGACCGGCAGCCGGGCGCCGCGCTGGCGGCCGCGCCGGCAGGCATAATCAGCGGCCGTGAATTTTCCCTCGGAGTAGCCATGCCCGGTCAACAGCACGAGGTGACATTCCGCTTCCTCGCCCAGCCCACCGACGTCAACTTCGGTGGCAAGGTGCACGGCGGCATGGCGATGAAATGGATCGATCAGGCTGGTTACGCCTGCGCGGTGGCATGGAGCGGGGCGTATTGCGTCACGGCTTCGGTCAGTGGCATCCAGTTCGTGGCGCCGATCCTGATCGGTGACCTGGTCACGGTGCGCGCCCGGCTGATCCATACCGGCACCTCCAGCATGCACATGGCGGTGGATGTGCTGGCGCGTGATCTGCGCAAGGGCGAGCAGCGCCTCGCCACCAGCTGCGTCATGGTATTCGTGGCGCTCGACGGCCCGGATGGAAAGCCCATGCCGGTACCGCACTGGCAGCCGCACGACGACAGCGAGCTTCGATTGCAGGAGCAGGCGCGAAAGCTGCTGGAATTGTCCAAGGGTATGGAGCGGCTGATCAGCCTGCACGGCGCGCAAGCCGACTGACGGCACGCTGCGGAACCACCGTGAACTGCCTTCGGCATGCCAATTTGATACGTCAAGGTGTTGACAGCATAAGGCCTGATCCACACAATACGCGTTCTTTGTCGGAGGGATACCCAAGCGGCCAACGGGGGCAGACTGTAAATCTGCTGGCTTACGCCTTCGGTGGTTCGAATCCACCTCCCTCCACCAGAGCCAAGGTGACATCGGAACGGTTTGCGCCGGTTCGGAATAACTTTAAACAGGATCGCCGGATGCGACCCTGTACGCGACGCGAAAGCGGCGCGACCCGCGAGGGGCAGGGGCAGGATGCCGCCACACGAGTTCCGCGCAGGGCGGGAGTAGTTCAATGGTAGAACATCAGTTTTCCAAACTGATTACGCGGGTTCGATTCCCGCCTTCCGCTCCATTGGCTCTCGCTTTGCGTTCCATGCTCATGTAGCTCAGTCGGTAGAGCACTTCCTTGGTAAGGAAGAGGTCACAGGTTCGATTCCTGTCATGAGCACCATTTCATTCGATCGTCACCAAACCGGCCCACTCGGGCAAGTTTCCTTCAACTCATTGACTCCATCGGGGTTTAGCGCGCATGGCAAAGGGTAAATTCGAACGCACCAAGCCGCACGTCAACGTGGGCACGATTGGTCACGTGGATCACGGCAAGACGACGCTGACGGCGGCACTGACGAAGCTCGGTGCGGAGCGGTTTGGTGGCGAGTTCAAGGCCTACGACGCGATTGACGCGGCGCCGGAAGAGAAGGCGCGCGGCATCACGATCTCGACCGCGCACGTGGAATACGAGTCGCCCAAGCGCCATTACGCGCACGTCGACTGCCCGGGTCACGCCGACTATGTGAAGAACATGATCACCGGTGCGGCGCAGATGGACGGCGCGATCCTGGTGTGCTCGGCCGCGGACGGCCCGATGCCGCAGACGCGCGAGCACATCCTGCTGAGCCGCCAGGTCGGCGTGCCGTACATCGTGGTCTACCTGAACAAGGCGGACATGGTGGACGACGCCGAGCTGCTCGAGCTGGTCGAGATGGAAGTGCGCGAGCTGCTGAGCAAGTACGACTTCCCGGGCGACGACACGCCGATGATCCACGGTTCGGCCAAGCTGGCGCTGGAAGGCGACCAGAGCGAGATCGGCGTGCCGTCGATCATCAAGCTGGTGGACGCGCTGGACAGCTACATCCCGGAGCCGGTGCGGGTGATCGACCGCCCGTTCCTGATGCCGGTGGAAGATGTGTTCTCGATCTCCGGCCGCGGCACCGTGGTGACCGGGCGTATCGAGCGCGGCATCATCAAGGTGGGCGACGAAATCGAAGTGGTCGGTATCCGCGACACGCAGAAGACCACGGTGACCGGCGTGGAGATGTTCCGCAAGCTGCTCGACCAGGGTCAGGCGGGCGACAACGCCGGCCTGCTGTTGCGCGGTCTGAAGCGTGACGACGTGGAGCGTGGCCAGGTGCTGGCCAAGCCGGGCACGATCACCCCGCACACCGACTTCGAGGCCGAGGTGTACGTGCTGTCGAAGGACGAGGGTGGCCGTCACACGCCGTTCTTCAAGGGCTACCGGCCGCAGTTCTACTTCCGCACGACGGACGTGACGGGCGCCTGCCAGTTGCCGGAAGGCGTGGAGATGGTGATGCCGGGCGACAACGTGAAGATGGTGGTGAGCCTGATCCACCCGATCGCGATGGACGAGGGCCTGCGCTTCGCGATCCGCGAAGGTGGCCGTACCGTCGGCGCCGGCGTGGTCGCCAAGGTCATCAAGTAAATTAAAGCGCTTTTGTGAGAAGTCCGGCATGGATGCCGGGTCGATCTCTGCCATCAGGGAGGATGGCTGAAATAAAGTTCACGGGGCGAGCGGATTGAAGCCGCTCGCCGTCGTGTTTGAAGTCAAAGCCATGTACGCCAGTAGCTCAATTGGCAGAGCAGCGGTCTCCAAAACCGCAGGTTGGGGGTTCAAGTCCCTCCTGGCGTGCCACTCTTCGAGGATCGAGACGGGTGATGATGGCCGGCCGGCCGCAGGGTCGGACGTGCCGCTGACACCCGGTTACCGCGCATGAATACCAAGGCAGAACAGCCCAAGGGCACGAACGCTGGTGACATCGGCAAGCTGGTACTGGCCGGATTGGTGCTGGTCGCCGGTATCTTCGCCTACTCGTGGTTCAGCAACGACGCCAGCATCCCTTCGTCGGTGCGGATGCTCGGCGTGTTGGCAGCGCTGGTGATTTCGCTGGCGATCGCCGCGTTCACCGCGCTGGGGCGGCGGGTCAGGAACTTCCTGGCCGAATCGCAGTTCGAGATGCGCAAGGTGGTCTGGCCGACGCGCGACGAGACGCTGAAAACCACCGCCATCATCATCGTGGTAGTGATCGTCCTGTCGCTGATGTTGGGCCTGATCGACTTGATCCTGAAGTCGGTCATTCTCGATTGGCTGCTGAAGCTGGGTACCTGAGGTGGTGAGCATGAGCAAGCGTTGGTACGTGGTGCACGCCTATTCGGGTTTCGAGAATCAGGTAAAGCGCTCGCTGGACGAGCGCATCAAGCGCGCCGAGATGGAAGATCGGTTTGGCGAGGTGCTGGTGCCGACCGAGGAGGTGATCGAGATGCGCGGTGGCCAGAAGCGCCGCAGCGAGCGCAAATTCTTCCCCGGCTACGTGTTGGTGCAGATCGAGACGAATACCGAGGGCAAATCTCCCCGGATTGATGACGAGTGCTGGCATCTGATCAAGGAAACGCCGAAGGTGATGGGCTTCATCGGCGGCACCGCCGATCGGCCGCTGCCGATCAAGGACAGCGAAGCCGAAGCCATCCTCAGCCGGGTGCGTGAAGGCGTCGAGAAGCCGCGACCCAAGGTGCTGTTCGAGCCGGGTGAGATGGTGCGCGTCACCGAAGGCCCGTTCAACGATTTCAATGGCGTGGTCGAGGAAGTCAATTACGACAAGAGCCGACTGCGTGTCGCGGTGCTGATCTTCGGTCGTTCGACTCCGGTCGAGCTGGAGTTCGGTCAGGTCGAGAAGGCCTGATTCGGCTATTCCTGAGCGGTTGGCACGGGGCTTGCTGCAAGTCCGAACAATCTCTATACTGCGCGGTTCACGCCCGAGTCTCGCGACTTGGCGTGCCTGCGTTTCAGGGTCTGCACGAGGCAGGCCTTTCCTTTTATCCACGGACCGGTGCACAGCGAGGAGCCGCAAGGCGTCTGGACTCGCGAGGAAATTGCCATGGCAAAGAAAGTCGTCGGATACATCAAACTGCAGGTCAAGGCCGGTCAGGCCAACCCGTCGCCGCCCGTCGGCCCCGCTCTCGGTCAGCGCGGCCTGAACATCATGGAGTTCTGCAAGGCGTTCAATGCCGCCACGCAGAAGCTGGAGCCGGGCCTGCCGATACCGGTGATCATTACCGCGTACTCCGATCGCAGTTTCACCTTCATCACCAAGACCCCGCCGGCCACGATTCTGCTGAAGAAGGCAACCGGCGTGACCAAGGGATCGTCCAAGCCCAACACCGACAAGGTCGGCAAGGTCACCCGCAAGCAGCTGGAGGACGTGGCGAAGCAGAAGGAGCCGGATCTCACGGCTGCGGATCTGGACGCTGCTGTGCGCACCATTGCCGGTAGCGCGCGCAGCATGGGCCTGGTAGTGGAGGGCTAAGACATGACAAAGCTCACGAAGCGTATGAAGTCGGCCCAGGCCGCGGTGCTGCCGGGCAAGTTCTATGGCCTGGATGAGGCGCTGAAGATCGTCAAGGACAACGCCAAGGCGAAGTTCGCCGAGTCGGTCGACGTGGCGGTGCGTCTGGGCATCGATGCGAAGAAGTCCGACCAGGGTGTGCGTGGCTCCTCGCTGCTGCCGCATGGTACGGGCAAGACGGTCAAGGTAGCGGTGTTCTGCCCGCCCGGCGAGAAGGCCGAAGCGGCCAAGGCCGCCGGTGCCGACGCCGTCGGCATGGACGACCTGGCCGAGCGCATGCAGGCGGGTGATCTCGACTTCGGTCGCGTGATCGCCACGCCGGACGCGATGCGCGTGGTCGGCAAGCTGGGCCAGTTGCTGGGTCCGCGCGGTCTGATGCCGAATCCGAAGGACGGCTCGGTCACCGCAGACGTCGCCACCGCCGTGAAGAATGCCAAGGCAGGCCAGGTGAAGTTCCGCAATGACAAGGCGGGCATCATCCACGCCACCATCGGCAAGGTCAATTTTGACGCGACCCAGCTGGCGGACAATCTCAACACCCTGATTGCCGATGTGATCAAAGCGAAGCCGTCGACGGCGAAGGGCGTGTTCCTGCAGAAGGTGGCGTTGTCCAGCACCATGGGTGTCGGCGTTGCAGTCGATACCTCGACACTGACTATCGCCATCAAGTAAGAATCAAGTCCCGCGCCGGCGATCTGTCGGCGCGGGCAAGTTTTTGAGGGTAGCCCTGGCCGTTTCAGGCTGGCGCCGCCGTCAAAGACCGCAGGCGCGATCAGCGCGCGATGACGACGGGCAGGGAGCTCGCATACTGGCAGGGAATCGCCGTCGTCGCCAGCGGGATCGCTTAATCGGGTTTCGAATGAATCCGGCCTGCGCAGATGGTGCTGCCCCTTCTGGAATTGTTCGATGTGTTCTGGAAAGGCCACCACCCGGGACCCGTGTCCCCGACGTCAAGGATGGCGTCGCCCAGGACCGCAAGCGGCAGGAGCCGCAAGCGGAGTTCATTTGGAGGAGTGCAATGGCTCTCAATCTGTCTCAGAAGCATGAAGTAGTCGCCGAACTGGCAGAAATCGCCGCGAAGGCTCACTCCCTGATCGCTGTCGAATACGCGGGCACCACGGTCGAACAGATGACCGCGATGCGCAAGAAGGCCCGTGAATCCGGCGTGTACTTGAAAGTTGTCAAGAACACGCTCGCTTCGCGCGCTGTGGCCGGTACCGAGTTCGAGGTCGTCAAGGACGTCCTGGTCGGTCCGCTGCTGTACGCGTTTTCGATGGAAGAACCCGGTGCTGCCGGGCGTCTGATCAAGGAATTCGCCAAGGGCAACGACAAGCTGAAGGCGAAAATCGTCTCGGTGGAAGGCAAGCTGCTGCCGGCTGAGCACGTAGAAGTGTTGGCCTCGCTGCCGACTCGCGCACAGGCTATGGCCATGCTCGCTCGTCTGCTGGCCGAGCCCGCAGGGATGTTTGCCCGCGCCATCAAGGCCGTGGCCGACAAGCAGGGTGGTGGTGAAATTGCCGCCGAAGTCCCGGCTGAAGTCGAGCCCGCCTGAGTTTGACGTCTATCTAAACCGAATCCATTTCCAGAGGTAAATCAAATGTCCCTGACCAACGAACAAATCGTTGAAGCTGTAGCCGCCAAGTCGCTGATGGAAGTGATGGACCTGGTAAAGGCCATCGAAGAGAAGTTTGGCGTCTCCGCTGCTGCCCCGGTGGCTGTGGCGGGTCCGGCCGCGGCTGCGCCGGTGGCCGAAGCGCAAACCGAATTCGACGTCATCCTGAAGAGCGCCGGTGCCAAGAAGGTCGACGTGATCAAGGCTGTCCGCGCCATCACCGGCCTGGGCTTGAAGGAAGCCAAGGACCTCACCGAGGCCGGTGGCGTCCTGAAGGAAGCCGTTTCGAAGGAAGACGCCGAGAAGTTCAAGAAGGACCTCGAAGCTGCCGGTGCCACGGTCGAACTGAAGTAATCGGCGCTCTTGCGCGTCGTCGGTTTGATCCAGCGTCAAGCAAGCCTGGGGGCGTGAGCTCCCGGGCTTTGCCTGCTTAGGCGGGAACGGGGAATGGAGAATGCGGAATCGGTCGAAAAGTGCGGCAGGCACACGACGTGATTCCCCATTCTCGATTCCCGAATTCCAAGATTTTTCATTCAGCCGGTGTGTGCACCACCGGCGTCACTGCGAACCGAGGCGCTACCGATCATGGCCTACTCGTTTACCGAGAAGAAACGCATCCGCAAGGACTTTGGCAAGCGCCCCCCTGTACTGGGCGTGCCGAACCTGCTGACCATCCAGACCGATTCCTACCGGGAATTCCTGCAGGAGCACGTGGCGCCCAAACAGCGTGGTGAGAAAGGTCTGCACGCGGCGTTGAAGTCCGTGTTCCCGATCACCAGCTATTCGGGCAATGCGGCACTCGAGTATGTCGACTATCGCCTCGGCGAGCCGGCGTTCGACGAGCGTGAATGCCGCAATCGCGGCATGACCTACGGCGCACCGCTGCGCACTACCGTACGCCTGGTGATTTACGACAAGGAAAGCCCGGCCTCGAAGAAGGTGGTCAAGTACATCAAGGAGCAGGAGGTCTACATGGGCGAAATTCCGCTCATGACCGAGACCGGCACCTTCATCATCAACGGTACCGAGCGGGTGATCGTCTCGCAGCTGCACCGTTCGCCGGGCGTGTTCTTCGACCACGATCGCGGCAAGACGCACAGCTCCGGCAAGCTGCTCTTCTCGGCCCGCGTGATCCCTTACCGTGGATCGTGGCTGGACTTCGAGTTCGATCCCAAGGACGCGCTGTTCACCCGTATCGACCGGCGTCGCAAGCTGCCGGTGACCGTGCTGCTGCGTGCGCTCGGCTACAACAACCAGGAGATGCTGGGCATCTTCTTCGAGCACAACGTGTTTCACCTTGGCAAGAAGGGTGGCACCACACTGGAGCTGGTCGCCGAGCGCCTGCGCGGCGAGACGCTGAGCTTCGATCTGGCGATTGGTGGCACGGTGCTGGTGGAAGCCGGCAAGCGCATCACCGCTCGTCACGTGCGCCAGTTGGCGGCCGAAAACATCACCGCGCTGGAAGTGCCGGACGACTACCCGGTCGGCCGCATCGTGGCCACCGACATCGTCGACAGCAAGACCGGCGAGCTGCTGGCCTCGGCGAATGACGAGATCACCGCCGAACAGCTGGAAAATTTCCGCAAGGCCGGCATCGAGACGGTGCCGACGCTGTACGTGAACGACCTCGATCGCGGCGCCTACATCTCGCACACCCTGCGTATCGACAACACCAAGACGCCGCTGGAGGCGCTGGTGGAAATCTATCGCATGATGCGTCCGGGCGAGCCGCCGACCAAGGATGCGGCGCAGAACCTGTTCTTCAACCTGTTCTTCACCTTCGACCGCTACGATCTCTCCGGCGTCGGCCGCATGAAGTTCAACCGCCGCGTGGGCCGCAAGGAAATCCTCGGTCCGGGCGTGCTGTACGACCACAAGTTCTTCAGCGAGCGCAAGGAAGAGGAATCGCAGCGGCTGGTGAAAGAGCAGGGCGTGGCGTCCGACATCCTCGACGTGCTGAAGGTACTGATCGACATCAAGAACGGTCACGGCACCGTCGACGACATCGATCACCTGGGCAACCGCCGTGTGCGTTCGGTCGGCGAGATGGCCGAGAACACCTTCCGCATCGGCCTGGTGCGCGTCGAGCGCGCGGTGCGCGAGCGCCTGAGCCTGGCCGAGGCCGACGGCCTGACCCCGCAGGACCTGATCAACGCCAAGCCGGTGGCGGCGGCGGTGAAGGAGTTCTTCGGCTCCTCGCAGCTGTCGCAGTTCATGGATCAGAACAACCCGCTGTCGGAAGTGACGCACAAGCGTCGCGTTTCCGCGCTCGGGCCAGGCGGCCTGACCCGCGAGCGCGCCGGCTTCGAGGTGCGCGACGTGCATCCGACGCATTACGGTCGCGTCTGCACCATCGAGACGCCGGAAGGCCCGAACATCGGTCTGATCAATTCGCTCGCCGTCTACGCGCGCACCAACTCGTACGGCTTCCTCGAGACGCCGTACCGCAAGGTGGCCAACAGCAAGGTGACCGACAAGGTCGACTACCTGTCGGCGATCGAAGAGGGCGACCACGTGATCGCCCAGGCGAACTCGCCGCTGGACAAGCACGGCGGCTTCGTCGAGGACTTCGTGTCCTGCCGATTCCGCGGCGAGTCCGAGCTGCGCCCGGCGTCCGAGGTCGATTACATGGACGTCTCGCCGATGCAGACCGTGTCGGTCGCGGCGGCGCTGGTGCCGTTCCTGGAGCACGATGACGCGAACCGCGCGCTGATGGGAGCGAACATGCAGCGCCAGGCAGTGCCGACGCTGCGCAGCCAGACCCCGCTGGTCGGTACCGGCATCGAGCGCGCGGTGGCGCGCGACTCCGGCGTCATCGCCACCGCCAGGCGCGGCGGCGTGATCGACCAGGTCGACGCCGCGCGTATCGTGGTGCGCGTGAATGAGGTTGAAGTCGGCGACAACGATGCCGGCGTCGACATCTACACGCTGACCAAGTACACCCGCTCGAACCAGAACACCAACCTCAACCAGCGCCCGCTGGTGAACGTGGGTGACGTGGTGGCGAAGGGCGACACGCTGGCCGACGGTTCGTCGACCGATCTGGGCGAGCTCGCGCTGGGCCAGAACATGCTGATCGCGTTCATGCCGTGGAACGGCTACAACTTCGAGGACTCGATCCTGCTGTCCGAGCGCGTGGTGCAGGAGGACCGCTATACCTCGATCCACATCGAAGAGCTGTCCTGCCCTGCACGCGACACCAAGCTGGGCGCCGAGGAAATCACCGCCGACATCCCGAACGTGGGCGAGCAGGCGCTGGCCAAGCTCGACGAGTCGGGCATCGTGTACATCGGCGCCGAAGTGAAGGCCGGCGACATCCTGGTCGGCAAGGTCACGCCGAAGGGCGAGAGCCAGCTCACGCCGGAAGAAAAGCTGCTGCGCGCGATCTTCGGCGAGAAGGCGTCCGACGTGAAGGACAGCTCGCTGCGCGTGCCGCCGGGTATGGACGGTACCGTCATCGACGTGCAGGTGTTCACCCGCGACGGCATCGAGAAGGACAAGCGCGCCAAGCAGATCGAGGAAACCGAGATCAAGCGCGTGCGCAAGGATCTGGACGATCAGTTCCGCATCCTCGAGGGCGCGATCTACAGCCGCATGCGCACCCAGCTGCTGGGCAAGTCTGCGATGAGCGGCCCTGGTGGCCTGAAGCGTGGCGCCGAGATCACCGACGCCTATCTGGACGGCCTGAAGAAGGACGACTGGTTCAAGATCAACGTCAAGGACGAGGAAGTCACCGAGTTCCTCGAGCGCGCGGCCGACCAGGTCAAGCGCCACAAGGAGGAGTTCGACAAGCGCTTCAAGGAAAAGCAGGGCAAGATCAGCCAGGGCGACGACCTCGCCCCGGGCATGCTCAAGATGGTCAAGGTGTTCCTGGCCGTGAAGCGTCGCATCCAGCCGGGCGACAAGATGGCCGGCCGTCACGGCAACAAGGGCGTGGTCTCCAACGTGGTGCCGGTCGAGGACATGCCGTACTCCGCCGACGGCGTGCCGGTCGACATCGTGCTGAATCCGCTGGGCGTGCCCTCGCGCATGAACATCGGGCAGATTCTGGAAGTCCATCTGGGCTGGGCCGCCAAGGGCCTCGGCAAGAAGATCCAGAAGATGCTCGAAGCGCAGGAGAAGGTGGCCAAGATCCGCGAGTTCCTCGACCAGATCTACAACCACCACGTTGCCGGCGCCGTGCAGCATGTCGATCTGAAGTCGCTCACCGACAAGGAGATCTTCACCCTCGCCACCAACCTGCAGGAAGGCGTGCCGATGGCCACGCCGGTGTTCGATGGTGCCGAGGAGAGCGAGATTAAGGCGATGCTGCGACTGGCGGATCTGCCCGAATCGGGCCAGACCATGCTGTACGACGGCCGCACTGGCGAGGCGTTCGATCGGCCGGTCACCGTGGGCTACATGCATTACCTCAAGCTCAACCACCTGGTCGACGACAAGATGCATGCCCGTTCCACCGGCCCGTATTCACTGGTTACCCAACAGCCGCTGGGCGGCAAGGCGCAGTTCGGCGGCCAGCGCTTCGGCGAGATGGAAGTGTGGGCGCTGGAAGCCTACGGCGCGGCCTACACCCTGCAGGAAATGCTGACGGTGAAGTCCGACGACGTGCAGGGTCGCAACCAGATGTACAAAAACATTGTCGACGGCAACCACGAAATGTCGGCAGGCATGCCGGAGTCCTTCAACGTGCTGGTGAAGGAAATCCGCTCGCTTGCCATCGACATCGATCTGGAAGAGATCAAGTGATCCGCGCGGCCACAGGAGATTTCGCATGAAAGACTTGCTCAATCTGTTCAATCAGCAGCGCGCCACGCCGGACTTCGACGCGATCAAGATCGCGCTGGCCTCGCCGGAGTTGATCCGCTCATGGTCGTTCGGCGAAGTGAAAAAGCCGGAAACGATCAACTACCGCACGTTCAAGCCGGAGCGTGACGGCCTGTTCTGCGCCGCCATCTTCGGCCCGGTGAAGGACTACGAGTGCCTGTGCGGCAAGTACAAGCGCATGAAGCATCGCGGCGTCGTGTGCGAGAAGTGCGGCACCGAGGTCACCCTGGCCAAGGTGCGTCGCGAGCGCATGGGGCACATCGAACTGGCCTCGCCGACCGCGCACATCTGGTTCCTCAAGTCGCTGCCCTCGCGCATCGGCCTGATGCTGGACATGACGCTGCGTGACATCGAGCGCATCCTGTACTTCGAGGCGTTCGTGGTGATCGATCCGGGCCTTACCGCGCTCGAGCGCGGTCAGCTGCTCAGCGAAGACCAGTACCTGGAAGCCACCGAAGAGCACGGCGACGAGTTCGACGCGCGGATGGGCGCAGAGGCGGTCTATCAGCTGCTGAAGTCGCTCGACCTGCCGGGCGAGGTGATCCGCCTGAAGGAAGAGATCGGCTCGACCAATTCCGAGACCAAGCTGAAGCGGCTGACCAAGCGCGTGAAGCTGATCGAGGCGTTCCTCGAATCCGGCAACAAGCCGGAGTGGATGGTGCTGACCGTGCTGCCGGTGCTGCCGCCGGACCTGCGCCCGCTGGTGCCGCTGGATGGCGGCCGCTTCGCCACCTCCGACCTGAACGATCTGTACCGCCGCGTGATCAACCGCAACAACCGCCTGAAGCGGCTGCTTGAGCTCAATGCGCCCGACATCATCGTGCGCAACGAGAAGCGCATGCTGCAGGAGTCGGTCGATGCGCTGCTCGACAACGGTCGTCGCGGTCGTGCCATCACCGGCACCAACAAGCGCGCGCTGAAGTCGCTGGCCGACATGATCAAGGGCAAGCAGGGCCGGTTCCGCCAGAACCTGCTCGGCAAGCGCGTGGACTACTCCGGCCGCTCGGTGATCGTGGTCGGTCCGACCCTGCGCCTGCACCAGTGCGGTCTGCCCAAGAAGATGGCGCTGGAGCTGTTCAAACCGTTCATCTTCGCCAAGCTGCAGGCCCGCGGCGAAGCCACCACGATCAAGGCGGCCAAGAAGCTGGTCGAGCGCGAGGAGGCCCAGGTCTGGGACATCCTCGAAGAGGTGATCCGCGAGCATCCGGTGCTGCTGAACCGTGCGCCCACGCTGCATCGTCTGGGCATCCAGGCGTTCGAGCCGAAGCTCATCGAAGGCAAGGCGATCCAGCTGCATCCGCTGGTCTGCACCGCGTTCAACGCCGACTTCGACGGCGATCAGATGGCCGTCCATGTGCCGCTGTCGATCGAGGCGCAGCTGGAAGCGCGCGCGCTGATGATGTCGTCCAACAACATCCTCAGCCCCGCCAACGGCGAGCCGATCATCGTGCCGACCCAGGACGTGGTGCTGGGCCTGTACTACATGACCCGCGAGCTGATCAACGTCAAGGGCAGCGGCATGGTGTTCTCCGGCATTGCCGAAGTGCGTCGTGCCTATGACAACCGTGCGGTCGAACTGCATGCCAAGGTCAAGGTGCGCCTGAAGCTGGTGCACATCGCCGAGGACGGCGAGCGCACCCACGAAACCAGGATCGTCGATACCACCGTCGGTCGCGCGCTGCTGGCGGAAATCCTGCCGGAAGGCCTGCCGTTCGAGTTGGCGAACACCGAGCTGACCAAGAAGGCCATCTCGCGCCTGATCAATTCCAGCTATCGCCTGCTGGGCCTGAAGGAAACGGTGGTGTTCGCCGACAAGCTGATGTACACCGGCTTCCGCTTCGCCACGCGGGCAGGCATTTCCATCGGCATCGATGACATGCTCATTCCGGCCGAGAAGAAGCCCATTCTCGAAGAGGCCGAGAAGGAAGTCGTCGAGATCCAGCAGCAGTACCAGTCGGGCCTGGTCACCGCCGGCGAGCGCTACAACAAGGTCGTCGACATCTGGTCGCGCACCAGCGAGCTGGTCGCCAAGGCGATGATCGACGGCATCGGTACCGAAAAAGTGACCGATGTCGACGGCAAGAAGGTCAGCCAGAAGTCGATGAACTCGCTGTACATCATGGCCGATTCCGGCGCCCGTGGTTCGGTGGCGCAGATTCGCCAGTTGGCCGGCATGCGCGGCCTGATGGCACGTCCGGACGGCTCGATCATCGAGACGCCGATCAAGGCCAACTTCCGCGAAGGCCTGAACGTGCTGCAGTACTTCAACTCCACCCATGGCGCGCGCAAGGGTCTGGCGGATACGGCGTTGAAGACGGCCAACTCCGGTTACCTCACCCGGCGCCTGGTCGATGTGGCGCAGGACGTGGTGATCACCATGGACGACTGCGGCACCGAGAACGGCGTGATCATGCAGCCGATCGTCGAAGGCGGCGATGTGGTCGAGCCGCTGCGCGAGCGCGTGCTGGGCCGCGTGGTGGTCGAGGACGTGTATGCGCCGGGCGACGACGATCAGCCGATCGTGACCCGTGACACCCTGCTCAACGAGGCGCTGGTCGAGAAGCTGGACAAGGCCGGCGTGCAGATCCTCAAGGTGCGTTCGCCGATCACCTGCGTGGCCACTCATGGCGTCTGCAAGCTTTGCTATGGCCGCGATCTGGCCCGTGGTCACCTGGTCAACATGGGCGAGGCGGTGGGCGTGGTTGCCGCGCAGTCGATCGGTGAGCCGGGCACCCAGCTCACCATGCGTACGTTCCACATTGGCGGCGCGGCTTCGCGTGCGGCGGCGGTGGACAACGTGACGGTGAAAACCACCGGCTCGTTGAAGTTCAACAACCTCAAGACGGTGCAGCACAAGCAGGGTCACCTGGTAGCGGTATCGCGCTCGGGCGAACTGTCGGTAATCGATACCAGCGGCCGCGAGCGCGAGCGTTACAAGGTGCCGTACGGTGCCACCATTGCAGTCAAGGACGGCGCGCCGGTCAAGCCTGGCCAGACCGTCGCCAACTGGGACCCGCATACCCATCCGATCGTTACCGAGGTAGCCGGCGTGGTGCGCTTCATCGATTTCCTCGATGGCGTCACGGTGCAGAGCCAGACCGATGATCTCACCGGCTTGGAGTCGGCCGTGGTCACCGACCCGAAGCGCCGCGGTACGCAGGCGAAGGACCTGCGCCCGATCGTGCGTCTGGAAGATGCCAAGGGCCGCGAGCTGAAGCTGCCGGGCACCGACATCGCTGCGCAGTACTTCCTGCCGGCCGGTGCGATCGTGTCAATCCAGAACGGAGCCGAGGTGGGTGTGGGCGACGTGGTGGCGCGTATTCCGCAGGAGAGCTCCAAAACCCGCGATATCACGGGCGGTCTGCCGCGCGTGGCCGACCTGTTCGAGGCGCGCAAGCCGAAGGAGCCGGCGATTCTGGCCGAGCGCTCCGGCATCATCAGCTTCGGCAAGGACACCAAGGGCAAGCAGCGTCTGGTCATCAAGGACGTCGACGGCAACGAGCACGAGGAGCTGATTCCCAAGTGGCGTCAGGTGATCGTGTTCGAGGGCGAGCATGTGGAAAAGGGCGAAACTGTCGTCGATGGTGAGCCGAGCCCGCATGACATCCTGCGCCTGCTGGGCGTCGAGCCGCTGGCCTCGTACCTGGTCAAGGAGATCCAGGACGTATATCGCCTGCAGGGCGTCAAGATCAACGACAAGCACATCGAGGCGATCATTCGCCAGATGCTGCGCAAGGTCGAGATCGTCGAGCCGGGCGAGAGCCATTATCTGCGCGGCGAGCAGGTCGAGCGTGTGCGCATCAACGGCGAAAATGACCGCGCGATTGCCAAGGGTGAGCGTCCGGCCGAGTACCAGTCGGTGCTGCTGGGTATCACCAAGGCCTCGCTGGCGACCGAGTCGTTCATTTCGGCGGCATCGTTCCAGGAAACCACGCGGGTGCTGACCGAGGCTGCCGTGCGCGGCACGCGGGATACCTTGCGGGGGCTCAAGGAAAATGTTATTGTCGGCCGTCTTATTCCGGCAGGTACGGGTCTGGCGTACCACGCAACGCGTCGTCGTCAGGGCGGTCTCAGTGACGCGGATCTGGAGACGCTCTCCGGCTCCACTCCTGCGGCTTCGTTCGCCGAGGCGACGGTCGGCAATGATGATGGTGCCGAGTAAGCCTTCGGGCTTCACTCGCTGACATACGAAATGAGGCGCATGGATGCGTCTCGTGTTCGGGTCAAGGAGGGCAGGGCGTTGGCTTGCCTCTGGTAGGCTGCCCATGTTAAATTTCCGCTTCTTGGCAGACCGGGCGTATTCGGGCTGCCTTTAATGTTTTCAGAATCAGGTTTTCAGGAACAGCTACGCATGACGACAGTCAACCAGTTGGTGCGCAAATCCCGCAGCCCGAAGACCTACAAGAGCGGGTCGCCGGCACTGCAGAGCAGCCCGCAGCGTCGTGGTGTCTGCACGCGCGTTTACACGACTACCCCGAAAAAGCCGAACTCGGCCTTGCGCAAGGTTGCCAAGGTGCGCCTGACCAATGGTTTCGAGATCATCAGCTACATCGGCGGTGAGGGCCACAACCTGCAGGAGCATTCGGTGGTGCTGATACGCGGCGGTCGCGTCAAGGATCTCCCTGGCGTGCGCTATCACACGGTACGCGGCAGCCTCGACTGCGCAGGTGTGACCAAGCGTCGCCAGTCGCGTTCGAAGTACGGTGCCAAGCGCCCGAAGAAGTAATTGAATCATTGAAGAGTGCGGTCAGGACGGCTGCTTTTGTCAGCAGTAAGGATGCCTGCAGAAAATAATGAACGTGCGGCCAGGCTGGCCGCTTAGCTGCGGGCACGGATGTTCGCAAAAATAACGGACAACAAACATGTCGCGTAAAGGTTCACATCCCGCCCGTCTGATCCTGCCGGATCCCAAGCACGGCAGCCAGCTGATTGCCCGTTTCATCAACATGGTGATGAAGAGCGGCAAGAAGTCCGTTGCCGAGAGCATCGTTTACGGTGCCCTGCAGCATCTGGGTGAGAAAAATGCCGAGCCGGTGGCTCTGGTCGAGAAAGCCCTGAACAACATCGCTCCGGCCGTCGAAGTGAAGTCGCGTCGTGTCGGTGGCGCAACGTACCAGGTGCCGGTGGAAGTGCGTCCGGGTCGCCGCATGGCGCTGGCGATGCGCTGGGTGATCGATGCTGCCCGCAAGCGTGGCGAGACGTCGATGCCGCGCAAGCTCGCTGCCGAACTGCTGGAAGCCTCGGAGAGCCGCGGCGGTGCGGCCAAGAAGCGTGAAGAGACACATCGTATGGCCGAGGCCAACAAGGCCTTCTCGCATTACCGCTGGTAATTGCGTTCACTGACAGACGGGTACGGTTGATCCGGTACTTGCAGAGGCTCTAACCGTGGCACGCACCACCCCCATCGATCGCTACCGCAACTTCGGCATCATGGCCCACATCGATGCCGGCAAGACCACGACCACGGAGCGCATCCTTTTCTACACCGGCGTCAGTCACAAGATTGGCGAAGTGCATGACGGGGCTGCCACGATGGACTGGATGGAGCAGGAGCAGGAGCGGGGAATCACGATCACGTCTGCAGCCACGACTGCATTCTGGACGGGCATGGATCGCTGCATGCCCGAGCATCGGTTCAACATCATCGACACACCGGGACATGTGGATTTCACCATCGAGGTGGAACGCTCGCTGCGGGTGCTCGATGGGGCCGTGTTCGTATTGTGTGCCGTTGGTGGCGTGCAGCCACAATCGGAAACCGTGTGGCGTCAGGCGAACAAATATGCGGTGCCGCGGCTGGCTTTCATCAACAAGATGGATCGTACGGGCGCGGACTTCGACAAGGTGGTCAGTCAGCTGAAATCGCGCTTGGGGGCCCACCCGGTACCGATGCAAGTGCCGATCGGTGTCGAAGATGGCTTCGAGGGTGTGGTCGACCTGATCAAGATGAAGGCGATCTACTGGGATATGGAATCCCAGGGCATGAAATTTGAATACCGGGAGATTCCGGCCGAGCTGAAGGTCGCTGCCGATGAGGCGCGCAACTTCATGATTGAATCGGCGGCGGAAACCTCCGAGGAGCTGATGAACAAGTACCTCGAGGAAGGTGATCTTCCCGAGCACGACATCCTTGCCGGCATCCGCGCCGGCACGCTCGCCGCCTCGCTGATTCCGGTGTACTGCGGCACCGCGTTCAAGAACAAGGGCGTGCAGGCGATGCTCGACGCGGTGGTGCAACTGTTGCCGTCGCCGTCGGATCGACCGCCGGTCCGGGGCATCGACGAGAACGAGGAAGAGGCGACCCGCACGGCACGGGACGACCAACCGTTTTCGGCGCTCGCCTTCAAGATCATGACCGACCCGTTCGTTGGTTCGTTGACGTTTTTCAGGGTCTACTCGGGCACGCTGAAATCCGGTGATGGCGTCTACAACCCGGTCAAGGGCAGGAAAGAGCGCATCGGTCGACTGCTGCAGATGCATTCAAACGAACGGCAGGAACTGAAAGAGGTCTGCGCCGGCGACATCGCTGCGGCGGTTGGCTTGAAGGATGTCACCACCGGCGACACGTTGTGCGCGCAGGATTACGTCATCACGCTTGAGCGGATGGTGTTTCCGGAGCCGGTGATCGCCATGGCGGTGGAGCCGAGGACCAAATCTGACCAGGAAAAAATGGGTGTGGCGCTGAGCCGGCTTGCCTCGGAAGATCCTTCGTTTCGCGTGCGTACTGATGAAGAATCCGGCCAGACCATCATCGCTGGCATGGGCGAGCTGCACCTCGACATCCTGGTCGATCGCATGCGCCGCGAGTTCAACGTCGAGGCCAATGTCGGCAAGCCGCAAGTCGCTTATCGCGAGACCATCCGCAAGCAGGTCACCCAGGATTATAAGCACGCCAAGCAGTCGGGTGGCAAAGGCCAGTACGGCCACGTGGTGCTTGAGCTTGTTCCGCAGGGGCGGGGCAAGGGCTATGAATTTGAAAATGCCATCACCGGCGGCGCGGTGCCCAAGGAATTCATTCCGGCGGTGGACAAGGGCATCCGGGAGACGATCACCGGCGGCCCGCTGGCCGGGTTCCCCGTGGTGGACGTGAAAGTGCGCCTGGTGGACGGCTCGTATCACGACGTCGACTCGTCCGAAATGGCGTTCAAGCTTGCCGCCTCGATGGCGTTCAAGGAGGGCTTCCGCAAGGCCGATCCGGTGCTGCTGGAGCCAATCATGAAGATCGAGGTGGTTACGCCTGAGGACTACATGGGCGACGTGATGGGCGATCTCAGTCGCCGTCGTGGTTTGCTGCGTGGCTCGAACGAAACGCCATCGGGCAAGGTGATTGATTGTCTGGTTCCACTGGGGGAGATGTTCGGCTACGCCACCAGTCTGCGCTCGCAGACCCAGGGGCGCGCCACCTTCAGCATGGAATTCGATCATTACGCCGAAGCGCCCACCAACATCGCTGAGCAGGTCATGAAGAAGGCCTGATCGGGTCGATCTTTCCGAATAACTATTATTCTCTTGAGGTCTGAGTCATGGCAAAGGGTAAATTCGAACGCACCAAGCCGCACGTCAACGTGGGCACGATTGGTCACGTGGATCACGGCAAGACGACGCTGACGGCGGCACTGACGAAGCTCGGTGCGGAGCGGTTTGGTGGCGAGTTCAAGGCCTACGACGCGATTGACGCGGCGCCGGAAGAGAAGGCGCGCGGCATCACGATCTCGACCGCGCACGTGGAATACGAGTCGCCCAAGCGCCATTACGCGCACGTCGACTGCCCGGGTCACGCCGACTATGTGAAGAACATGATCACCGGTGCGGCGCAGATGGACGGCGCGATCCTGGTGTGCTCGGCCGCGGACGGCCCGATGCCGCAGACGCGCGAGCACATCCTGCTGAGCCGCCAGGTCGGCGTGCCGTACATCGTGGTCTACCTGAACAAGGCGGACATGGTGGACGACGCCGAGCTGCTCGAGCTGGTCGAGATGGAAGTGCGCGAGCTGCTGAGCAAGTACGACTTCCCGGGCGACGACACGCCGATGATCCACGGTTCGGCCAAGCTGGCGCTGGAAGGCGACCAGAGCGAGATCGGCGTGCCGTCGATCATCAAGCTGGTGGACGCGCTGGACAGCTACATCCCGGAGCCGGTGCGGGTGATCGACCGCCCGTTCCTGATGCCGGTGGAAGATGTGTTCTCGATCTCCGGCCGCGGCACCGTGGTGACCGGGCGTATCGAGCGCGGCATCATCAAGGTGGGCGACGAAATCGAAGTGGTCGGTATCCGCGACACGCAGAAGACCACGGTGACCGGCGTGGAGATGTTCCGCAAGCTGCTCGACCAGGGTCAGGCGGGCGACAACGCCGGCCTGCTGTTGCGCGGTCTGAAGCGTGACGACGTGGAGCGTGGCCAGGTGCTGGCCAAGCCGGGCACGATCACCCCGCACACCGACTTCGAGGCCGAGGTGTACGTGCTGTCGAAGGACGAGGGTGGCCGTCACACGCCGTTCTTCAAGGGCTACCGGCCGCAGTTCTACTTCCGCACGACGGACGTGACGGGCGCCTGCCAGTTGCCGGAAGGCGTGGAGATGGTGATGCCGGGCGACAACGTGAAGATGGTGGTGAGCCTGATCCACCCAATCGCGATGGACGAGGGCCTGCGCTTCGCGATCCGCGAAGGTGGCCGTACCGTCGGCGCCGGCGTGGTCGCCAAGGTCATCAAGTAAGGCCTGCGTCACGCGGGGTCGCGAGCTACGACTCCGCGTGCAGTAACGGATTTTCCTCCGGCCATATCTGGAAAGGGGCTCTTTGACATATTTTGTCATCGCCCCCTTCACTAAGCAGGCATTTGCAGGTATAGTTCGCAGCTTGCTTGTCGATCGACATCCGATGTTGATCGATTTACCGCGAAATGAGGCACAGGATGTGCTTCGAGTTCGCCGGCCGGAGCGCCCTCGCAATCGAGCATTATCCCGGGGTCGTCCCGTCGGTCATGCGACTTGCGTGAGTTGCAAAATTTTTGTCCAGGCGAGCCGCTCCAGTGCTCGCTTGGCTTTTTTGAATTGGGGCTCTGCGTTGTTTGTGGCCCCTGATGCAGCGGTAACAGGTAAAGGGTTGTGCGGGGCGGTGAGAAGCCGGCCCGTTTCACATGACGTTCTTTCGACAACAGGACACGGTTATGGCGAACCAGAAGATTCGGATTCGGTTGAAGGCGTACGATCATCGTCTGATCGACCGCTCGGCCAGCGAAATAGTCGAGACAGCCAAGCGCACCGGCGCAACGGTGCTCGGCCCGATCCCGCTGCCGACAAAGATCGAGCGGTACACCATTTTGGTGTCGCCGCACGTCGACAAGGATGCGCGCGATCAGTACGAGACCCGTACGCACAAGCGCGTGTTGGACATTATCGACCCGAACGACAAAACCGTGGACGCGCTCATGAAGCTTGATCTCGCCGCTGGCGTAGATGTCCAGATCAAGCTCGGCTGAGCGACATACAGGATACGAAGATGAGTATCGGATTGATTGGCCGCAAATGCGGTATGAGCCGGCTCTTCACTGAAGATGGCCGTTCGATTCCGGTGACGCTGATTGAAGCGACGCCGAATCGGGTCACCCAGCTGAAGACGGACGAGAACGACGGTTACAGTGCAGTGCAGGTCGCAACTGGCACCAAGCGCGCGAACCTGCTGACCCAGCCGCTGAAAGGCCATTACGCCAAAGCCAAGGTCGAGCCGGGTCGTGGCCTGTGGGAATTCCGCGTCGCTGCGGATGATCTCGCCAAGTATGCCGTTGGCACCGAGATCAAGGCGGACGACGTGTTTGCGGTCGGTCAGATCGTGGACGTCGCCGGCGTATCGAAGGGCAAGGGCTTCCAGGGCACCATCAAGCGCTGGCATTTCAAGATGGGTGACGCCACTCACGGCAACTCGCTGTCACATCGCGCGCCGGGTTCCATTGGTCAGCGTCAGACCCCGGGTCGCGTGTTCCCCGGCAAGAAGATGTCCGGCCACATGGGGGCGGTGAATCGCACGCAGCAGGGCCTGGAAGTGATCAAGGTCGACGCCGAGCGTCATCTGATCGCGGTGAAGGGTGCGGTGCCGGGTGCTACCGGCGGCGACGTCATCATCCGCCCGACGACAAAGAGCTGAGGAGAGACGCCATGGAACTCAATGTCATTGGCGCAACATCGCCCAACCCGCAAGCGCTCACCGTTTCCGACGAAGTGTTCGGCGGCGAGTACAAGCAGGCTCTGGTGCACCAGGTGGTCGTTGCCTATCAGGCCGGCGGCCGTGCCGGCACCCAGTCGCAGCTGTCGCGCGGCGAAATGTCCGGTACCACCAAGAAATTCAAGAAGCAGAAGGGCGGTGGCGCCCGTCACGGTGATTACCGTGCGCCGATCTTTGTCGGCGGTGGCCGCACCTTTGCAGCCAAGCCGCGCAGCTACGAGCAGAAAGTCAATCGCAAGGCTTACCGCGTTGCGATCCGCTCGATCTTTTCCGAACTGATTCGTCAGGATCGGCTGAAGATTGTCGAGAGCTTTGGCATCGAGACGCCGAAGACCTGCGCGATGGTGGCCAAGCTGGCCGAACTGCAGGTGTCCGGTCGGGTGTTGCTGGTGTCGGAAGATGCCTCGGAGTCGGTGTTCCTGGCTGCTCGCAACATTCCGTACATCCATGTGCTGGACGTGATGGGGCTTAACCCGGTCAGTCTGGTCGGATCGGATCACGTGGTGATGACGGTTGACGCCGTGAAGAAAGTCGAGGAGTGGCTGGCATGAACAACGAACGCATTCTCGATACGCTGCGCGCACCGCACATCTCCGAGAAATCGGCGCGTCTGGCCGAGCACAACCAGTATGTGTTCGTGGTGGCCCCTGCGGCGACCAAGGCCGACGTTCGCGCTGCCGTGGAGAAGCTGTTCGACGTCAAGGTCGAGCAGGTGAACCTCGTCAACACCAAGGGCAAGGTCAAGTCTTTCCGTTTGCGTGCTGGCAGCCGCCAGGGCAAGCGAAAGGCTTATGTGCGGCTGGCCGACGGCCAGACCATTGACGTGTCCGCCAAGGCCTGAGCCAGGAGTTCTGTGAGATGGCATTAATTACCCACAAGCCGACTTCGCCGGGCCGTCGTGACGCAGTCAGCGTCCGTACGGAAGGCCTGTACAAGGGCGCGCCGTTTGCGGCGTTGACCGAGTCGCAGACCCGCACCGGTGGTCGCAATCATCACGGTCGCATCACTGTGCGGCACCGCGGTGGTGGACACAAGCAGGCCTACCGCATCATCGATTTCAAACGCGACAAGGAAGGCATTGCCGCCAAGGTCGAGCGCATCGAGTATGACCCCAACCGCACGGCGCACATTGCGTTGCTGTGCTACGCCGATGGCGAGCGTCGTTACATCATTGCGCCGAAGGGCGTGGCGGTGGGTGACCGCCTGGTATCGGGTGCCGAGGCGCCGATCAAGGCCGGCAACTGCCTGCAGCTGCGCAGCATTCCGATGGGCAGCACCATTCATTGCATCGAACTGCGTCCCGGCAAGGGTGCGCAGATCGCCCGTAGCGCCGGTGCCTCGGTACAGTTGGTGGCGCGCGAATCCGGCTATGCCACCCTGCGCCTCCGCTCCGGCGAGATGCGCCGGGTGCCGGTCGAATGCCGCGCCACCATCGGTGAAGTCGGCAATGGCGAGCATAGCTTGAAGAAGCTCGGCAAGGCCGGCGCGAAGCGCTGGCTGGGTATTCGCCCCACTGTTCGCGGTGTGGTGATGAACCCGGTCGACCATCCGCACGGTGGTGGTGAAGGCAAGACTTCAGGTGGACGTCATCCGGTCAGCCCGTGGGGCACGCCGGCCAAGGGCTACAAGACCCGTAACAACAAGCGCACGCAGCAGTTCATCGTGCGTCGTCGCAAGTAACAGGAAGCCGTCATGCCGCGTTCTCTGAAAAAAGGTCCGTTTGTCGACCTTCACCTCGTCAAGAAGGTGGAAGCTGCGGTTTCCGCCAACAACAAGCGTCCGATCAAGACCTGGTCGCGCCGCTCGATGATCCTGCCGGAAATGGTCGGCTTGACCATCGCCATCCACAACGGCCGTCAGCACGTGCCCGTTCTGATCAACGAGAACATGGTCGGGCACAAGCTCGGCGAGTTCGCGGTGACCCGTACGTTCAAGGGCCATGTCGGCGACAAGAAGGGCAAGTGATGAGCACTGAAGCCAAAGCGATCCTGCGTGGCGCCCGCATTTCGGCGCAAAAGGCACGCCTGGTGGCTGATCTGGTCCGCGGGCTTCCCGTCGGCCGGGCCAGCGACGTGCTCACCTTCACCAACAAGAAGGCGGCCATCCTTGTTCGCAAGGTGCTTCTTTCAGCCGTCGCCAATGCCGAGAACAATCTCGGTGCCGATGTCGACGATTTGAAGGTGTCCAGCATCTTCGTCGACGAGGGTCCGGCGATGAAACGCATGCACGCCCGCGCCAAAGGCCGCGGTTCGCGCATTCTCAAGCGCACCAGCCACATCACTGTGGTTGTTGGTAACTGACCGAGGATATAGACGATGGGTCATAAAGTTCATCCCACCGGTATCCGCCTCGGCATTGCCAAGGATTGGAACTCCAAGTGGTTCGCCGGCAAGCGTGACTACGCCACCTATCTGGTGGCCGATATCAAAGTCCGCGACATGCTGAAGAAGAAGTTGGCCGCTGCAGGCATCTCCCGCATCCAGATCGAGCGTCCGGCCAAGACCGCGCGCGTGACGATTCACACCGCCCGTCCGGGCGTGGTAATCGGCAAGAAGGGTGAGGACATCGAGAAGCTGCGCAAGGAAGTCAGCGACATGATGGGTGTGCCGACGCACATCAACGTCAGCGAAGTGCGCAAGCCGGAGCTCGATGCCCAGCTGGTGGCCGAGTCGATCGCGCAGCAGCTCGAGCGCCGCATCATGTTCCGCCGCGCCATGAAGCGCTCGGTGGGCAACGCAATGCGCCTGGGCGCACTGGGCATCAAGATCAACGTGTCCGGTCGACTGAACGGTGCCGAGATCGCCCGTTCCGAGTGGAGCCGCGAAGGTCGGGTGCCGCTGCACACGCTGCGCGCCGACATTGATTACGGTACGGCCGAGGCGAAGACCACCTACGGCATCATCGGCATCAAGGTGTGGGTGTACAAGGGCGAGATCTTTGATCTGGCCGCAGCCAGCCAGGAGTCGAAGGACGAGCCGTCCTCACCGCCGCGCCGCGAAGGTGGCGAAGGTCGTCGTAATGATTCGCGTCGCGAGGCCGGTGACGGCCGCCGCGAGCGGACGACCAAGTAAGGAGCGTTGCCATGTTGCAACCCAAGCGAACCAAATATCGTAAACAGTTCAAGGGCCGTAATGACGGCTTGGCACAGTGCTCCAATCTTGTCAGTTTTGGCGAGTACGGATTAAAAGCAACCACGCATGGGCGCTTGACAGCGCGCCAAATCGAAGCCGCGCGTCGTTGCATCACCCGCTTCGTGAAGCGTGGTGGCAAGTTGTGGATCCGTGTTTTTCCCGACAAGCCGATCACCAAGAAGCCGATCGAAGTGCGCATGGGCGCGGGCAAAGGCAGCGTCGAGTACTGGGTCGCCCCAATTCAGCCCGGCCGCATGCTTTATGAAATCGAGGGCGTCGACGAATTGACGGCGCGTGAGGCGTTCCGTCTGGCGGCAGCAAAGCTGTCCGTGCAGACCCAGTTCGTGACCAGGGCGGTGATGTGATGGCCACCATAGATATCAACAACCAGTCGGCCGACGAGTTGAAGCAGCATCTGCTGGATCTTCGCAAGGAGCAGTTCAACCTGCGCATGCAGAAGGGCTCCGGTCAACTTACTCAGCCACACCAGCTGCGCCGCGTTCGGCGTGACATCGCCCGCACGAAGTTCGTGCTCGGCAGCAAGAAGTAAGGATGGCCGACATGAGCGCTAACAAGATTCAAGAAGTGCAAGTTCAAGGCGAGGCCAAGCAGGCGCGTACACTGCAGGGTCGCGTCACCAGCAACAAGATGGACAAGACGGTCACCGTGCTGGTTGAGCGTCAGGTTCAGCATTGGCTGCTCGGCAAGATCATCCGCCGTTCGACCAAGCTGCATGCACAGGACGATCTCGGTGCCAACGAGGGTGACCTCGTGCGTATCGCCGAGTGCCGTCCGTTGTCCAAGACCAAACATCACCGCGTGGTTGAAATCATCACGCGCGCCAACGTCTAAGGGAGGGTGCAGCCATGATCCAGATGCAAAGCACGCTTTCCGCAGCGGACAACAGCGGCGCGAAGGAACTGATGTGCATCAAGGTGCTCGGTGGCTCCAAGCGCCGTTATGCCGGAATCGGTGACGTGATTAAGGTTACCGTAAAGGATGCCATTCCCCGCGGCAAGGTAAAGAAGGGCGAAGTGTATAATGCCGTGGTAGTTCGCACCGCCAAGGGCGTGCGCCGTCCCGATGGCTCGCTGATCCGTTTCGACGGCAATGCAGCGGTGCTCCTCAACAACAAGCTCGAGCCGATCGGCACCCGTATATTCGGGCCGGTTACCCGCGAGCTGCGCAGCGAGAAGTTCATGAAGATCGTCTCGCTTGCTCCCGAAGTGCTCTGAGCGGAGTCAATAAATGAACCGTATCCGCAAGGGTGATCAGGTCCTCGTGATCACCGGCAAGAACAAGGGTCAGCGCGGCGATGTGCTGCGTGTTGCCGACGACCGCGTGTTCGTCTCCAACGTGAATCTGGTCAAGCGTCACACCAAGCCGAATCCGCAGGCCAACCAGGCTGGCGGCATCGTCGAGCGTGAGGCTTCGATCCATCTCTCCAATGTGCAGCTGTTCAACCCCGCCACGAACAAGGGTGAGCGCGTGGGCACCAAAACGCTCGAAGATGGGCGCAAGGTCCGCGTGTTCCGTTCGACTGGCGAGGTCGTGGACGCGTAAGGAACACGATCATGACCCGTCTTCAAACATTCTACAAAGACCAAGTAGTCGCCAAGCTCACCGAGCAGTTCGGCTATCAGAACGTGATGCAGGTTCCCCGCATCACCAAGATCACGCTGAACATGGGCGTGGGTGAAGCCGCCGGCAACAAAAAAGTACTTGAAAATGCCGTTGCCGACATGGCCAAGATCGCCGGACAGAAGCCGATCACGACCAAGGCACGCGTGTCCGTGGCCTCGTTCAAGATCCGCGACGGCTGGCCGATCGGCTGCAAGGTCACCCTGCGCCGTGCCCAGATGTGGGAGTTCATGGATCGCCTGATCAACATCTCGTTGCCGCGTGTGCGCGACTTCCGTGGTGTGTCAGCCCGAGCCTTCGACGGCCGCGGCAACTACAACTTCGGTATCAAGGAACAGATCATTTTTCCTGAGATCGACTTCGACCAGGTGGATGCGTTGCGTGGCATGGATATTTCCATCACCACCACCGCCAAGACCGACGAAGAGGCGAAAGCCCTGCTGGCGGCTTTCAGCTTCCCGTTCCGCAACTGATTAGGCGCGATATCCATGGCCAAGACATCAATGGTGAACCGCGATATCAAGCGGACCAAGCTCGTCAAGAAGTACGCTGCCAAGCGCAGTGGACTGAAGGCAGTCGTACTGAGCCCCACCGCCTCCTATGAGGAGAAGATGGAAGCCCAGTCCAAGCTGCAGAAACTGCCACGCGATGCCAGTCCGGTACGTCAGCGCAGTCGTTGCGCCCTGACCGGTCGACCGCGTGCGGTGTATGCCAAGTTCGGCCTCGGTCGCAACAAGTTGCGCGAAGCAACCATGCGCGGCGACGTGCCGGGTCTGCGCAAGGCCAGCTGGTAAACCCGCGTTTTGAGAGACCGCAGCCGGAGCAAATGCCCAGGTGCGGTCTCCACCGGCGGCATTAGACCGCCGCCTTTGATCTGACTCACGTTCCGCTATTCGCAAAACCCGGTAAAGCTGATATAGTTGGCGGTCTGCGCAACGCAGGCCGGCGTCTGCGTCGGCTCACAATCTGATTGATTTCCGGTTTTATCGGATATCGGTGCACTCTGAAGGATGTTTTCATGAGCATGACTGATCCCATCGCCGATCTGTTTACGCGCGTCCGCAACGCCCAGTCGATGGGCAAGCCGGTTGTTCGTATGCCGTCGTCGAAACTGAAGGTGGCAATTGCCAATCTTCTCAAGAGCGAGGGCTACATCCTCGACGCCAAGACTGCCGTCGAGGAAGGCAAGCCGGTGCTTGAGATCAAACTCAAGTATTTCGAGGGCCAGCCCGCCATCGAGACCATTTCACGCGTCAGTCGCTCCGGTCTGCGTGTTTACCGCGGCAAGGACGAGCTTCCGAAAGTTCTCGGTGGCCTGGGCATCTCGATCATCTCGACTTCCGCTGGTCTGTTGACCGACGCGCAGGCCCGTGCCAAGGGTCTCGGCGGCGAAGTCATCGGCCAAGTGGCATAAAGGAGTCACTCAATGTCACGTGTAGCCAAACAACCGATCAACCTACCCAAGGGCGTGGAACTGACCGTCGGTAACGACACGATTTCCGTGAAGGGTCCGAAAGGCACTCTGGTGATGGTGCGCCTTCCAGGCGTCACGATCGCCCAGGAGAATGGCGTGGCCAGCATCAGCCTGGCGGAGAATACCGAGGACAAGTTCGGCGGCACCGCTCGCGCGTTGTTGGCCAACATGGTGCAGGGCGTTTCTGCGGGTTACGAGCGCAAGCTTGAACTGGTGGGTGTGGGTTATCGCGTCGCGATGCAGGGCAAGTCGCTGAACCTCAGTCTCGGCTTCTCCCATCCGGTGTTGTTCGATGCGCCGGAAGGCATCAGCATCGAGACCCCGACGCAAACCGAAGTGCTGATCAAGGGTACTGACAAGCAGCGCGTGGGCCAGGTGGCTGCCAAGATTCGCGGCTTCCGTCCGCCGGAGCCCTACAAGGGCAAGGGCGTTCGCTACGCCGGTGAAAAAATCACCCTGAAGGAAGCCAAGAAGGCTTGACGTGGATTTGTCCGCGGGAGTCTGGCTGCTGTTGGCCGGATTCTTCATCAAAGCCGATCCGCTTTCTGGAGATATCACGATGAACAAAAACGAAAATCGCCTGCGTCGCGCGAAAGCCACCCGATCGCACATCCGCAAGCTGGCTGTGGCGAGGCTGTCGGTGCACCGCACCGGCCAGCATATTTATGCGCAGGTCTTTGACGCAACCGGTCTGAATGTGGTGGCTGCGGCCTCCACGGTGCAGAAGTCGGTGGCCGATGGCCTCAAGGGCACCAAGAATCTGGCGGCTGCGGCAGCTGTCGGCAAGGCTGTCGCCGAGCGCGCGCTCGCGGCGGGTATTGATGCCGTGGCGTTCGATCGCTCCGGTTTCCGCTACCACGGGCGCATTCAGGCATTGGCCGATGCGGCGCGCGAAGCGGGTCTCAAGTTCTAAGCGTCAGGCATTACCCAGATCCCGTCGCGCGTCCGGACGGCTGGATATGCATCGAGTCACCAACAACTCCAAGCGGCCAAGCCGCAAGCAAAGTCCCGGCATGCCGGGCACACGGAATAGAACATGTCTTCTAACGATCGCGAAAATTCGGACGGCTTGCTTGAAAAGCTGATTGCCGTCAACCGCGTGGCCAAGACCGTCAAGGGTGGCCGCCAGATGAGCTTCACTGCGCTGACCGTGGTCGGTGATGGCGAAGGCAAGGTCGGCTTCGGTTATGGCAAGGCGCGTGAAGTGCCGGTGGCCATCTCCAAGGCGATGGAACGTGCCCGTCGCCAGATGGTCAGCATCGAGCTGAACAACGGCACCCTCTGGTACGCCATCAAGGCCAACCACGGTGCGGCTCGGGTCTACATGCAGCCGGCTTCTGAGGGTACCGGTGTGATCGCCGGTGGCGCCATGCGCGCCGTGCTGGAAGTGGTCGGCGTGAAGAACGTGCTGGCCAAGGCCGTCGGTTCGCGCAATCCGATCAACCTGGTGCGCGCCACCATCAAGGGCCTGCAGGCAGTTGCCTCACCCAAGAAGATCGCCGCCAAGCGCGGCAAGACCCTGGACGAGGTGTTGGGCAATGGCTAAGTCTCAAGCAACCGCCGAGAAGACCGTGCGCGTGCGCCTGGTCAAGGGCCTGCGCGGCGTGCAGGCGCGGCATCGGCTCAGCGTGAAGGCGCTGGGTCTGGGCAAGGTTAACGACGTTCGCGAATTGAAGGACAGTCCGCAGGTGCGTGGCCTGATCAACACGGTCTACTACCTGGTTCGGGTCGAGGAGTAATCATCATGCGTCTGAATGACATCAAGCCGGCTGCCGGTTCGCACAAGACGCGCCTGCGCGTAGGCCGCGGTATCGGTTCGGGCATGGGCAAGACCGCCGGTCGTGGCCACAAGGGACAGCACGCCCGCGCCGGTGGCACCCACAAGTACGGTTTCGAAGGTGGCCAGATGCCGCTGCAGCGTCGGTTGCCGAAAGTCGGCTTCCGTTCGCTGAAGAAGGCCGAGAGTCAGGAAGTGTTCCTCTATCAGCTGGCGAACCTCAAGACCGACGTGATCGACGTTGTCGCGCTGCATCAGGCTGGCCTGATCAGCAGTCGCGCGAAGAAGGTCAAGGTCGTGCTCAAGGGTGAAATCGGTCGCGCGGTGAAGCTGTCGGGTCTGCTGGCTACCGCCGGCGCCAAGGCAGCCATCGAGGCAGCCGGCGGCAGCGTGGAGTAATTGACGGTGGCTGTAGCCAAGGGCAATGCACCCCGCAAGCTGACAGAACTGCGTCAGCGGATTTTCTTCGTGATCAGTGCGTTGATCGTGTTCCGCTTGGGTTCGTTCATTCCGGTTCCGGGCGTCAATCCGGAGGCGATGAGCAATCTGGTCAACGGCAATGGCCTGATGGACATGTTCAACATGTTCTCGGGTGGCGCGCTGTCGCGGTTTTCGGTGTTTGCGCTCGGCGTGATTCCGTATATCTCGGCGTCGATCGTGTTCCAGATGATGGGTTCGGTGATTCCCAGCCTGCAGGGCCTGCGCAAGGAAGGCGAGGCCGGCAAGCGCAAGATGACCACCTACACGCGCTTCGCCACGGTGGGTCTGGCGGCTTTCCAGTCGTTCGGTATCGCGATGGCGTTGCAGGGACAGGTGGCCGCTGGTGGCGCACCGGTGGTCTATACGCCGGGTTTCGGTTTTGTGATGTCTTCCGTGGTGGGGCTCACCGCCGGCACGATGTTCCTGATGTGGCTGGGCGAGCAGATGACCGAGCGCGGCATCGGCAACGGTATTTCGCTGCTGATCTTTGCCGGTATCGTGGCGGGTTTGCCGGGCGCGGTGGTGCATACGCTCGGCATGGCCAACAACGGCGAGTTGTCACTGATCAAGTTGTTGATGGTGGTGGGCCTGGTGTTGGCCGTGACGGCATTCGTGGTTTTCATGGAGCGCGCCCAGCGGCGCATCACCGTCAACTACGCGCGTCGTTCCGGTGGCCAGCGTGCCTACATGAACCAGACCTCGCATCTGCCGCTGAAAATCAACATGGCAGGCGTGATTCCGCCGATCTTCGCATCGAGCCTGCTGATGTTCCCGGCGACCGCGGTGACTTGGTTCAGCGCCAGCCACCCGTCACGCTGGCTGCAGGATCTGACGCAGTCGCTGAGTCCGGGCAATCCGCTGCATGACATTGTGTTTTCGGTGCTGGTGATTGCCTTCGCGTTTTTCTATACCGCGATCGTCTTCAACTCCGAAGAAACCGCCGACAACCTCAAGCGCTCGGGCGCGCTGATTCCGGGCATCCGTCCGGGCAAGGCTACCGCCAATTACGTGGATTCCGTAATGACGCGTCTTACCGGTGTCGGTGCGCTGTATCTGGTGCTGGTGTGTCTGGTGCCGTCGTTCATGCAGGCGGCCTGGCATGTACCGTTTTATTTTGGTGGCACCTCGCTGCTGATCGTGGTGGTAGTGGTGATGGATTTCACGGCGCAGGTGCAGGCACATCTGGTCAGTCACCAGTACGAAAGTCTGCTCAAGAAGTCCAATCTGCGCCGTAGCTGACGCTGCGACTGGGTCGGCATAGTCGGGAAGTGGCGACACCGCGGTGTCGCAGGGCTTTCCAGTCAGGATAATTCAGGTTAGAATTGCGCGTTTACCGCGCAAGAAACGCATCGGAGAAAGTACATCATGGCGCGCATCGCGGGTGTCAATCTGCCGGTCCAGAAGCATGTCTGGGTCGGCCTGCAAAGTATCTTCGGCATCGGCCGCAGCCGTGCCAGGAAAGTCTGCGTGGATGCTGGCGTGGTACCCACCACCCAGATCAAGTCGCTCAGCGAAGGCGAGGTGGAGAAGATCCGCCACGAAATCGCCAAGTACACCGTTGAAGGTGATCTGCGCCGTGAGGTGGGTATTGCCATCAAGCGCCTGATGGATCTGGGTTGCTACCGTGGCCTGCGCCATCGTCGCGGTCTGCCGGTACGCGGTCAGCGCACACGTACCAACGCACGTACCCGCAAGGGTCCCCGTCGCGCAATCAAGAAGTGATTTCATCAGTGCGATCACCCTCGATCGCGAAGATCAAAAAGCAGCCATTCATGGCTGCGCTGATAAACAAGAGCCTCCAAAATCATGGCTAAGCCGGTCAAGACCAAGAAGAAGATCAAGCGCGTTGTCACGGATGCCGTGGCGCACGTGCAGGCCTCCTTCAACAACACCATCGTCACCATCACCGATCGCCAAGGCAACGCCTTGTCGTGGGCCACGGCAGGCGGGGCTGGTTTTCGTGGCTCGCGCAAGTCGACCCCGTTCGCCGCCCAGGTGGCCGCCGAAAAAGCGGGTCGCGCTGCCGGCGAGTACGGTGTGAAGACGGTGGAAGTGCGCATCAAGGGCCCCGGCCCGGGCCGCGAGTCGGCAGTGCGCTCGCTCAATGCGTTGGGCTACAAGGTGCTCAACATCATCGACGTCACGCCGATTCCGCACAACGGCTGTCGCCCCCCCAAGAAGCGTCGAGTCTAAGGTTTGGTTTTTGCGATCATCCCTGATCGCAAGAATCGAAAACCGGCCATCCTTGGTCGGACTTCTAGAAAGAGAATTAACCATGGCACGTTATCGTGGAGCTACCTGCAAACTCGCTCGTCGTGAGGGTGCAGATCTCAGTCTGAAGAGCCCGGCGCGCGCGCTGGATTCCAAGTGCAAGCTGGAAAACAAGCCCGGCCAGCATGGCGCCAACAAGCGCATGCGCATGTCGGACTATGCCGTGCAGCTGCGTGAAAAGCAGAAGGTCAAGCGCATCTACGGAGTGCTTGAACGCCAGTTCAGCAATTACTACACCAAGGCGTCGACCCTCAAGGGCAACACCGGTGAGAACCTGCTGCGCCTGCTCGAAAGCCGTCTGGACAACGTCGTCTATCGCATGGGTTTTGCGGTCACCCGCGCCCAGGCGCGTCAGCTGGTTGCCCACAAGGCGATCCTGGTGAACGGCAAGAAGGTCAACATCCCCTCGTTCCAGGTTCGCCCAGGCGATGCGATTGCGTTGACCGAGCGCGCCCGCACTCAGCTGCGCGTGCAGGAAGCGGCGACCGTGTTCGACACCATGGATCTGCGCCCGATCTGGGTCGAGGTCGATGCCAAGAAATTTGAAGGCACGTTCAAGTCGGTGCCAGATCGTGGTGATCTGCCGTCCGACATCAATGAAGCATTGATCGTCGAGCTTTACTCGAAGTAATTACCGGAGCTCTGCATGGCAGTTTCGTCAACTAGTGTGCTGCGGCCTCGGGGCCTCAGCGTCGAACAGCTCGGAGCCAACCGCGCCAAGGTGGTGGTCGAGCCGCTCGAGCGTGGCTTCGGCCATACCCTGGGCAACGCGCTGCGTCGCGTGCTGCTCTCCTCGATCCCTGGCAGCGCCATTGTCGAGGTGGAAATCGATGGCGTGCTGCACGAATACACCACCCTGGAAGGGCTGCAGGAGGACGTCATCGAGGTCCTGCTCAACCTCAAGGACGTGGCGATCCGTCAGCATACGGGTGATGAAGTCACCCTGACCCTGTCCAAGAAGGGCAAGGGTGTGGTCACGGCCGGTGATATTGCGGTTGACCACTCGGTGGAGATCATCAACCCCGAGCATGTCATTTGCCACCTGACCAAGGACGTTGCACTGAACATGCGCCTGAAGGTGCGTCGCGGCATCGGCTACCAGCCGGCCAGTACGCGCCAGCATCCCGATGACGAGGCGCGCCCGATTGGCCGTCTGCAGCTGGATGCGTCGTTTGCGCCGGTGCTGCGCGTGGCTTACGAAGTGGATGCGGCTCGCGTCGAGCAGCGCACCAATCTCGACAAGTTGATCCTCGACATCGAGACGAATGGAACCATTGGCGCGGAAGACGCTGTGCGCAAGGCGGCCGAGATCATCAACGACCAGCTGTCCGTGTTCGGTGATTTTTCGCGTCGCGAGAGCGCCACCGACAAGGCAGAGAAGAGCGGCTTCGATCCGCTGCTGCTGCGTCCGATCGACGATCTGGAGCTCACCGTGCGTTCGGCCAACTGCCTGAAGGCCGAGAGCATCTACTACATCGGCGATCTGGTGCAGAAGACCGAGGTCGAGCTGCTGAAGACCCCGAATCTCGGCAAGAAGTCGTTGACCGAGATCAAGGATGTGCTGGGCGGACGTGGCCTGGCACTCGGCATGAAGCTCGAAAGCTGGCCGCCGCCGGGTCTTTCGCACGGCATGCAACTTGGCTGATGCGATCGATCCTTGATCGCGGTAGTTGGAACAGCCGCCGTGTTGGCGATCGTTCCGGCAATCTGGAAGTCTAAAAGCGGCCCTCCGTGGCCGCACTATTCACAAGAGCCCGCTCCGATGGGGCCTTTATAAGCGGGTAACCGCGGGAAACCGGACAAAAGCGCTGGTTTTTCATAACAACAGACATAGAGAGCTTCACCATGCGCCACCAAAAATCCGGACGCAAACTCAACCGCACCAGCTCGCATCGCGAAGCCATGTTCCGCAACATGGCCTCGTCGCTGGTGAAGCACGAGTTGATCCGCACCACCCTGCCCAAGGCGAAGGAACTGCGTCGTGTGGCCGAGCCGCTGATCACGCTGGCCAAGACCGACGGCGTGGCCAATCGCCGACTGGCCTTTTCGCGCATGCGCGACAAGGAAGCGGTCGGCAAGCTGTTCGTCGAGCTCGGGCCGCGCTACCGCGAGCGTCCCGGCGGCTATCTGCGCATCCTCAAGTGCGGCTTCCGTCCTGGCGACAATGCGCCGATGGCGTATGTCGAGCTGGTCGGGCGCCCGCAGGTCGAGGCGGTCGACGCAGACTGATCGGCTGGCGCCCTCCGCCGCACGGAGGGATGTCCCCACAAGAACCCGGCTGGGCAACCAGCCGGGTTCTTGCTTTTGCGTGACGCGGGATGCGTGCGTTCGGTGCCTGCGGTCATCGCCTCAGCGCAAGCTTGCTGACAGCGCGGCAGCGAACAGGTAATGTCGTCACCCCGCATCGCAACAATGTGCCATGAATCCACTTCGCTGGTCGTTCCGCGTCAACTTTTTCCTGGGCTTCCTGATCTGCACCGGGCTGCTCGCCTTTGCCCTGTATGCGCAATACGTGCTGATGATGGATCCGTGTCCGCTGTGCATCCTGCAGCGCGTGGTGTTCAGCACGCTGGGCTTGCTGTTTCTGATTGGCGGCCTGCAGGCGCCGCGCGGCGGCGGGCGGGCGGTGTATGCCGCGTTGATCGTGCTGGTGGCTTTAGTGGGCATCGCCATCGCCAGCCGGCATCTGTGGATCCAGTCGCTGCCGGCCGACCAGGTGCCGAGCTGTGGCGCCCCGCTGGGCTACCTGCTGGAAACGCGCGCCGGTAATGGCGGCCTGATCGGCGTGCTGCTCAAGGTGCTCAGCGGTTCGGGCGAGTGCGCCAGGGTCGACCCGATCCTGGGCGTGTCAATGCCGGCCTGGAGTTTGCTGTGGTATGTGTTGCTTGCCGGGCTGGCCATCGTGGCCGCGCGCCGCCCCAAGGGCCTGATGAAATGAATGCTTCCACGATCGCCAAGACTGCAGCGATGCAGCCTGACTCCCACTCCACGCCCGGCTCGGATAGCTGGAGTCCGGATTCGTGGCAGCAGCGCGTGGCACTGCAGCTGCCACAGTACGACGATGCGCAGGAGCTGGCCCAGGCCGGCGCGCATTTGTCGCGATTGCCGCCGCTGGTCACTTCATGGGAAGTGCTGGCGCTGAAACAGTCACTGGCCGAGGCGCAGGAGGGGCAGCGGTTTCTGCTGCAGGGTGGCGACTGCGCGGAGAGCTTCGTCGACTGCACCAGCCCGGTGATTTCCAATCGCCTGAAAGTGCTGCTGCAGATGAGTCTGGTGCTCGTGCATGGAATGAAGAAGCCGGTGCTGCGCGTCGGTCGCTTCGCTGGACAGTACGCCAAGCCGCGTTCGACCGACCTGGAAACGCGCGATGGCGTGACGCTGCCGAGTTTCCGCGGCGATCTGGTCAACGGCCCCGAGTTCACCCCGGCGGCGCGGCGCCCCGATCCGCAGCGGATGATCCAGGCGCACGCGCATTCGGCGCTGACGATGAATTTCGTGCGCGCGCTGATCGACGGCGGCTTCGCCGATCTGCACCATCCAGAGTACTGGGATCTGGCCTGGGTCGACCACGCGCCGCTGGCCGCCGAGTATCGCCAGATGGTCGCCGGCATCGGTGATTCGCTGCGTTTCATGGAAACCCTGGCCGGCCCGATTGCCGGTTTTTCCAAGGTGGATTTCTTCACTTCGCACGAGGCGCTGCTGCTGCACTACGAGCAGGCGCTGACGCGGCAGGTGCCGCGGCATCCGGGCTGGTTCAACCTGTCCACCCATTTCCCGTGGATCGGCATGCGCACGGCGGCGCTGGATGGGGCGCACGTGGAATATTTCCGCGGCATCCGCAATCCGGTGGCAGTCAAGATCGGGCCCTCGGTGAAGCCCGAGCAACTGCTGCCGCTGATCGCTGCGCTCAACCCGCAGGACGAGCCGGGCCGGCTCACCCTGATCCATCGCATGGGCAACGCCGGCATTGCCGCGGCGCTGCCGCCGCTGCTGGAGGCGGTGCGCCGCGAGGGGCGCCGCGTGCTCTGGGTGGCCGATCCGATGCACGGCAACACCGAAAGCACCTCCAATGGTTACAAGACGCGCCGCTTCGACAATATCCGTGGCGAGCTGGACCAGGCGTTCGACATCCATGCGGCGGCCGGCACCCGCCTCGGCGGCGTGCATCTGGAACTCACCGGCGAAGACGTCACCGAGTGCATGGGCGGCGCCCGCGACCTGTCCGAGACTGACCTCGACCGTGCCTACAAATCCACCGTTGACCCGCGACTGAATTACGAGCAGTCGCTGGAGCTGGCGATGCTGATCGTGCGCAAGTCGGTGGGCGGCCACGGCTGACCGGCCAGCATCGCATCCGTGCGGACGAAGGCGGCTTCTGGCCACCTTCGTCACGTCAGGCCGTCAGCGCGCCGTGCCTGCGGCCACCGGCCTGCCGTCCACCGTGTCCAGAAACTTTGGCGGCTGCCATGCGTGCGTGTGCTGCTCGAAGCCGTAGGCGATGCTGATCAGGGTCGGCTCGCTCCACTTCGCGCCGAACAGCACGATGCCGACCGGCAGTCCGTGCGCCCAGCCGGCGGGCACGGAGATCGACGGGTAGCCCGCCACGGCCGCCGGCTGCGAGGCGCCGCCGGCGACGTGATCGCCATCGACCAGATCGGTCATGAAGGCCGGCCCGACCGAGGGCGCCAGCAGGGCATCGAGGTACTGCGCTTTTAATGCGGCATCGATGCCCAGCGGGCCGGCCAGCTGCTTCACCTTGGCCAGGGCAGCGAGGTACTTCGGATCGGTGGGCGGGGGCGCCGCCTGCGCCTGCCGGAACAGATCCTGCCCGAACCAGCGCATCTCGGTGTCGGCATGGGCATCATTGAAGGCGATCAGGTCGGCCAGCGTATTCAGCTTCAGGCCGGTGCGCGTGGCGAGGTAGGCGTTGATGTCGTGCTTGAAGTCGGTCAGCAGCACGGTCGCCTCCAGCGGACCCAGTTCGTCCAGGTGCGGGATGCTCACCGGGTCGACGATGATCGCCCCCTGCGCCTTCATGGTGGCGATCGCCTGGTTCAGCACGCGGTCGGCGTTGGGATCGGCGCCGGCAAGCTGGCGCACCACGCCGATGCGCTTGCCGCGCAGTCCGTTCGGGTCAAGGAAGCGGGTGTAGTCGGTGGCGTGGCGGTTGGCTTGCGCGGTGGCCGGATCGCGCGGGTCGCTGCCGGCGATCACCGTGAGCAGCGCGGCCGCATCGGCGACACTGCGCGCCATCGGCCCGGCGGTGTCCTGGTTGTGGCTGATCGGCACGATGCCGCTGCGGCTGACCAGCCCCAGCGTCGGCTTGATTCCGACGATGCCGTTCATCGAGGCCGGGCAGGTGATCGAGCCGTCGGTCTCGGTGCCGACCGCCACGGTCGCCAGCCCCGCCGTCACTGCCGCCGCGGAACCGGCGCTGGAGCCGCAGGGGTTGCGATCGAGCGCGTAGGGGTTGCGCGTCTGCCCACCGCGCCCGCTCCAGCCGCTGCTGGCGTGGCTGGAGCGGTAGTTGGCCCACTCGCTGAGGTTGGTCTTGCCGAGAATCAGTGCGCCGGCCTTGCGCAGGCGTTCGACCAGCCCGGCATCGCGTGCAGCCGGCGCCGCGACCAGCGCCAGCGAACCGGCGCTGGTGAGCATGCGGTCGCTGGTGTCGATATTGTCCTTCAGCAGCACCGGGATGCCGTACAGCGGGCTGCGCGGCGCGCTGCCGGCGCGCGCGGCGTCGAGTGCAGCAGCCAGCTTCATCGCATCGGGGTTGATTTCCAGCACCGCCCGCAGCGTGGGCCCGGACTGATCAAGCTGGTGGATACGCTGGATGAACTGCTGCGTCAGCCGGCGGCTATCGAGCGTGCCGGCAGCCATCTGTTGCTGCAGCTGCCGCACCGATGCATAGGAGTCGATGGCGGCCGGGCGATCCGCCGCGATGATCGGTGCGGCAAGCAGGCTGGTCACGAGTACGGCAAGACAGACGGATACACGGCCCATGGCAACCCCCGTTTCGGTGAAGGCAGCCGTCGGGCCGCGTCGCTGCAGCTTAGCCGCATGGCGGTGCGCACCGCGACGCGGACGCGCTCAGCACGGACGCATGCTCATGGCCAGCCCCCGCCATGGCGCCAGATCCCAGTGCCCGCGCGCCTGTCCGGAGGGCGAGGGCAGCACGAACAGCCGCGTGCTGCCGAGGGTCTCGCCCTGCAGTCCGTAGTCCACCGCATGCCCCAGCACGGCGCGCGCGGCGTGCTTGCTGGTGAAGGCGAGTCGCTGCGGCTGGAAGGTCGCGATCTTGCCGAGCAGGGCGGGCACGTCGAAGGCGTCGCGCGGCAGCTCGGCATCGTTGCCGACGTGGTGCTTGGCGAGGTCGGTGAGGCCGATGCCGTAGCCTGGCAGCCGCGCGAATTCGGCCGGCGCGAGCCGGCGCGGCGTCAGCCCGGCCTCGAACAGTGCGCGCCAGAACAGGTTGCCGGGGTGCGCGTAGTAGGCGCGATCGGCAGCCGAGCGCCGGCCCGCGGCGGTGCCGCAGAACACCAGCGCCAGCCCGGGCTGCAGCACGTCGGGCAGCACCGAATGCTCAGCGGCGTCCATCAGGCTGCGGCTGATCAGAGCAGGCCCGCTCGGCTCTGGCCTGATCCAGCATGAAGTCGGTGAACTGGAACCGCCCGTCGCGCAGCACCGATTCGCCGCGACGCAGTTTCAGCGGCTGGCGGAACAGCGGGCCGGCGTAGCTTATGGTGTGGAACTCGCCGCGTTCGCCGCAGGGATCGACCCCGGCCGGCAGGCCATCGAGCAGCGCGGCGTCGAAGTGGCGACCGCAGAAGCCGGCGTCCAGCTGCTGCGTGTCGACGCAGCAGAGCATGGCGCGATGGCCCTCGCTGACGAAGCGGCGTGCCAGCGCCGCAGTATCCTCGCCCCACAGCGGAAACACCGCGCGCCAGTTGTCGCGGCCGAGCTGGCGCACGCGGTAGTCGCGCACGTCCTCCAGAAACAGGTCGCCGAACGCGCAGTGGCGGATGCCCGGCCAGCGCATCCGGGCCTCCACCAGCGCCTGCGCGTGCGCCTGTTCGTAGGCCTCGTTGCTGCCCGGCCAGTCCAGCAGTACTTCGAGCAGCGGCAGTCCGAGCGCCGCCGTCTGCGCCAGCAGCACCTCGTGCTGCAGGCCGTGCATCGCCACCCGGCGATAGCTGCGGTTGATCGTGGTGAGCAGGCCGACCACCTGCCATTGCGGATCGGCCTGCAGCCGCTGCAGCGCCAGCAGGCAGTCCTTGCCGCCGCTCCACGCCAGCAGCACCGGCGTGCTCATGCGCAGTCCGACCGCGTCATGTCCGGCGGCCAGCTGAGCCGGGCGTGCAGGCGCTGCTCCGGATCAAGCCGGAAATCCAGTCGCAGCCCCAGCGCGTGCGCGGCGGCGCTGGCCAGCGCCAGGCCGAGGCCGGCGTGTCCGGCGTGCGGCAGCTGCTTGCGCCAGAAGCGCTGGCCGAAGTTGGCCAGATCCTCCGCGCTGAGTTCGGGCGCCGTGTTGTCGATGCTCAGGCCGTCCGCCGCCAGCTGCAGCGTCACGCGATCGCCCGCAGGGGCGTAGGCGCAGGCGTTGCCCAGCAGGTTGCCGACGACCACTTCGAGCAGCGCCGGATCGGTATGCAGGCAGACCGGCGGCGTGCCGACAACCTGCACGTCGAGGCCGCGGCTGGCGATCACGCCCTGCAGCCGCTGCCGCTGGCGCTCCAGCCACGGCGCCAGCGGCAGCGGCTGCAGCAGCGGCTGTTCCAGCCCGGATTGCAGTCGCGTCAGCAGCAGCAGGGCGGTCACGGTGGCTTCCAGTTCGGCGCCGATGCTGCCGATTTCCGCCAGCAGCTCGGGCAGGCTGCGGCCGCTGGGGTAGCGCGATTCCACCTCCGTCAGCGCGCGCAATTCGGCCAGCCGGGTGCGCGTCTCGTGGGCGAGGCCGCTGGCGAACTGGCGCTCGCGCGCGAGGCCGTCGTCCATCCGTCCCAGCACGTCGTTGAAGCGCGCCACCAGCGGGTCCAGCTCGCGCAGGCCGCTGGCGGCCAGCCGCTGGCCGGGCGCATTCGGGCCGATGTCGCGCATGCGCTCCACCAGCCGGTCGATCGGCCGCAGCCCGCGGCGCACGATCAGCGGTACCGCGATCAGCGCGATCAGCAGCGCCAGCGCCGGGCCCAGCGTGAGCGTCCAGTCGACCGCCAGCATGATCTGGTCGATCGCGCGCCGGTCCTGCGCGAACAGCAGCCGGCAAGGGCGCGGCTGGGTGCTGCGCGGGGCGGTATCGTGCGCGTCGGTGTCCTCGCTGGCAGTTTCGGGCGGAGCGGACAGGAAGCTGTACTGCACCGTGCCCAGATCGCGGTCGTCCTGCTGCAGCCGGGCGAAGCGCGGCTGCCGCTCGGCGCGCTGTGGCCAGCCAGCCGGGATCAGCGGCACCGGCGGCTGGCTGCGCAGCGGCGGCATGCCGTCGCAGCGTAGCTCGTAGTAGGTGCGGCCGTCGCCGCTCAGGATGCCGGCCTGCGGCTGTACGGCGTGGGTAGCCCCCAATGCATCTTGCTCCAGCGCGATCATCGCGCTCAGCGCGGTGGCCTGGGTCAGCAGGTTCTGCCGGAAGCGGCCCTCCATGGCGTGGTCGATGCGCCAGTCCATCCACCTGCCGCCGCCGCCCAGCAGCAGCAGGCTGGTGACCACCAGCAGCAGGCTGATGCGCGTGGAGAGCGAGGCCGGCCTCATGGCGGGAGGCCGTTCACGGGATCAGGTAGCCGGCGCCGCGCCGCGTTTCGATCAGCGCCGGCAGACCGGCCGCGTCGAGCTTGCGGCGCAGGCCGAACACCAGCACCTCGACGCTGCGGTCTGACACCTCGCTGTCGCTGCCGGCGGTGCGTTCGAGGATCTCCTGGCGGCTGAACGCGCGACCACGGTAGCGCAGCAGCAGCCCCAGCACAGCGAATTCGCGCGGCGTCAGCGGCAGCGGCTGGTCGTCCACACGGGCGCTCTGCGAGCGCGGATCCCACGCCAGCGCACCGTGGCTGAGCACCAGTGGCTGCGCCTGCTGCGGCCGCCGCGCCAACGCGTGCAGGCGGGCGACCAGCTCGTCGAACGCGAATGGCTTGACCAGGTAGTCGTCGGCGCCGGCGTTCAGCGCCTCGATGCGGTCCGGGACTTGGTCGCGCGCCGACAGCACCAGCACGCGCGGGCGGCGGCCGCCGGTGGGCAGGCTGCGCAGCACGCCGATGCCGTCCAGCCGCGGCAGCATCAGGTCCAGCACCACCAGCTCGTAGTCGTAGCTGCCGAGGAAGGCGCAGGCCTCCACCCCGTCGCTGGCGGCGTCCACGCTGAAGCCGGCGCCGTGCAGGCCATGTTGCAGGGTCTGGCGCAGGCGCTCGGAGTCTTCCACCAGCAGCAGTTTCATGGAACCTCCCGGATCGGATCGGTGCAAGCCTAAACCATTGTCGCCGGGCATTCCTGGCGCGGGATGGGCGCGCCGTGCGCCATGCATCGACAGCCGGCGCGGGCAACCGCTATAAAGATGATCTATCCGGGAGTATGCAGTGAGCGAAGAGATCCTGATCAACGTGACGCCGCGCGAAACGCGGGTCGGAGTGGTCGAAAACGGCATGTTGCAGGAAGTGCACGTGGAGCGTGCCTCCAAGCGCGGCTATGTCGGCAATGTCTACAAGGGCCGCGTGCAGCGGGTGATGCCGGGCATGCAGGCGGTATTCGTGGAGATCGGACTGGAGCGGGCGGCGTTTCTGCACGCCTCCGACATCGTGCGCCCGGCGCCGGTGGCCGACGGCGCCGAGCAGAATGGCAACGGCAACGGCCACATCCCCTCGATCAGCGAACTGGTGCACGAAGGCCAGGAGATCGTGGTGCAGGTGGTGAAGGATCCGATCAGCACCAAGGGCGCGCGGCTGTCGGCGCACCTGTCGATTCCGTCGCGCTACCTGGTGCTGCTGCCGTACGCGCGCACGCTGGGCATCTCCGCGCGCATCGAGGACGAGACCGAGCGCCAGCGCCTGAAGGACGTGCTGAACCCGCTGATCGGCGACGACGCGCCCGGCAGCGCTCGGCTGGGCTACATCGTGCGCACCAACGCCGAGGGGCAGAGCGCCGAATCGCTCGCCTTCGACGTGGCCTATCTCACCAAGGTGTGGCGGGTGGTGCAGGAGAACATCGCCAGGGCCAAGGTCGGCGAACGCGTCTACGAGGAGCTGTCGCTGCCGCTGCGCAGCCTGCGCGACATGCTCAACGACGATATCGAGAAGGTGCGGGTGGATTCCCACGTCACCTTTGAAAAGGTAGTGAAGTTCGTGCACAAGTTCATGCCGCAGCTGGACGACCGCATCGAGCACTACGACGGCGAGCGGCCGATCTTCGATCTGTACGGGGTCGAGGACGAGATGCAGCGCGCGCTGAAAAAAGAGGTGCCGCTGAAATCCGGCGGCTACCTGATCGTCGACCAGACCGAGGCGATGACCACGATCGACGTCAACACCGGCGCCTATCTCGGCACGCGCAATCTGGAGGAAACGGTTTATCGCACCAACCTGGAGGCGGCGCAGGCAGCGGCGCGCCAGCTGCGGCTGCGCAACCTCGGCGGCATCATCATCATCGACTTCATCGACATGGTCGACGAGGAGCACAAGCGCCAGGTGTTGCGCACGCTGGGCAAGGGGCTGGCGCGCGACCACGCCAAGACCACCGTCTACCCGATGTCGGCGCTGGGGCTGGTGGAGATGACCCGCAAGCGCACCACCGAGAGCCTGGCGCGCCAGCTGTGCGAACCCTGCGCTGCCTGCAACGGCCGCGGCCTGCTGAAGTCTGCCGAGACGGTGACCTACGAAATTTTCCGCGAGATCACCCGCGCGGTGCGCCAGTTCAACGCCGAGAAGTTGCTGGTGATGGCGAACCCGCTGGTGGTCAACCGCATCCTGGAGGAGGAAACCAGCGCGGTCGCCGAACTGGAAGAGTTCATCTCCAAAAGCATACGCTTTCAGGCCGAAGAGCATTATTCGCAGGAACAGTTTGATGTGGTCTTGCTGTAAATCCGGCCGCGGTCGCCGCGCGTGAAGCCGCTGTGGCAGCACCGACTGCAGCGCTGTGCCCGCGCGCTGGGCTGGGTCGCCGGCGTGCTGGTGATCCTGCTTGCCGTGCTGATGGCGTTGACCCAGCTGCTGCTGCCGCAGCTGGCGCGCCACCCGGCGTGGGTGGCGGCCCAGCTCAGCCAGCGGCTGCAGCGGCCGGTCAGCTTCGCCGCGCTGGAGGGGCGCTGGACGCCGTCCGGCCCGCTGTTCGTGCTGCACGACGTCACCGTCGGTGCAGCAGCGGGGGCGAGCGGCAATGCCCTGCGGCTGCCCGAGGCCGAGCTGAAGCTCGACTTCGGCGGCTGGCTGCTGCCTTCGCGACATCTGCTCAACCTGCGGGTGCGTGGCCTGCAGCTCGACCTGACGCGCGATGCGTCCGGTCGCTGGCAGGTCAATGGCGTCGGCATCGGCGGTAGCGGTAGGCCATCGCCGCTGTCGCTGGACCAGCTCTCGCTGGGCCTGCGGCTGGAGGACCTGCGCGTCGTGGTCACAGACGCCACGCCGGGCAAGCGCCTCGTGCTGCAGTCGCCGCAGCTTCGGCTCAGTGTGGGCAACGGCCGACTCCGTTTTGCCGGCGCGCTGCGGCGGCTCGGCGAGACCGCCGCAGTGCGCACCGCCGGACGCTTCCAGCTGGACGGCAGCGCAGGCCGGGTCTGGGTCGGCGTCGACGGTATCGATTTGAAGCCGCTGCTGGCCGGGATCGATCTGGATGGCTATACGGCGGTCGAGGGGCATGGCCGCATCGCCGCCTGGCTGGACTGGCGCCAGGGCCGCGTGGACAACAGCGTGATCCGCTTCGATCTGGATCGGCTGACGCTGGGTGCGCCCGGCGGCGCCAGCGCCAGCGTGGCGGCCCTGCGCGGGCTCGCCGGCCTGCATCGCACTGGCGACGGCTACGCCATCCGCTGGGCCGGCGACGACGGCAGTGTGCTGGCGATCAATCTGCACCAGCCCGGCGGCGCCAAGGCCAGCGCTGGCGTCGCCGCGCGCGAGCTGCAACTCGCGCCACTGCTGCCGTGGCTGGCGCTCAGGCCGACGCTGGCACCAGCGCTGGCGCAGTGGCTGGGCAACGGACATCCGCATGGCGAGCTGACACGGCTGGCGCTGCACTGGAGTGCCGCCGATGGGGTGCAGGCAATCGAGCTGGCGTTCAAGAATCTTGGTATCGATCCGGTCGGCAAGCTGCCGGGCGTCAGCGGTCTGCAGGGACTGCTGCGCGGCGATCCCGAGGCGTACTCGCTGGAGCTGCCGGCGCAGGCCACCACACTGCGGTTTCCGCAGTTGTTCCGCCAGCCGCTGGCGCTGTCGAAAGTGGCCGGCACGCTGGCGTTCTGGCCGGCGGACGGTGACTGGCACCTCGGTGCCGATCCACTCGATTTCGTCGGCGCGGGCTATGCCGGCCAGTTGCGCGGCAAGGTGACGCTGCCGGCCGCAGGCGGCAAGCCAGTGCTGGATCTGTACGCCAGTCTGGGACATGCCGACGTGTCCGCGGCCAAGCTGTTCTGGCCGCTCGGCGCGATGTCGCCGGGCACCATCGGCTGGCTCGACCACGCGCTGGTGAGCGGCCAGCTGGATCAGGCACAGGTGCTATTGCGTGGCGATCTTGCCGACTGGCCGTTCGTGCACAACGAGGGCCGCTTCGAGGCGCGCGCGGTGATCAGCGATCTCACACTGGACTACGGCAAGGAGTGGCCA
Source organism: Pseudomonadota bacterium (assembly GCA_021793575.1). Taxonomy (GTDB): domain Bacteria; phylum Pseudomonadota; class Gammaproteobacteria; order Xanthomonadales; family Rhodanobacteraceae; genus Rhodanobacter. The sequence continues at coordinate 53,680 of JAJYSM010000011.1, forward strand.
CGCGCCGAGGGCGTCGACGCGGTGGCCAGCTTCGTCAATAACGGCATGCTGATCGAGGCCAGCGACGGCCACTCGCTGGGGGTGAAGGCGGACAAGGCGGTGGCGCTGATCCCCGATTTCGCCGACGGCCTGCTCGATCTCAATGTGCAGGGCGGCGGCAGCGGCGCCAGCCTGATGGACTTCGTGCGCAATAGCCCGATCGGTCGTCACCAGGCCGGCACGCTGGCCAAGCTGACGCTGGGAGGCAGTGGCACGTTCGATTTCCACCTCAGTCTGCCGCTGAAACACGCCCGGGATCTGCTGCTCAGCGGCAGCGCGCAGCTGAAGGATGTCGACCTGCGCGCGCCGGCCTGGAACCTGCAACTGGACCAGCTCAGCGGGCCGTTGCAGTTCGACGCGCATGGCATGCTGGCCGGTCCGCTGGACGGCGGCTTCCACGGGCAGCCGTCGCGGCTGCAGCTGGCGATCGGTGCCGCCACCGGCGATCCGGCCAGCGTGCTGTCGGCGCAGCTGCGCGGCAACTACACGTTCGCCGACCTCGTGCAGGGCTATCCATCGCTGCAGTGGCTGGCGCAGACGGCCGACGGGCGCAGCCCCTTCATGGTCGGCTTCCGCATTGCACATGCGCCCGGCAGCGATGCGCTGGTGAATACGCTCACCGTTGATTCATTGCTGAACGGTATCGCGCTCAAGCTGCCGGCGCCGCTGCACAAGGTGGCCGCGGCCAGCCTGTCGCTGCATCTGGCGATGGGCCTGCCGGTCGATGGCAGCGATCTGCAGTTCGGAATCGGCCAGCTGCTGCGTGGTCACCTGCAACTGCCCGATGGCGCGCTGCATCCGCTGCGCGGCACACTGGCGTTGGGCAGCGAGATGCCGCAGGAGCTGCCGCCGCAGGGCCTGCGCATCCGCGGTCACGCCGATCAGCTGGACATCACCGGCTGGGTGCAGCACGTGGTGAGCGGCGGCGGCAGCGGCGGCCCCACGCTGGAAAGTCTCGACGTCAGCACCGCCCACAGCCAGTGGTTCGGCCGCCCGCTGGGCGCCATCACGGTGCGCGCGACGCCACAGCCCGGCGCATTCAGCATCGACGTGAACGGCGCTGCGATGGCCGGCAATTTCAGCGTACCAACCCAGGAGCTGGACAAACGCGGCATCACCGCGCGGCTGCAACGGCTGTACTGGCCGAAGGATGCGACGATCAGCAAGGTGCCTGCCGCCGTCACCGCTGCGGGCGCGCAGGCAGACAACCCGGCCAATACCGGCATCAATCCGTCGGCGCTGCCGCCGCTGCACCTGTGGGTGAGCGACCTGCGCCTGGGCGACGCCAGGCTGGGCGATGCGCGGCTGGAAACCTGGCCGACCGCACGCGGCCTGCATATCGACCAGCTGCGTGCGCTGTCCGACCGGGTGCAGATCACCGGCAGTGGCGACTGGGACGGCAGCGCCAGCGACAGTTACACGCAGATGCGCATCGAGTTCGCCGCCGAGAATCTCGGCGACATGCTGAGCGCGCTCGGTTACGAGGGACTGTTCGAGGGCGGCAAGACGCACGACCGGCTCGACGCCCGCTGGCCGGGCGCGCCGTCCGCACTGGCGCTGGCGAATATGGACGGCAAGCTCAGCGTGAACGTCAGCAACGGCCGCATTCCTGAGGTGCCGCCAGGCGTCGGGCGGCTGTTCGGGCTGGTCTCGGTGGCCGAGCTGCCGCGCCGGCTGACGCTGGATTTCGGCGACGTGTTCGGCAAGGGGCTGGCGTTCGATTCGATCAAGGGTGACTTCCGCTTGGCCGACGGCAACGCCATCACCGACAACCTGGTGATCCTGGGGCCGGCGGCCAACATCAGCATCAGCGGCCGCACCGGCCTGCGCGCGCACGATTACGACCAACAAGTGCGGGTGGTACCGCATATCGGCAACAGCCTGCCGCTGGTGGGCGCGGTGGTGGGTGGCCCGATCGGCGCGGCGGCCGGCTTCGCCATGCAGGGCCTGCTAGGTCACGGCCTCAACCTGGCCGCCACCGCGCGCTACAAGGTCACCGGCAGCTGGGACAAACCGGTGATGACGCTGATCGAAAAACGCGGCGTACCGGCACCGGCACCCGTGCTCACGGTGCCCTACCAGGCCAGCCAGCTGCCTGCCGCCAGTGGCAGTGTCGGTCCTGCGCCGGCCGGTTCCGCCGGTCACTGACAGGGTCTGGCGTCATTTCCGCCGATCCCTGGCTGCGGCACCCGATGCCGGTGCGGCTTTAAAGCCTGCGGCGACAACCCCATGTGACAGTCTCAGCCCCTGACCGCAGACGACCGACCACCGATGGATTCCCTGATTGCGCTCGCGCAGAGCAAGCTGCTCACCCCCGGCGGCCTCGCCACCGACGACCTCGATCGCGTGTTCACCCAGCTGATGGGGCCTTCGATCGACGCCGCCGACCTGTACTTCCAGCATTCGCGCAGCGAGTCGTGGCTGCTGGAGGAGGGCATCGTCAAGGACGGCAGCCATTCGATCGAGCAGGGCGTGGGCGTGCGCGCGATCAGCGGCGAGAAAACCGGCTTCGCCTACTCCGACGAGATCGTGCTGCCGCAGCTGCTGGAAGCGTCCCGCGCCGCGCGGGCGATCGCCCGCGAGGGCAACGGCGCCGGCCGGCCGCTGGCGTTGCACGGTGCGCGCCAGCTGTATCCGGCGATCGACCCGGTCGAGAGCCTGCCGAACCCGGACAAGATCGCGCTGTTGCGTGAGGTCGACGCGCATGCGCGTGCACGCGACCCGCGCGTCAGGCAGGTGATCGTGAGCCTTGCCGCCACCGTGGACACGATCCTGATCGCCGCCTCCGACGGTACCCTGGCGGCCGACGTGCGGCCGCTGGTGCGCATGAGCGTGCAGGTGATCGCCGAGCAGAACGGCCGCCGCGAGCAGGGCAGCTCCGGCGGCGGCGGCCGCTACGGCTACCGCGAGTTGAGCGAGAATGGCCGCGCGCTGGCGTTCGCCGACGAAGCGGTGCGCCAGGCGCTGGTGAATCTCGAAGCGATCGACGCGCCGGCCGGCAGCATGACCGTGGTGCTCGGCCCCGGTTGGCCCGGCGTGCTGCTGCACGAGGCGATCGGCCACGGGCTGGAGGGCGACTTCAACCGCAAGGGCAGCTCCGCCTTCGCCGGCCGCATCGGCCAGCGCGTGGCCGCCCAGGGCGTCACCGTGGTCGACGACGGCACGCTCAGCGGCCGCCGCGGCTCGCTCAGCATTGACGACGAAGGCACGCCGACCGAATGCACCACGCTGATCGAGGACGGCATCCTCAAGGGCTACATGCAGGACAAGCTCAACGCGCGCCTGATGGGCGTCAGATCCACCGGCAACGGCCGCCGCGAATCGTTCACCGCGCTGCCGATGCCGCGCATGACCAACACCTACATGCTGGCCGGCGCGCACGATCCGGCCGAGATCATCCGCTCGGTCAAACGCGGGCTGTACGCGCCGAACTTCGGCGGCGGCCAGGTCGACATCACCAACGGCAAGTTCGTGTTCTCCGCCAGCGAGGCCTACCTGATCGAGGACGGTCGCATCACGCGTCCGGTCAAGGGCGCTACGCTGATCGGCAGCGGCCCGGAAGTGCTCAACCGCGTCTCGATGATCGGCAACGACCTCAAGCTCGACGAAGGCGTCGGCGTATGCGGCAAGGATGGCCAGAGCGTGCCGGTGGGCGTGGGTCAGCCGACCCTGAAGATCGATAACATGACGGTGGGCGGCACCGCGTCGTGATCCGGTCGGCCGCGCCGGTTGCGCGGCCGACCCGTGCGGGCGCGCGCGCCGTCAGCACTGCACCCGGCCGCCGGCCAGCTGGGTGCAGGGATGGAACACCGGCTGGGTCGGCCCGGCCGGCTCGTGGTCGTGATCGTGCTCATGGCCGCCGTGCCCGTGCCCGTGGCCGTAGCCGGGGTTCCAGTAGGCCGGGGCACCGTAATACGGCGGCACCTCGCCATAGGTCGACTGCGCCTGCTGCCGGTCGCGATACTGGTCGATCTGCTGGCGCAGCGCATCGTTCTCGCCCTGCAGCCGCCCGCGGCTGGCGGCCGCGTCGAGCAGTGCCTGCTGCCGCGCGCCTTCTTCGCGCTGCTTCGCGGCAAGCGCATCGGCGGCCTGCTGCGCGGCCTGCGCCTGCCGCTTGCGCTGGTAGGCATCCAGCCGCTCCTTGTAAAGCCCCTGCAGGTGATGCGCGTCCGCGTAGCGTTGGGCGACGTCGTCCTGGCCGAGGTCGAGGTAGTGGTCGATGATCTCGCGATCGTCCGCCTGATGGAGCAGCACGCCGCGGGCGCCGGGGCAGGGGTGGTCGGTGTACTCGACGCTGCCGCCCTGCGTGCACTTGTAGATGTCTTGCGCGTTCGCCGATCCGGCCGCAGCCAGCAGCGCCAGGGCGATGAGCCGGGCAGGCGTGCGGGCAAGGCGCGTTTTCATCGTCACGGTCATGCTGCACCGTCCCCACGTCGTGAAAGGTGGATGGAGGAACCGAGGTCACGACCAGCGTAGCGCGGCCGCAGGGGCAGCGGCACGCGGATCGTGCCTGCGGTTAAGCCGGCGTGCGGGAAATCCGGCCGTCGCCGCTGCCGGATCAGGCGGGCGGCGCGGGCATGCGCCGACGTCGCGGTTTCTGCTCGGCTGCCGCAAGCAGCTGCTGCAGGTAGGCGATGCCTTCCTCTTCGGGGAAAAAGGCCACCACATCGGCCACGCTGAGGCCGTGGCGCTCGCGCACGGCAAGAAAGTCCGCGCGTGCTCGCGCCAGACGTTCTGCCGCGGCGGCCCGCTTGCCGGCGGGCTTGCCGGCAGGCTGCGGCGCGGGCCGGGCCTCGGGTTCGGCGGCGGGCTGGCGGCTGAGTGCAGCCAGTTCGGCCTGGAACTGGCGAAAATCGTAGGTGTTCGATGCCATGGACTGTGCGTAAGCCGGACGGGTGGCCATTTTCGCACGGGCCGACCCCTTGCCGGCACCCCGCCCGTCACGCGGGCGCGTCCGCCACGCCGGCCCGCTGCCACGCGCGCAGGCCGATCGCCGCCAGCACGATGAAGGCGGCGTAGAGCACCGAGGTGATCAGCAGGTGCTTGTAGATGTATTCGCCCACGTAGATCACGTCGACGATGATCCACAGCCACCACGCGGCGGTGTGCCGCCGATCCTGCCACCACTGCGCGACCAGACTGAAGCTGGTGAGCGTGGCATCCAGCCAGGGCAGCGCGGCGTCGGTCCAGCGGTGCATCGCGAAGCCCAGCGCCACCGCGCCGAGCACGCCGACCAGCAGGTGCCTCACGGCGTGCCGCCGCGGCAGCGGGGCCACGCGCACGCGGCCGCTGGCGTCGAGGTTTTTCACCCAGCGCACCCAGCCGTAGACGATCAGCCCGGCGAATGCCACCTGCAGCAGCGCGTCGGAATAGAGCTTCGCCTCGACGAAGATGCCCACGTAGACCACCACCGACAGCAGGCCGATCGGCCAGCACAGCGGCCGCCGCCGGGCGGTCAGCCACACCGCCCAGGCGCTGAGCAGCGCGCCGCACAGTTCGATCCACGACATCTCAGAAGGCGACCGTCAGCGAGAGCCGGGCCAGTCGCGGCGCGCCGGGGAACAGATAGCTGTCGCCGCCGGAGTTGCCGGTGTCGCGCCAGTAGAAGTGGTTGAACACGTTGTCCACATTCAACCGCCAGGTCAGCGCGTGGCCGTTCCACTGCGTGACGTAGCGCAGGCCGGCGTCGAACACGTGATAGGCCGGCACCCGCGTCAGCCCGTTCGGCGTGGCGTTGTTGGGACTGCTGTAGCGCCAGCCGCCGAGCAGGCTCAGGTCGGCCGCGAGCGGCAGCCGGTAATCCGCGAACAGCGCCGTGCGCAGGCGCGGCACGTTGTCGATCTGGTGGCCTTCGTAGGCGGGCGTGCCGGTGCGCTGCGCGCGCGCCTGGATCAGGTTGATGCTGGCGGTGAGGCGCAGGCGGTCGGTGACGCGCCCGGCGGCGTCCAGTTCGATCCCGCTGTGCACCTCGCTGCCCTGCTGCACGAAGCTGAAGCCCGCGGCCGAGCCGTCCGGCTGCGCAAACTGGTACGGCTGGCGGATGCGGTACAGCGCCGCCGTGAGGTTCAGGGCGTTGCTCCAGGCGTACTTCACGCCGGTCTCGAGCTGCCGCGCCAGCAGCGGTGCCAGGATGGTGCCGCCGTTGGACGTCCAGTACGGCGCCTGGCCACCCAGCGACAGGCTTTCGCTGTAGCTGACGTAGGCCGTCAGGGTGGTGCCGGGCTGCCACAGCACGGCGGCCTGCGGCAGCGTCTGGCTGAGACGCGTGTCGCGCTGCAGGACGCCGCTGCTGTCGTAGGCGCGCTCGTGCAGGCGCACGAAGCGACCGCCGGCCAGCAGCTGCCAGTGCGCGCCCAGCTGCACGCGATCCAGCGCGAACAGCGAGCGCTGCCAGCTGCTCAGAGTGCGCGCCGGCGCTCCGGGCTGGTTGGGCGAGGGCGCGAAGTACGGCGGATCGGGCTGGCTGATGTTGGCGGTGCCGACGTAGTCATACACGTACGGGCGCTGGTTGAGCGTGCGGCGGAACGCGTCCACGCCCACGGTGAGCTGATGGCTGATGCTGCCTGTGGCGAAGCGGCCCTTGAGCGTCGCCTGCGCCTCGTCGTTGCTGCGCATGTCGTCGGGGCTGCGATAGTCGTAGACGTCGTAGTCGCCGTTCGGCGCGAAGAAATAGCCGGGCGTGGCGCCGCCGCTGGCGCAGGCCGGCGAGTAGAAGCAGCCGTAGGCGAAGGCGACGTTGTCGTTGATCACGCTGCGGCTGTGGCCGGCCGACAGCTGCGCCTGCCAGTCGTCGCTGAAGCGGTAGTTGAAGCGCGCGGTGCTGTTCCACGCATGGATGCCGACCGGTTGCTGCCACGGCTCGTAGCCGAGCATGTGGGTGCGGCTGGCGTGGCTGGGGATCACCGTGCCGCCGAGCAGCTGGTAGCCGGAGACCGAGCGCTGCTCGCTGGCCTGGTAGTCGCTGTCCAGCTGCAGCGTGGCGTTGCGGCTGATCTTCCAGTCGGCGGCCAGCGAGAGGAAGTTGCGGTGGCCGTCGGCGTGCTGCACGTAGGAGTGCATGTCCTCGTGCGCGACGTTGACGCGCACGCCGAAGCCCGGCGACAGCCAGCCACCCACGTCAAGCGCTGCATAGCGCGAGCCGTGCGAGTCGGTGCCGACGGTGGCGGTGTGCACATCGGCCGGACGCTTGCTGACGAAATTGACCAGGCCGCCGGGAGCGACCACGCCGGCTTCGATCCCGGCCAGGCCCTTGAGAATCTCCACCTGCTGCTTGTCTTCCAGCGTCACGTACTGCTCGCCGGCCATGCTCATGCCGTTGAAGCGGAAGCTGGTGGCCAGGTCCAGCGGAAATCCGCGGATCGCAATGTCCTGGTAGTAGCCGACCGCGGCGTAGCTGTCGCCCACGGCGGCGTCCATGTGGCCGAGGTCGCTGAGCGTGCGCGGCTGGCGATCGTCGAGCTGGGCGCGGGTGATCACGGTGATCGCGGCCGGCGTGTCGCGCAGCGGTGCATGGCCGAAGTTGCCGATCTGCGCGCTGTCGGCGCTGTAGCCGGGCTTGCTGTTGGCCTGCACATGCACCGCCGACAGCTGTTTCACCGGCAGCAGCGGCTTGCGCATGGCTGGCAGCGTGGTCGGCGCGGCGACAGGCGAGGTGTCCTGCGCATGGGCCAGCGGGATCAGCGACAGGCAGGCAAGAAACAGCGGGGTGCGTGGCATCGTCGGCAACTTCCGGGTACGGACGAAGCGACGGCAACCCGGACGCCCGGGATGGGCGTGCCGAATCATCAAGCTCCCTACGCCGGCATGACCCGGGTCAGGTTCCAAGGGACTCTCTCAGCCCGGCAATGCCGGGCACCCCCGCTTCAGAGCGCGTATTGAACCACGCCGCGACCGCGTTTGTCAGGTGGGCTGGCGCAGCGTCTGCCGCAGGCGCTGCCCCGGCGGCGTGCCGAACCATGCGGCGTGGCCCAACAGAAAGGTGTCGTAAGCGACGTCGGCATGCTCGCGTGAGCCGGTGATCGCGTGGAAATACTCGACCTCGGACAGCGCGAAATCCAGATGCACCAGCGGCAGCAGATCGGCCAGCAGGGTGAGCCCGGCGGCATCCAGCGGGCGCCGCTGGCGGTAGCCGTCGATCAGCGCCAGCGCGATGTCGGCGTGCACCGCGGCGTCGCCGCCGTCCAGCGCCAGCCAGGCGATCGCGTTGCGTTCGATCGCGGTGGCCAGGTCGAACAGCGCAAACGTGCGCGCGGCCAGGCCGAAGTCGAGCACCGCGCTGACGCGGGCATCGCTGCCTGCGCCGCTCCAGCACAGGTTGGAGACGTGCCAGTCGCCGTGCGTCCACAGCGCCGGTTGCTGCAGCAGCCGCGGCTGCACAGTGCGATGGAACGGCACCAGCATGCGGGCGAGATCCTGCGGCCAGTCGCGTTGGCGCAGGTAGTCGGCCAGCCCCGGCCGGGCGGGCAGCTGCGCGCGCAGCGCGGCGATCGGATCGGGCGCCAGCAGCAGCTCGCTGCGCGCCACCAGCAGGTGGCTGTCGCGCTGCGGTGCGCGATAGCCCGCGGCGGCGTCATGCAGCGCCGCCAGCGCCAGGCCGGCGGCGCGCGCGTGGCCGCGATCGGGCAGCGGCGACCACGAGACCGCCTCGCGGTACAGGTCCACGCCCTCGGCGCCGTGGTGCAGCTCGTACACCCACGCGCCGATCGCCACCGCGGTCTGCCCCTGCGCATCCGCCAGCACGGCGGGTATCGGCGCGCCGTTGGCGCGCAGGTGGGCGATGAAGCGATGTTCTTCGCTGAGCGTGGCGACCGTGCGCACGCGTCGGTGGTGGCGCTTGACGAACCGCGCGCCGGCCGAGGTCTCGACCAGCGCCGCCGCGGACAGCGGCCGCGGGCTGTGCCAGCCGATCCGCTGCAGCGTGCCGGCCGCGTCGTAGCGGCGCAGCAGGGCTGCCACTTCGGCATGCGTCAGCGCGGGCCAGTCGGCCGCCATGCGGTCGTCGGCCAGGCCGTGCACGCGGTGAGTGGGATCAGTCATCGGCGGCGTCATCCACGGTGAGGTACGGCGGCAGCGCCGTTGGACCGCGGCGAGCCATGCATTAATTATCCCGCACTTGCCGCGCGGCAAGCTTCCTGCGCCGGGTGGCATCGCGTCTAATAGCGCTCCCTGTCCGCCGTGTGGCGATTTCGATGAGTGCGTTGCTGCTGCTGTTCGTGTGCCTGTTGCTCGGTGTGCTGGTGGCTCGCCTTGCCAGTCCGCCGGCCGGCATCGTGCCGGGCATCAACTGGTGGGTGATCAACGTGGCGCTGCCGGCACTGGTGCTGGAGTTGATCCCTGCGCTCCACTTCGACGCGCAGATGTGGTTTCCGGTGGCGGCGATGTGGATCACCTTCTTCGGCGCGTGGCTGCTGTTCGGCCTGCTCGGGCCGCGGCTGGGCTGGTCGCGGCAGCGCATCGGCGCGCTGATCCTGGTCTGCGGGCTGGGCAATACCTCGTTCATGGGCTATCCGCTGATACAGGCGCTGCACGGCCAGGCCGGACTGTCGCTGGCGGTGGTGGCCGATCAGCTGGGCTGCTTTCCGCTGCTGGCCTCGGCCGGCATCGTGGTGGCCAGCCTGTATGCCGGGCGCCGACCGCAGCCGCTGCAGATCCTGCGGCGCATCCTCACGTTTCCCGCGTTCGTGGCCTTGCTGGCCGGCATCGTGGTCGGCCTGCTGGGCGGCTGGCCGGGTTGGATACACGACGTGCTGGCGCCGATCGGTACCACCCTGACCCCGCTGGCGCTGTTCTCGGTGGGGCTGCAGTTGACCTTCCGGCTCGGCCGCGGGCAGGCAGCTGCGGTCGGCGCGGGGCTGGGCTGGAAGTTGTTGCTGGCGCCGCTGCTGTGCTGGGCGCTGGGTACGGCGGCTGGCGTCGGCGGCCTGCTGCTCACGGTTGGCGTGCTGCAGGCGGCGATGGCGCCGATGGTGTCGGCGGCGATCCTGGCCGATGAATACGAACTGGAGCCGGCGCTGGCCAATACCGTGCTGGGCGCGGGTATCGTGCTATCGCTGCTCAGCGTGCCGCTGGCCAATCTGTGGCTGGGTGGTTGAGCGGCGCGACTTGCGCGGCGCCGCGCAAGCGTCGAGACTGATCGCCACGCATGGGCGGGGGCTCGCGGCATGGCAAGCTTTGATCTGATTCGGCGCATTTTCAGCAGCCCGACCGGGGAACGGCGCGCCGTACCCCGCACGGAGGTGTCCCGGGGCGCCTGCATCCTGGTGGTGGACGACTCCTCCACCATCCGCGCGGTGCTCGGCAAGATGCTGACCCAGGGCGGCCACGTGGTGCTGAAGGCCGCCGATGGCGAGTCGGCGATTGAACTGGCCCGGCGCGAGCGGCCCGACCTGGTGTTTCTCGACATCGTGTTGCCCGGAATCAACGGTTTTTCAGTGCTGCGCGCGCTGCGCCGCGATCCGCTGACGCGGGCCATCCCGATCGTGATGATCAGCGGCAACCTGCAGGCCACCGAGCAGTTCTACGTGCAGCGCTTCGGCGCCGACGATTTCATGAAAAAGCCGTTCGGTCGCGGCGAGGTGTTTGCGCGCATCCAGCACCTCAGCCAGAGCGGCCGGTTGCAGGTGCGCGAACGTGCCGCCGCCGCGGCCGCGACGGAGCCGTCAGACGCCACCGCCTACCACGCGATTCCCGACATCGCGATGCCCGATCCGCACGATCGCCTGAAATAGCCAGCCTCAGCGACGCATGCCCAAGCCAGAAGCCACTGATGAAAAGCAGCGCGTCGATGACGATGTTCGACGTGGTCCATTGCATGTCGTGATTCCCGAGCGCTGTGACGCGGCCTTACTATCGCCATGAGCGAGCAGGCAATCCGATCCCGGGCCATCCAATCCGCGGATGACGTGCGCATCGACGTGTGGCTGTGGGCGGCGCGCTTCTTCAAGACCCGCAGCCTCGCCAAGCAGGCGGTCGAGAGCGGCCAGGTCGAACTCAACGACAGCGCCTGCAAGCCGGCGAAGGCGCTGCGCGCGGGCGACCGGCTGAAGGTCCGCCGCGGCGAGGAGCGGCTGGAACTGCACGTGCTGGCGCTGTCCACGCAGCGCGGCCCAGCCGCGGTGGCGCAGGCGCTGTACCAGGAAACCGAGCCCAGCCGGATCGCCCGCGAGGCGGCGCGCGAACAGCGCCGTCTGATCGGTCCGGACGGTCCGCTGCGGCGGCCGGACAAGCACGCGCGCCAGCAGCTGCGCCGCATGAAGGACTCGCGCTGAGAGGTCGTGACTATTCAACCTTTCAGGCCGGTCGCGGATCGGGCACGCCCGTGCCTGATGCGCGTGAGCAAGTCCGGACATGCGCCGGACTCGCGCTGGAAGAAAACCACAGAAAGCAGTTTTCTTCCCAAGCTCTGAGCGCTGCATCGCAGTTTGCCGGCGCCATCCGCGGCACCATCACGGCCAGGGGTGGGAGCGCGCGGCGCGCGATCCCGCTATCGGCAGCGGTGGTCCACGGGAGTCGCGCAATGAGCGGAATCGGATTCTTGAAACGCCTGCTCGTCAGCGCGGGGCTGGACGAACAGGAGCCTGCGCCGCAGCAGCAGGCCGCGCTGGGCGCACGCATGCTGGTGGTCGACGATTCGCCCACCATCTGCGCCGTGCTGGACAAGATGCTTGGCCTTGAGGGTTATGCCGTGTCCAGAGCCGGCGATGGCCCGAGCGCCATCGAACTGGCGCGCAGCGAGCAGCCGGCGCTGATCTTTCTCGACATCGTGATGCCCGGCATGAACGGTTTTGCGGTGCTGCGGACGCTGCGCCACGACCCGCTGACGCGGCATATCCCGATCGTGATGATCAGCGGCAACCAGCAGGCCACCGAGCAGTTCTACGTGCAGCGCTTCGGCGCCGACGATTTCATGCGCAAGCCGTTCGGCAGCGACGAGGTATGCCAGCGCATCGCGCAGCTGGTGCAGGCCGGGCGACTGGCAGCGCGCAAACCGACGGAGCCGGTCAGCGTGCCGCTGGCTGTCGAGGGTCTGGCCGGGATTCCGGATATCGCCATGCCCGATGCGGACGAGCCACGCGCCATCGCGCCGCCCGCGCGGCCGCAGCCCGGCTGGCATACGGCGCACAGCGTGTACTGAAACCGCGCGGCATTCCGCGCGCTGGCACCCGCGCCTTCTGCGCACCTGATTCGCCCTGATCCTCAGCCATGAAAATTGCTCGCCATGCGCAGAACCGGCTCGGGATGAGGCTTGCAGAGCATCATCGCCCGCGCCAGTCGCGGCAGCATCGCACGCAGATCAAATCGGC
>JAJYSM010000123.1 GCA_021793575.1 Pseudomonadota bacterium
CCAGCAACACCGGTGTGGACGACGTGCGCGAAGTGATCGAGAACGCGCAGTACGCGCCCTCGCGCGGTCGCTTCAAGGTGTACCTGGTCGACGAGGTGCACATGCTGTCCAGGAACGCGTTCAACGCGCTGCTGAAAACGCTGGAAGAACCGCCGCCGCACGTGAAGTTCCTGCTTGCCACCACCGACCCGCAGAAGCTGCCGGTGACGGTGCTGTCGCGCTGCCTGAAGTTCAATCTGAAGCGGCTGCTGCCGGAACAGATCGCCGGCCAGATGCGCCACATCCTGGCGGCGGAGAACATCGCCTACGAGGACAGCGCCATCGTCGAGTTGGCGCGCGGCGCCGACGGCTCGCTGCGCGATGGCCTGTCGCTGCTCGATCAGGCAATTGCCTACGGCGGTGGCGCGTTGCATGCCGACGACGTGCGCAGCATGCTCGGCAGCGTGGCGCGCGGGCAGGTGCTGGGCGTGCTCGATGCGCTGGCGGCGGGCGACGGCGAGAGGCTGCTGGCCGAGTGCGCGCAGATCGCCTCGTACTCGCCCGATTTCGGTGGCGTGCTGGACGATCTGGCCAGCGTGCTGCACCGCCTGCAGCTGATCCAGCTGATCCCGGGCTACCGGCCGGAGGAGGGCAGCGATGACGACAGCGCGCTGCTCACGCTGGCCGCGCGCATGACGCCGGAAGACGTGCAGCTGTATTACCAGATCGCCACCGCCGGTCGACGCGATCTGAGCCTCGCGCCCGATGCGCGCACCGGCTTCGAGATGGCCATGTTGCGCATGCTGGCTTTCCGGCCTGGCGACGCGGCGCCGCGCGCCGAACGGCCGGCGGCAACCACGACGCCTGCGGCACCGCGTCCGCAGACACCGACGGCATCGCCGCGCGAACCGGCCGTACGTCCTGCCGCCGCACCAGCCGTCCGCGAAAGCAGCCCTCCCGCTCCCGCCCAGCCGTCGGCGGCCGCGGTGTCGGCGCCGTTGACGCCGCTGGCGATCGACCAACGCGGCTTGCCCGACTGGGAGGCGCTGATCGAGCGCGCGGGCCTGCGCGGGCCGTTCGGCGTGGTGGCGCAGAATGCGGTGCTGCGCGAGCGCGATGGCCATACGCTGGTGCTGGCGCTGCAGCCGACGCACATGAGCATGGCGGTCGAGCCGATGGTGAGCCAGATGGAGGAGCGCATCAGCGCGGTGCTGGGCGAGCGTATCCGCCTGCGCTTCATCAGCAGCACCCAGGCGGCCGCTGCCGAGACGCCTGCCGCGCGCGCCGCGCAGGCCCGCGACCAGGCGCAGTCCGATGCCGAGCAGTCGATCGAGGGCGATCCGCTGGTGCAGTCGCTGAAGCGCGAATTCGGCGCGCGGGTGCTGCCGCAGTCGGTCAAGCCCCTTGCCAACTGAATGTGACCCAGTGAACCCTGATGATTGAACCCGGAGCAGTGCGATGAGAGGACAGATCGGTCAGCTGATGCAGCAGGCCCAGCGCATGCAGGAAGACATGAAGCGCGCGCAGGAAGAGATCGCCCAGCTGGAAGTCACCGGCAGCGCCGGCGGCGGCCTGGTCAGCGTGGTGATGACCGGCGCCCACGAGGTGCGGCGGGTGCAGATCGACCGTCAGGCGTTCGCCGACGATCCGGAGATGGCCGAGGACCTGGTCGCCGCGGCGGTCAACGATGCGGTGAACAAGGTGGCTGAGCTCAGCAGGAGCAAGCTCGGCGGCGTCACCGCCGGCATGAACCTGCCGGCCGGCTTCAAGATGCCGTTCTGATGCCGTCCAAGGGCTGACCAGACGACCATGAGCGGTTCCCCCCTACTCGCCGAACTGATCGAAGCGCTGCGTTGCCTGCCTGGCGTGGGCGGCAAGAGCGCGCAGCGGATGGCCTTCCACCTGCTTGAGCGCGAGCGCGAGCGCGGCCTCAAGCTGTCCGCGGCGCTGGAGCGGGCGATGCGGCAGATCGGCCACTGCGGCGAGTGCCGCAATTTCAGCGAGACGCCGCTGTGCGCGCTGTGCGCCAGCAGCAGCCGCGATCGGCAGCTGCTGTGCGTGGTGGAGTCGCCGACCGATCTGGCCGCGATCGAGCAGGCCACCGGCTATCGCGGCCAGTATTTCGTGCTGATGGGGCGGCTGTCGCCGCTGGACGGACTGGGGCCGGAGGAGCTGGGGCTGGCGCAGCTCACCCGGCGCCTGGGCGAGGGCGAGATCGAGGAGCTGATCATCGCCACCAACCCCACCGTCGAAGGCGAGGCCACCGCACATTACCTGGCGCAGCTGGCACGCGCCGGCGGCGTGCGGCCGACCCGGCTGGCGCACGGCGTGCCGCTGGGCGGCGAGCTGGAATATGTGGACCGCAGCACCCTGGCGCACGCCTTCGGCGGCCGCCAGCTGCTCGATTGAACCGATGGAGAACAGGCCATGGCCGAGACCCTTTTCAGCAAAATTGTCCGCCGCGAGATTCCGGCCGAGATTGTCTACGAGAACGACGAGGTGCTGGCCTTTCGCGACCTGAATCCGCAGGCGCCGGTGCACGTGCTGTTCATTCCGAAAAAGACGCTGGCCACCCTCAACGATGCGACGCCCGCAGATGCCGATCTGCTCGGCAAGCTGCTGCTGGCCGCAGCCGATTACGCCAGGCAGCAGGGTTTTGCCGAGCAGGGCTACCGCACCGTGGTCAACTGCAATGCCGACGGCGGCCAGACCGTGTTTCACCTGCACGTGCACCTGCTGGCTGGCCGCCGCCTGCACTGGCCGCCGGGCTGAGCCACCCGCAAGGTGCAAGAAAAACGCCGGCTCGATGCCGGCGTCTTTGCATGGTGCGCCCGGCAGGGCGCACCTGCTTGGAGGTGAAAGTCCTCTATCCACCCGGCAAGGGGAAGGATTAGCCAGAGGCAAGGGCGATCGGGTGACTGGTCGTCTGAAGGAAGCCCGAGGC
>JAJYSM010000012.1 GCA_021793575.1 Pseudomonadota bacterium
CTGCTTGGTGCTCTCGCAGTCCGCCACCATGTCCTGCGCCCATTGCGGGTAGCTGGTCAGTTCAGTCAGCGGGCCGGTGCGTTCGAAACGAGTACTCATGTGATTCTCCTGCGGCGTGGAATGTTGCGGTGGGTTGCTGCTGCTTGTCCGGCAGCCAGGCTGGCTGCTGCCGGTTGTGATCCGGTATCGCCGAGCGATACCGGAAACCTTCGATGCGTGATTCATGCATTTTCGCAGTGCCGCAGCATCCGCATCAGCGGCGACCGACACTCGTGCGGGCCCGCGCCGGGGTGCTCGGGTGCCCGCCGCAGATTGCCCTTGCAGAGTAGCGCCAGCTGAGTTCCGGCCAGGCGAACTGGCGTGCATTTTTTTGATCGGGAAGTTCTGGATGGCCGGCGCCAGCAGGTGCATGACCCGCATCGACGCGGACGGCGGCCTGTCGCTGCCAACATCGCAGCGCGGGCTGCCGCACCCACCAGCGTCGGCCACCCGCTCGACGCCATGTCTGCGTGCCCACGGACAGGCAGCATTCCTCAGACCGCCGGAGCGCGCCCTGGCGCGCTGTTGTCGGCCGCTTCCAGCACCCCGCTGGGCGCACTGCACGGCACCACCGACCACGCCAGCATCATCAGTTCGATTGTCACGTCGCAGTGCCCGTCATGAGATGTGGCTGGATCATGCCTGCAGAGGGACCACCTCGACCACTGCCGGCGCACCGACCGCGCCGGCACGCCTGCCGAAACCCCGCCACGCGGGCCAATCGACAGCGGGAAATGGACGTCCAGCCTTACAGTCAGGCCTCGCCGTTTCACCGCATCGCCCTATCCGAATTCGCGGCCGGGGCCACTCGAAGGAGCACGCGCATGATCACGCTTGGGATGGAAGAGGAAATCCAGGTCATCGATGCACACGGGCAGCTGGTGGCCCACGACTTTGCCGCGGAGTTTGCCGAGGCCGAGCTGCCGGAGGGCCTGATGGACCGGGAGATCCACCGCTGCGTGATCGAGGTGAAGACGCGCATCTGCCACGCGGTGCCGCAGCTGCTGGCCGCCCTGCGCGTGCTGCGCGCGCAGGCGCGGCGGCGCGCGGCGACGCAGGGCCAGCAGATCCTGATCGCCGGCATCCACCCCACTTCGCCGTGGCAGCAGCAGGCGCTGCATGACGACCCCGGGCACCCACACTACTGCCAGCTGGTGGACGAATACCGCGACGTGGCGCGCGGCGCGCTCAGCTTCGGCATGCACCTGCATCTGGGCTTCGAGGCCGGCGCGCCGCGGATGGCGGTGATGAACCGGCTGCGCCATGTGCTGCCCGAGGTGCTGGCGCTGTCCGCCAGCTCGCCGTTTTTCGAGGGCCGCGACAGCGGGTTGCATTCCTGGCGACACAGCTTGCTGGATCGCTATCCGCGCATGGGCACGCCCGAGGTGTGGGAGAGCGAGCACGACTACCAGACCCACGTGCGCCGGCTGCGCCACACCGGCTGCCTGGGCGAGGATCAGGGGCTGTGGCAGGACCTCCGCCTGCATCATCGCTACGGCACGCTGGAGGTGCGCATCATGGACACGCACCCGGACCTGGTGCGCATCGGCCTGATCGCCACGCTGCTGAAGTGGGAGGCCGAAACCCTGCTGCTGGAGCTGCACGCCGGACGCGCCAAGCCGGCGTGGTCGCGCGCCTGCATCGACGAGAACAAGTGGCGCGCGCGCCGACATGGCCTGCGCGCGCAGTGGATCGACTGGCACCGCGACGAAGCCTGCAGCACCGCGCTGCATTTCGAGCGCTGGTGGGCACGCATCGCGCCGCGCGCGGCCGACGCCGCCGAGCGCAACTACTGGGAACGCCATCTGGCCGATGCGCTGTGCCAGGGCACGTTTGCCGACGTACTGCGCCGGCAGGCCCAGCGCCATGCCGACTGGCGCACCACCTTGCAATGGATGGCGGCGCTGGCCTGTGACGACGCGGTGCTGCCGCGCTACGCCGAGGCCTCGTGATGAACGCCTTGCCCGAACTTCGACTGGCATCGCTCGGCGTGGAACCGATGGCACAGGCGCTGGCGCAGGTCGGTGCGCCGCACCTGCCGCAGAGCCTGCTGTCGGATCACTACGGGGTCGGCAACCACGCCCTGCAGCAGGCGCTGCGCGCCAAGATCGCGCACCTGCTGGCGGCGCTGCAGCCGCAGCTGCAGCCGGCGCGCATCGCGTGGCCGGGGACGCAGCCGGATGTGCTGGCGCTGGATCTGGCGCTGGTGGAGCACCCGCAGCGCCCGTTCGATCTGGCCTGGGTGGAGATCCAGGCGTTCACCACCATGCTGCCCACCTTCCACGCCATGCATCTGGCGCAGCGGCGGCTGCATGGGCTGGCGCCGCGCTGGCTGCCGCACGACCCGCTGCCCGGCGCAACCGACTGGGTCGAGCACCTGCGTCGCTGGGTGGCGCCCCACGCCGCCACCGTGCTGATCGAGGATCAGCCGCGCACCGGCCTCAGCTGGCCAGACCTCGACGGCGCCCGCCACTGGTGGCACGTGGCCGTGCGCGACTGGCGCGAGCTGACCGCAGCCGATGGCCTGCTGCGCGATGCGGACACCTCGCAGCGCGCCGCGCAGCACTACAGCCACGTGTGGAACCGGCTGATCTTCTCGGACCTGTCCGCGTCCGACCGATCGCAGGCCGAGGCCACCCTGCGCGCGGCCGATCGGCTCAGCTGGCACAGCCACCCGGCCTGGTACGAGGGGATCCACAAGGGCAGCCTGGCCGAGCTGCCGCTGGCCGCACACGAAGCCTGCCACTGGGTCGAGGACAGCCCGCTGCGCGCCGCGCAGTGGGCGCAGCCGCAGCGCTGGGTGGCCAAGTCCGTCAGCGGACATTCCGGCAGCGGCCTGCTGCTGGCGCCCACGGCGGCACAGCTGCAGGCGCTCCCCACGCCGCGCCAGTGGATCGTGCAGAAGCGCTTCCGCCAAGTGCCCGTGGGGCAGCATCCGCTCACCCGCCAGCCGCTGTTCGGTGAGGTGCGCTGCATGCTCGGCCTGCAGCCCGGCCGCGCGCCGTGGGTGATGGCGTGGATCCTGCGCTGCTCCACCGACGGCGTGGCGACCATGAGCGGCCGCCGGACCGCCCCCGGCGAGGGCATGACACTGTTGTATTTCGACAGTTCAGCCACGTCGTGACGGGCCACACCGCAGGCACACGTCATCCGGCCCGCACGGCGCCGCACCGGCGCTATGCTCACTTCGGCTGCAACGAAAGCACGCACCCACTCCACCTCAGGCAGGCCACTCGATGACCACCGTCTTTCTCACCGGCGCCAGCGGATTTCTGGGCGGCCATCTGCTGCGCGAGCTGCGCGCGGCGGGTTGCGCGGTGCGCGCGCTGTCGCGGCGACCGGAATCCGACGCCGCCATCGCGGCCGGCGGCGGCGTGCCAGTGCGGGCGAGCCTCGCCGATCAGGCCGCGCTGCAGGCCGCGCTGGCCGGATGCGCGGCGGTGTTCCACGCCGCCGCCGACACCAGCCTGTGGCGTCCGCACGCGGCGGCGCAGACCGCCAGCAATGTGCAGGGCACCGGGAACCTGCTGCGCGCCGCCGAATCGGCCGGCGTGCAGGGCTTCATGCACACCTCGTCGGTGTCGGCGTGGTCGCACCTCGTGCACGGCGTGATCGATGAGTCGGTGCCGCAGCGCGGCGGCGACAGCTGGATCAACTACGAGCGCAGCAAGTACCTCGGCGAGCAGGCGGTGCGGCGCTCGGCGCTGCCGTGGATCGTGTTCAACCCCAGCCACATCCTGGGGCCGGGCGACCGCCACAACTGGGCGCGCCTGATCATGCTGATCGAGCGCCAGCAGCTTCCCGGCATCCCGCCCGGCATCGGCGCGTTTGCCGACGTGCGCGAGATCGCCAAGGCCCAGGTGCGCGCCTGGCAGCAGCGGCGCTTCGAGCAGCGTTTCCTGCTCGGCGGCGAGCAGGCCAGCTTCGTCGACTTCGTGCAGCGGGTCGGCGCGGCGCTGGGCCGGCGCACGCCGCGCGGCGCCACGCCGGCGTGGGCGCTGATGGGGTTTGCGCGGCTGTCCGATGCGTGGTCGCGGGTCACCGGCAGGGAGCCGGACATCACCCCCGAAGGCGCCGCGCTGACCTCGCACCGGCTGCAGGTGGACTCGGCCAAGGCTCGCCGCGAACTGGACTATGTGGAAACGCCGCTGGACACGCTGCTCGCCGATACGCTGCAATGGATGCGGCACGCAGGCATGCTGCCCTCGGACGGCGGCTGACAACGGACCGCGCCAGCGGCCAGAATGCCTGCACCCTTTTCCGGACACGCCGATGCTGATGCGCACCGCGGTACTTCGACGCTCACTGCTGTTGATCGCCCTGCTGGCCCTCGCCGGCGGCGGGCATGCCGACGCATCCGGCAGCGTCGCCGATGCAGCCCGCTGGCAGCGCGAGGCGCAGGCGGTCACGATCACCCGTGACGACTGGGGCATCGCCCACGTGCACGGCCGCACGGATGCGGACGCGGTGTTCGGCATGGCCTACGCGCAGGCCGAGGACGACTTCAACCGCGTGGAGACCAACTACCTCGTCTCGCTGGGGCGGCTGGCCGAGGCCGAGGGCGAGCCGGCCCTCTGGCAGGATCTGCGCCAGCGGCTGTTCATCGATCCGCAGACGCTGCAAACGCTCTACGGCCAGAGCCCACCGTGGCTGCAGCAGCTGATGAACGCATGGGCCGACGGGCTGAATTTTTATCTCGCCACCTACCCGCACGTGCATCCGCGCGTGATCACGCACTTCGAGCCGTGGATGGCGCTGTCCTTCACCGAAGGCAGCATCGGCGGCGACATCGAGCGGGTGGAGCTGAAGCCGCTCAAGGCGTTCTACGGCCGCGCCACCGACGCGCCGCTGGCGCAGGTGCGCATACAGCCCAGCTGGGTCGAGCCGACCGGCTCCAACGGCATCGCCATCGCGCCCAGGCTCACCGCCGACGGCCATGCGCTGCTGCTGATCAACCCGCACACCTCGTTCTTCTTCCGCTCCGAGCTGCAGATGTCCAGCGACGCTGGGCTGGACGCCTACGGCGCGGTGACCTGGGGCCAGTTCTTCATCTACCAGGGCTTCAACCAGCATGTGGGCTGGATGCACACCTCCACCGGCGTCGACGCGGTGGACGAGTTCGCCGAGACGATCGTGCGCCAGGGCGGCAAGCTGTACTACCGCTACGGCAAGGCGCTGCGGCCGGTCACCACGCGGCAGATCACGCTGCACTACCGCGCCAAGGACGGCACGCTGGCGCAGCGCAGCTTCACCGCGTACTTCACCCACCACGGCCCGATCGTGCGCGAGCTGGGCGGCAAATGGATCGCCGAGGCGCTGATGAACAAGCCGGTGCCTGCGCTGGAGCAGAGCTGGCTGCGCACCAGGACGCACGACCTGGCCAGCTACATGAAGGTGGCCGAGCTGAAGGCCAACTCCTCCAACAACACCCTGTTCGCTGACGACAAGGGCGAGATCGCCTTCCTGATGCCGCAGTTCGTGCCCCGGCGCGACAACCGCTTCGATTACACCAAGCCGGTGGACGGCTCGAACCCGGCCACCGACTGGCACGGCCTGACGCCACTCAGCCAGCTGCCGCAGGTGGTGAATCCGCCCAACGGCTGGGTGTTCAACACCAACGACTGGCCGTACTCGGCGGCCGGCCCCAACAGCCCGAAGCAGGCCGACTACCCGCGCTACATGGACACCTTCGGCGAGAACCCGCGCGGCCTGCACGCCACCCGCCTGCTCACCGGCGCGAAGGACTGGACGCTGCCCTCGCTGATCAGCGCCGCGTTCGATTCCTACCTGCCCGCGTTCGCGCGGCAGATCCCGATCCTCATCGCCGACTACGATGCGCTGGCCGCCAGCGACCCGCTGAAGGACAAGCTGCGCGGTCCGATCGCGCTGCTGCGCGGCTGGGACTACCGATGGGGCATCGCCTCGATGCCGACCACGCTGGCGGTGTTCTGGGGCGACACGCTGTGGGACGAGGTGAGCAAGGCGGACACTGCCGAAGGTCTGTCGATCTACGACGTGATGGCCGAGAAGGCCGGTTCGCGCGCGCGCCTCAATGCGCTGGCTGAAGCCTGCGATCGACTGCAAAAGGACTTCGGCAGCTGGGGCGTGCCGTGGGGCGAGGTCAACCGCTACCAGCGCCTCACCGGCGCCATCCAGCAGCCGTTCGACGATGCGAAGCCGAGCATCCCGGTGCCGTTCACCTCCTCACGCTGGGGCTCGCTGGCCTCCTTCGGCGCACATCGCTGGCCCGGCACCAGGCGCTACTACGGCACCAGCGGCAACAGCTTTGTGGCGGTGGTCGAGTTCGGCCCCAAGGTGCGCGCCCGCGCCATCACCGCAGGCGGCGAAAGCGGCCACCCCGACTCGCCGCACTTCAACGACGAGGCCGAGCGCTACACCACCGGCGACCTGCGCACGGTGTACTTCTGGCCGCAGCAGCTCAAAGGGCATACCGAGCGGGTGTATCACCCAGGCGGGTGATGCTGACGAGGCAATGATGGCCTGCGAGGCCACCATCAACCGCCGGGTGCTGGGCACCACGCCGACGGGCAGATGCTGTGGGGGGATGCCGCCTGTCAGATCCGCGGCGAAAAGGATGTGCCCAAGCTCAAGAACTACCTGCTCCTTCGAGCATGACCTGATCGACGGTGTGATCCTGCTGCCCGACAACCTGTTCTACAACGGCGTATCTGAAAAGCGAGCCGCTGGGCGGACTGGTCGCGGTGATCGACAAGGCCCATGCGACGGAAAACAACTACAAGCTGTCGCCCTCGCGCTATCTGCCCCACGGCGGTGCCAAGGTGATGCGCGAGATTCCCGAGCTCGCGGCGGAGCTGGCAGCGTTGAAAAAAGTGGAGGCAAGGCTCGACCAGGAACTGGCGAAGGTGTTGGCGCAGCTATGAACAAGTCGAACCAGCGCGCAACCGATCGACAACAACCCCGATTGCGTAACCATCCCGCCACCTTAGCTCGGCGGGCAAGGTGGCTACGGTAGCCGCTTACGGTGGGTGGAGGACTTGCACCTCCAGGCAGACGCGACCTGCCGGGCGCGCACAAAGAAAAACCTCGCCGAAGCGGGGTTTTTCTCGTCCAGAACCGCGACAGGCTCAGTCTTCAGTCGGGGCCGGATCAACCGCTGCGGAGCCTTCGCCATCGGCCGGCGCCGGTGCATCGCCAAACTCGCTTTCCTCACCGCTGTCCTCGACCGCGTCCAGCCGCATCACGCCGACCAGGGTCTCGTCGGCGGGCAGTTTGATCAGGGTGACGCCCTGGGTGTTGCGGCCGAGCTGGGACACTTCGGCCACGCGGGTTCGCACCAGGGTGCCCTGGTTGGAGATCAACATCAGCTCATGTGCTTCGGTGACCTGGGTCGCCGCCACCAGCGCGCCGTTGCGCTCGGAGCACTGGATGCCGATCACGCCCTGGGTGCCGCGGCCCTTCTTGGTGAACTCGACCAGCTGGGTGCGCTTACCGTAGCCACGCGCGGTGGCAGTAAGAATGTCGCCTTCGGCCGCCACGATCAGCGACACCACCTCGGCGCCCTCGGCCAGCCGCATGCCGCGCACGCCGGTGGCGGTGCGGCCCATCGAACGCACGGTGTTCTCGTCGAAGCGGTTCACCTTGCCGTTGGAGGCGAACAGCAGAATGTCACTGTTGCCGTCGGTGAGCGCCACGTTGACCAGCGCATCGCCCTCGTCCAGCTTGATCGCGATCTTGCCCTTCTGCAGCTGGAAGGCGAATTCGGTCAGCGGGGTTTTCTTGACGGTGCCGCGGCGGGTGGCGAAGAACACGCAGCGGTCGTCGGTGTATTCGCGCACCGGCAGCACTGCCTGCACCTTCTCGCCCTCGCCCAGCGGCAGCAGGTTGACGATCGGCTTGCCGCGCGCGCCGGGACCGGCTTCCGGCATCTGGTAGACCTTGAGCCAGTAGACGCGGCCGGTGCTGGTGAAGGTGAGCAGGGTGTCGTGCGTATTGACCACCCACAGCTGCTCGACCACATCCTCGTCTTTCAGCGCGGAGGCCGAGCGGCCCTTGCCGCCGCGCTTCTGCGCGCGATAGCTGCTGGCTGGCTGGCGCTTGATGTAGCCGGTGTGCGACAGCGTGACCACCACGTCTTCCGGGGCGATCAGGTCGAGTACGTTGAGGTCTTCCTGCGAGTGCTGGATCTCGGTGCGCCGCGCGTCGCCGAATTCCTCCTTGACGGCCGCCAGCTCTCCGCGGATCACTTCCAGCAGGCGCTCGGGGTTCTCCAGGATCTCGATCAGGGCGCGGATGGTTTCCAGGATCTGCCGGTATTCGTCGGAGAGCTTTTCCTGCTCCAGCCCGGTGAGGCGGTGCAGCCGCATCGCCAGGATTTCCAGCGCCTGCGCCTCGGACAGCTGGTAGCCGTCGTCCTTCAGGCCGTCGCGCGGGTCCATCTCCTCCGGCCGCGACGCATGGGCGCCGGTGGCCGAAAGCAGCGCGCGCACGAGGCCGGCTTCCCAGCGACGCGAGACCATGCGCTCGCGCGCCTCGGCCGGCGACGCGGACGTCTTGATCAGCTCGATCATGGCGTCGATGTTGGCCAGCGCCACGGTCAGGCCTTCGAGGATGTGCGCGCGGGCGCGCGCCTTGCGCAGCTCGAAGATGGTGCGTCGGGTCACCACTTCGCGACGATGGCGGATGAAGGCCTCAAGGATGTCCTTGAGGTTAAGCAGCCGCGGCTGGCCGTCCAGCAGCGCCACCATGTTGATGCCGAAAGTGACCTGCAGTTGGGTCTGCTGGAACAGGTTGTTCAGCACCACGTCGCCCATCGCGTCCTTGCGGATCTCGATGACGATGCGCATGCCGTCCTTGTCGGATTCGTCGCGCAGCTCGCTGATGCCTTCGAGCTTCTTCTCCTTCACCAGCTCGGCGATCTTCTCGATCAGCCGCGCCTTGTTCACCTGGTACGGCAACTCGTGGACGATGATCGTCTCGCGGCCGTTCGCTTCGGTTTCCACCTCGGCGCGGGCGCGCACCAGGATGCGGCCGCGACCGGTGCGATACGCCTCGATGATGCCGGAGGAGCCGTTGATGATGCCGTAGGTGGGGAAATCCGGCCCCGGGATGTAATGCATCAGATCGTCGATGCCCAGTGCGGGATCGTCGATCAGCGCCATGGTGGCGGCGATGACTTCGTTGATGTTGTGCGGCGGGATGTTGGTGGCCATGCCCACCGCGATGCCGGCCGAACCGTTGATCAGCAGGTTCGGCACGCGCGCCGGCAGCACCAGCGGCTCGTGCTCGCTCTCGTCGTAGTTGGGGCCGAAGTCGACGGTTTCCTTGTCGATGTCGGCCAGCAGTTCGTGCGTGAGGCGCGACATGCGCACCTCGGTATAACGCATGGCGGCGGCGTTGTCGCCATCGACCGAGCCGAAGTTGCCCTGGCCGTCCACCAGCAGGTAACGCAGCGAAAAGGGCTGCGCCATGCGCACGATCGCGTCGTAAACCGACTGATCACCATGCGGATGGTATTTACCGATCACGTCACCCACCACGCGGGCGGATTTCTTGTACGGCTTGTTCCACACATTGCCCAGCTCGTTCATCGCGAACAGCACACGGCGATGTACGGGTTTGAGACCATCGCGCACGTCCGGAAGGGCGCGCCCCACGATCACGCTCATGGCGTAATCGAGGTAGCTCTGACGCATCTCGTCTTCGATGTTGACGCGGATGATTTCTTTGGCGAGTTCTGCCATGAATCGGCTTCCCTGATAACGAAAAGTGGGCATTGACGCGGCGCCTCAAGCGCATGCGCGAGCGGCCCGAAAACAACCGCTGGAGTGTAGCACGAAAGGTGCCAGATAGACAGTATTTTATCTATCTATATCAATACCTTATGTGGGTGTCTTGGAGCCCCTGAAAAGCATTCCGCGCGCGGTCGCGAAATTGACCAGCGCGGCCACCGCCGAACCGCCGGCCGCGGCTATCGCCGGCCACCGGTGCAGGGAGGCAAAGTTCAGCAACAGCAGCGCGTAAATCCCGTAGTTGATCACTGCCCCGAAGCTCATCAGGCCCAGCCAGTGCAGCCACTCGGCGTGCGCGGCGCGATCGCTGCGGCGTGCGGCAAAGGTGTAGCGGCGGTTCCACCACCAGGTGAAGGTGGCGGCGAGCAGGAACGAGATGACCCTGGCCAGGTACGGATTCCAGTGCTGCCAGCCCACCAGCAGCTGCACCACGCCGGCGTCGATCAGCAGACCGAGCACGCCGCCCGCCGCGAACAGGCCGATTTCACGCGACAGCCTCACGATCCGAACATCGCCTGCATCGCGATGCTGTTGGGCCGCTCGATCACGCCGCGCTCGGTGACGATGGCATCGATCAGTTCGGCCGGCGTCACGTCGAACACCGGATTCCATGCCTGCGCGCCCTCGACCACCGTGCGCGTTCCGGCCGTGCTGAGCAGCTCGGCCGGGTCGCGCAGCTCGATCTCGATCTCCTCGCCGGTGCCGGTGGCCATGTCGACGGTGGACGACGGCGCCACCACCATGAACCGCACGCCGTGGTAGCGCGCGGCGATCGCCAGCTGGTAGGTGCCGATCTTGTTCGCGGTGTCGCCGTTAGCGGCGATGCGGTCGGCGCCCACGATCACCCACTGCACGGCGCCGGACTTCATCAGGTGCGCGGCGGCGGAGTCGGCGATCAGCTGCGCCGGAATGCCGTCGCGCACCAGCTCCCACATGGTCAGTCGCGCGCCCTGCTGCCATGGCCGCGTTTCGCCGGCATAGACGCGGGCGATGCGGCCGGCCGCCACGCCGGCGCGGATCACGCCCAGCGCAGTGCCGTAGCCGGCTGTGGCCAGCGAGCCGGTATTGCAGTGGGTCAGCACGCCGGCGGGGGCGGCGATCAGCGCGGCGCCAAGTTCGCCCATGCGCCGATTGGCGGCCAGATCCTCGTCCTGGATCGCCTGCGCCTCGCGCAGCAGCGCCGCGGCATCGGCGCCGGCGGCGATCCGCCGCTTCATGCGATCCAGCGCCCACATCAGGTTGACCGCGGTGGGCCGCGCCGCGCGCAGCGTGGTCAGCACCTCGGCGATGGCCGCACCCTGCTGCGCGGCCATCGCCACGCCCCAGGCCGCGGTGATGCCGATCGCCGGTGCGCCGCGCACTGCCAGGTCGCGAATCGCGCCGGTGACCTGGGCTGCATCGCGGCAGTCGATCCAGCGTTCCTCGTGCGGCAGCCGGCGCTGATCGAGCAGGCGCAGATGGTCGCCCTGCCACTGCACGGCGCGGATGGAGTCATGCGTTTGGGTCACGTTATGCATCCGCCCATTATCGCCCAAGCGGGCGACGGCGGATGCAGGTTTCGACACACACTACGCGGTGCCGGGCCGGCATCGTGCAGGCGCAGCGTGCTGCCCTCACGGCGCCTCGGGCATCACCAGCCACAGCAGCAGATACAGCAGGATGCCCGAGCCGCCCATCAGGGTCAGCACGATCCAGCCCACCCTGACCAGAGTCGGATCCCAGCCAAAATAGTCGGCGATGCCGGCGCAGACGCCCGCCAGTTTCCGGTCGCTGCGCGCGCGATACAACCGCTTGTCGGAAGTCACTGATCGTCTCCTGCAAACTCAATCACGCGCCCGCAGCCATTGATGGATGGCCGGCGGTACCTCGCGCTGCGCGCGGCCGGACACGTAGATGCCGATATGCCCGCCCTTGAACGCGAGCTGGGTGTAGTCGCTGCTGCCAAGATGCTTTCCCAGCGCGCGCGAGGCGTCCGGCGGCACCAGGTGATCCTGTTCGGCAAAGATGTTCAGCACCGGCACGGTCAGCGCGCCCAGATCCACCGGCCGGCCGCCGATCTCCAGCGTGCCCTTGACCAGCTTGTTGCCCTGGTAGAAATCCTTGATGAACTGGCGGAACGCCTCGCCGGCCTGATCGGGCGAATCGAAGATCCAGCGCTCCATCCGCAGGAAGTTCTCCAACTCGATCGGATTGTCGAGGATGTCGACCATGCCGATGTATTTCTGCTGGTTCAGCCGCACCGGTTTCAGGGTGAGGTAGACGTAATTCATCAGCCCGGCGGGGATATTGCCCATGGTGTCGACGAACCGGTCCACGTCGAGATTGCGGCACCAGTGCGACAGCATGTTGTCCGGCGTGTGGAAGTCCACCGGGGTGACCATGGTGATCAGGTTTTTCACCTTGCCCGGATGCAGCGCGCTGTAGCACAGCGAGAACGCACCGCCCTGGCAGATGCCGAGCAGGTTGATCGCATCCAGCCGGTGCCGCTGGCGCACCGCATCGACGCAGCGGTCGAGGTAGCCATTGATGTAGTCGTCCAGCGTGAGCCAGCGATCGGCGCCGTCGGGGTAGCCCCAGTCGATCAGATAGACGTCTTCGCCCTGCTCCAGCAGGTTGCGCACCATCGAGCGGTCGGCCTGCAGGTCGGTCATCCAGACCGTGTTGACCAGGGCATAGACGATCAGCAGCGGTGTTTTCGAGGTGGGCGTGGCGTGACCGGTGAAGTGCCACACCTTCAGCTTGTCCTCGCTGTAGACCAGCTCGCGCGGCGTGTTGGCGTACTCCGGCTCGCGCATGCCACGCAGGTGGCCCATGCCGGCGGCCAGCTTGCGCTGAAACGCCGCGATATCGCCCAGTGCCTTGGCCGGATCGATGCGCAATGGCGTGTACATGACGGCGTCTCCTTACTTGCGCTTGCGCGGCTTGGCCGGCGCGACGGTGGGGGTGCGGGTTCTGGAGACGACGGCTGCCTTGCCGGCGGCGGATTTGCGCGCCGCGGCCGGGGTGGCCTCGGTCAGGGACTTTTTCGCGGCGATCGGGCGCGGCTTCGGCTTTGCGACGGACTTCTTTACGGTCGAACGGCGGGGCTGCGTCGGCACCGCGCCAGCCGCCGCCGGCTTGGACGCGGCCAGCCGCTGCCGCAGCGCTGCCAGCTCGCGCTGCAGGCTGGCGATATCGTCGGTGTGATCCTTCGCGGCTGCCGCGTTGCCAGCGCGCAGTTCGCGGCGCAGCGCCTGCAGGCGCTCGCCAAGGCTGGACACTTCGCTGCGCGTGGGCACGCCGAGCTGCTGGCACAACTGCTCGGTCTGCCGCTGCTGCAGCTGGCGCACGCGCATCTGCGTGTTGACCATCGCACCGTAGACCTCGCGAAACTCCTCGGTCAGCGCGATCTCGGCATAGGCCTCCTCGGCGGCGTCCACCCACAGGTCATACAGCGCCTTGAGCGAGTCGATCTGGCGCCCCGGCTCGGCATGTTCGGCGAGCTTGTCCTGCAGGCGCTCCATGCCCTGCGCGTTGGCGCGCTGGATCAGCGCCTGGTAGCGCGCGGAAGCCTGCAGCGATTCCGTCACGGCCGACAGCATGTCCTGCTGCAGCATCTGCTGTTCGCGGTTCAGGCCAAAGGCCGGGCTGGCGCCGTGACTGCCGGCCAGATCGCCGAAAACCCCAGGCTGTTGCGCCGCCTGCATCCACGCTTGCCACTGGCGGGTGAAACCCTCCGCGCCGGCGCCGTCGATACCGCTGAAAGCCTGTGCCAGCGGCTGGCTGGCGCCGCCGAACAGCTGCTGCAGCTGCTGGCGCCAGTCGCTCGACGGCGCGCCGACGCCACCGGCAGCAGCACCCTGCATCCACTCGAAGTAGCCCTTCAGGCCGGCCAGCGTGCGCTCCAGCGCATCGTTGCCCGCGCTGGCCTGGGCCTGGGCCGCCGCCGGCGCGAATGGATGGGCGGCTGGTGGCTGCTGCAGCTGGCGGGCCCACGCATCCCACGACTGCCGGGCCAGCGTCTGATAATCCCTGATGAAATCGTTGGCTGGATCGCTCATCGGTACATCCTCACGCGGTGTCCATGCATCCTAACAAAACCGCTGTGGCAGGATGATGGCTACTGAAACGACAAGGCCCGGCATGTGCCGGGCCTTGCTGATCTGCTTTGGCGCGATGAGCCGCGCAGGCTCAGGCGTTGCTGGCTTCGTCTTCCAGCACGGCCTTGATCGACAGGCGGATGCGCCCCTGCTTGTCCACTTCGAGCACCTTGACCTTGACGATGTCGCCTTCCTTGAGCTTGTCGGAAACCTTCTCGACGCGCTCGCTGGAGATCTGCGACACGTGCACCAGACCGTCTTTGCCCGGCATGATCGTGACGAACGCGCCGAAGTCCATCAGCTTGGCGACCTTGCCCTCGTAGATACGGCCCGGCTCGACGTCGGAGACGATCTGCTCGATGCGCTTGCGCGCCGCTTCGCCGGCCTCGCGATTGACCGAACCGACGATGATGGTGCCGTCGTCGCTGATGTCGATGGTGGTGCCGGTCTCTTCGGTGATCGAACGGATGGTGGCGCCGCCCTTGCCGATCACTTCGCGGATCTTGTCCGGATGGATCTTGATGGTGATCAGACGCGGTGCGTACTCGCTCATTTCCGTGCGGGCGGTGGTGAGCGCCTTGCCCATCTCGCCGAGGATATGCAGGCGACCGCGCTTGGCCTGCGCCAGCGCCACCCGCATGATCTCCTCGGTGATGCCGTCGATCTTGATGTCCATCTGCAGCGCGGAAATGCCGTCGGCACTACCGGCCACCTTGAAGTCCATGTCGCCGAGATGATCCTCGTCACCGAGGATGTCGGACAGCACCACGAAGTCGGCGCCCTCCTTCACCAGGCCCATCGCAATGCCGGCCACCGGCGCCTTCAGCGGCACGCCCGCGTCCATCATCGCCAGCGAGGAGCCGCACACCGAGGCCATCGACGAGGAGCCGTTGGACTCGGTAATTTCCGAGACCACGCGCAGCACGTACGGGAACTCCTCGATGCTCGGCTTCACCGCCTGCACGCCGCGCTTGGCCAGACGGCCATGGCCGATCTCGCGACGCTTGGGCGCACCGAATCGGCCGGCCTCGCCCACCGAGAACGGCGGGAAGTTGTAGTGGAACAGGAACGGATCCTTCGACTCGCCTTCCGGCGCGTCGATGATCTGCGCGTCGCGCGTGGTGCCCAGCGTGACGACGACCAGCGCCTGCGTCTCGCCGCGGGTGAACAGCGCGGAACCATGCGTGCGCGGCAGCACGCCGACGCGGGCCGTGATCGCGCGCACGTCGTCCAGCTGGCGGCCGTCGATGCGCACCTTGGTCTTCAGCACGCTGTCGCGCATGGTGTGGTACTCGAGCTCGCCGAACTCCTTGGCCAGCTCGCCGGACGACCAGCCGTGGGCCTCGGCCTGGGCCTTCAGCACGGCCATCACGTCGGCCTTGATCGCCGAGATCGCGTCGCGGCGCTGCAGCTTGTCGCGCACCTGGAACGCCTGCGCCAGCTGGTCACCGACGGCGCCCTTGATGGCGGCGATCAGCGACTCGTTGCGGGCCGGCGGCTGCCAGTCCCACGACGGCTTGGCGGCCTCGGCGGCCAGCTCGGCGATGGCGCGGATGGCCACCTGCATCTGCTGGTGACCGAACATCACCGCGCCCAGCATTACATCCTCGGACAGCAGCTTGGCTTCGGATTCCACCATCAGCACCGCGCCCGCGGTGCCGGCGACGACCAGATCCAGCGCGGAGGTCTTCAGCTCGGTGTGGGTCGGATTGAGCAGGTACGTACCGTTGGCGTAGCCCACGCGGGCAGCACCGATCGGGCCCTTGAACGGGATCCCGGCCAGGCTCAGCGCGGCGGAGGCGCCGAGCAGCGCCACGATGTCGCCGTCGACCTCCGGATTGAGCGAGACGACCTGCGCGATCACCTGCACTTCGTTCTTGAAGTCCTCGGGAAACAGCGGGCGCACCGGACGATCGATCAGACGCGAGGTCAGCGTCTCCTTCTCGGTCGGGCGGCCTTCGCGCTTGAAGAAGCCGCCGGGAATGCGGCCGGCCGAGTAGAACTTCTCGACGTAGTCGACGGTGAGCGGGAAGAAATCCTGCCCTTCCTTCTGCTTGGTGGCCGCCACCGCGGTGACCAGCACCACCGTGCCGCCCATGCTGGCCATGACGGCACCGGAGGCCTGGCGGGCAATTTCGCCCGTTTCCAGCGTGACTTCGTGACTACCGTACTGGAATGACTTGGTTACTTTTGCCACGTTGATTGTGTCCTGATCTGATTGAAAAGTGCGCTCATGGATGAGCGCCTCTTGATCTTCGTGTTCATGGACGAACGCACGAATTACCGACGCAGGCCGAGGCGTTCGATCAGGGTCTGATAGCGCGCCAGATCGCGATCCTTCAGATAGCTGAGCAGGCGCTTGCGCTGGTTGACCAGCTTCAGCAGGCCACGGCGGGAATGGTGATCCTGCTTGTGCTCCTTGAAGTGGCCGGTGAGATGGTCGATGCGGGCGGACAGCAGCGCCACCTGGACTTCCGACGAGCCGGTGTCGTTGGGCACGCGGCCGAAATCAGCAATGATCTTGCCGGTTTGTTCTGCGGTGAGAGACATGGGTATATGTTCCTTGAAAGGCGATGCGAAGCTTGCGCAACGTCACCGTGATGACGTTGCGCAAGCTTCGCCTTGATGAATGAAAGCGCTGAAATAACCTGCTTATTCTACCGATGCGAGCGGTATGACAACAAGAGCGGACGCAGTGAATGCCCGAATCGTTCAGGCCGGTGGCAGATTGAAGCCGCGCAGAATGCGCGCGCGCCCCTGCTCGTCCAGTTCCAGCAGTGCCAGCAGGGCACCATCGCTGGCATACGCCGCGCAACGGCCGCTGCCGGATGAATCGGCCAACACGATCGGCTGACCGCGTGAAATGGCCATGCTCTGGGCGTCGTCGAGCCGCAGCGTGGGCAGCTGCGCCAGCCCGGCGGCCACCGGCAGCAGGCAGGCCAGCAGCGCCTCGTCGCCCTGGCCGGCGGCCTGCTGCAGCTGCTCCAGCGTCAGCATGTCCGGCTCGCGAAAGGGTTCCACCCACAGGCGCCGCAGCGCCGTCAGATGCGCGCCGCAGCCCAGGCGCTCGCCCAGGTCCACCGCCAGCGAGCGCACATACGTGCCGGAGCCGCACTCCACCTGCAGTTGCAACGTGTCGGCGCTGCGCCCGAACAGGTCGAGCCGGTGCACCTCCACCTCGCGCGGCGGCACCTCGACGTTCTCGCCACGCCGTGCCTTGGCATACAGGCGCTCGCCATCGCGTTTGAGCGCCGAATACATCGGCGGCACCTGCCAGATGCGCCCGCGCAGCGGAGCCAGCGCCGCCTCGATGATGGCCTCGTCCAGAACGGGCACCGGGCGCTGCTGCACGATTTCGCCCTCGCGATCGGCCGTATCGGTGGTGATGCCCAACCGGCATTCGGCCACGTACGCCTTGCGTGCACCCAACAGGCTGCCGGCGAGCTTGGTCGCCTCGCCGAAACACAGCGGCAGCAGGCCGGTAGCCAGCGGATCGAGCGCGCCGGTGTGGCCGCCTTTGGCGGCGCGCAGCAGCCGACGCACGGCCTGCAGTGCCTGGTTGGAACTCAGGCCCAGCGGCTTGTCGAGCAGCACGATGCCGTGCAGGTCACGGAACACGATGCGCGGCAGACGGTTCTTCAACGCAATTGACACCCGTGGCGCGCGTTTCAGTCCGGTTTTCCGTCGGTCGGCGGCAGCAGATCGCGGGCCTGGTCGCGCAGCAGCGATTCGATCCGCTCGCCCTTGTCGACCGAATCGTCGTACTTGAATTTCAGCTCCGGCACGCGCCGCATGCGCATGCCGCTGTGAGCCAGCGCATGGCGGATTTCGTAGCCCATCGCATTGAGCGCCTTCACTGTCGGCAACCCCTGCTCCGGCTGCAGCGCGGTCACCCACACCGTGGCCCAGTCCAGATCGCGGGTGATCTCCACGTCCGACACGCTGACCGAGGGCAACCCGTGGTCGCGCACGGCCGCGTGCACCAGCAGGCCGATCTCGCGGCGCAGTTCGGCGCCGATGCGGTCGGTACGTTTGAAATCACGGGATGGCATAGGCAGGGGATCGTGGTGAATGGAGACGGGGAGCGGAGAGCGGGGAGCGGGGAGCGGGGAACGGGGAACGGGGAACGGGGAACGGGGAACGGGGAACGGGAAGAGCTTCGCAGCCTTTGTTCCCGGTTCCCTGTTCCCCGTTCCCGCTGTTGACGTTACAGCGTGCGCGCCACTTCGGTGCGCTCGAAGCACTCGATCTGGTCGCCGGCCTTGACGTCGTTGTATTGCTTGACCGCGATGCCGCACTCCATGCCGTTGCGTACTTCGTCGACCAGATCCTTGAAGCGGCGCAGCGATTCCAGCTCGCCCTCGAAGATCACCACGTTGTCGCGCAGCACGCGGATCGGCTTGCTGCGCTTGACCACGCCCTCGGTGACCATGCAGCCGGCCACGGCGCCGAACTTGGAGCTGCGGAACACGTCGCGCACCTGGGCGGTGCCGATGATGTCCTCGCGCACTTCCATGCCGAGCAGGCCGGTTGCCGCCTGCGTCACCTGATCGATCACGTCATAGATGATCGAGAAGTAGCGCACATCGAGGCCAGACGTCTCGATCACCTTGCGCGCCGACGCATCCGCACGCACGTTGAAGCCGATGATCAGCGCCTTGGAGGCCGCCGCCAGCGTGGCGTCGGACTCGTTGATGCCACCGACCCCGGACGACACCACGTTGACACGCACGCGATCGTTGCCGATCTGGGTGAGCGATTCGCGCAACGCCTCGACCGAGCCCTGCACGTCGCCCTTGACCAGGATGTTGAGCGTCTGCTGCTCCACGCCCTGACCCATCTTGGCGATGATGTCCTCCAGCCGGTTGCTCTTGCTGACCATGCGCGTTTCGCGACGTTTCAGCTCACGCTCCTGCGCGACCTCGCGGGCCAGACGCTCGTCCTCGACGCAGACGAAGTCGTCGCCGGTTTCCGGCACGCCGGAAAGGCCGAGCACCTGTACCGGGATCGACGGGCCGGCTTCCAGCACCTGCTTGCCGGTTTCGTCGATCAGCGCCCGCATGCGGCCGTATTCGATGCCGCAGACGATGAAGTCGCCCTTCTTCAGCGTGCCCTGCTGCACCAGCACGGTGGCCACCGGGCCACGGCCGCGGTCGAGACTGGATTCGATCACCACGCCGGAGGCGCGGCCATCGGACACCGCCTTGAGTTCCATTACTTCGGCCTGGATCGAGATCGCGTCCAGCAGATCCTCGACGCCCGCGCCGGTCTTGGCCGACACCGGGATGAACTGCACGTCGCCGCCCCAGTCTTCCGGCACCACTTCGTACTGCACCAGGCCCTGCTTGACGTTGTCGGGGTTGGCGCCGTCCTTGTCCATCTTGTTGACCGCCACGATCAGCGGCACCTTGGCCGCACGCGCGTGCTTCACCGCTTCCACCGTCTGCGGCATCACGCCGTCGTCGGCGGCCACCACCAGGATCACGATGTCGGTCGACTGCGCGCCGCGGGCGCGCATCGAGGTGAACGCCGCGTGGCCCGGCGTATCGAGGAAGGTGATCACGCCGCGCGAGGTCTGCACGTGGTACGCGCCGATATGCTGGGTGATGCCACCGGCTTCGCCCGAGGCCACCTTGGTGGTGCGGATGTAGTCGAGCAGCGATGTCTTGCCGTGATCGACGTGGCCCATGATGGTGACCACCGGCGGACGCGTGGTCTTCTCGCCCTCCAGCTCCACATTCTGGGTGTGCGCCGCCAGCGCCTCCTCGGCGTTGTTCTGGCTGTCGGCAACCGGCGTGTGGCCGAGTTCCTCCACCACCAGCACCGCGGTGTCGTGGTCGATGGTCTGGTTGATGGTCGCCATCACGCCCATCTTGAACAGCGCCTTGACCACCTCCGAACCCTTGACCGCCATCTTCTGGGCCAACTCGGCCACCACGTTGGCGTCGGTCACCACCACTTCGCGCACCACCGGTGCGGTGGGCCGCGAGAAGCCGTGCGGACCGGACGGTGCATTGCTGTTGCCGCGCGACAGCTCGCGGCCGCCGCTGCGACCGGGCTTGCTGCGCTTGCTGCTGGAGGAGCGACGGGCCCGATCGGCCTCGCTCAGGTGCATCTGGCCGCCGGCGAAACGCTTGCTGCCATCGCGCTCATCCTTGCTGCCGGAGGTGCCTTCGTTGCGTTCGCGCGAATGCTTGGGC
Organism: Pseudomonadota bacterium; assembly: GCA_021793575.1. Lineage (GTDB taxonomy): Bacteria > Pseudomonadota > Gammaproteobacteria > Xanthomonadales > Rhodanobacteraceae > Rhodanobacter. The sequence goes on from JAJYSM010000012.1 coordinate 20,089, forward strand.
TTGTTGCGATTGGCATCGCCACTGGCCGGCGCAGCGGCCGGCGCGCCGGCACTGGCCGCGCGGGCGGCCACCGGGGCGGGCGCCGCCACCACCGGGGCAACAACCGGGGTGGGTGCCGGCTTGATCAGCTTTTCGCGCTTGCGCGGCTCGTGGATGCGCGGCAGGATCATACCCAGATCGCGCTGATCCATGCGCTGGACCGCGTTCGTCTCGTCCTCGACCTTGTCGGCCGGTGCCTTGTCCGCAGGGGTTTCCAAGGCAACTACAGGTTCGTGAGCTGCAGGTTCGTGGCTGTCGGCCGCCGCAGTCGCCTGCGCAGCTGCACTTTGGCGGTGTTCCTGTTCATGCTGTCGTTGCTGCTCGTCGAGGGCGCGCTGTTGCGCCTCTTGCTGGCGGCGATGTTCGGCGTCGAGGCGCTCGCGCTCTTCCTGCTCGCGCTGCTGCTGCGAAGCCTGCAGCTTGCGCAGGGCGTCCTCGCGCTCGCCGTCGGCACCGGCCTCCTCGGCAATCGCGCTGCGCTTGACGTAGGTGCGCTTGGCGCGTACCTCCACGTTCACCGTCTTGGCGGTTGCGGGCACGCCGCGGCCACCGGGGGTGGCCACCTTCAGTTCGCCAACGGTGCGTCGCTTCAGCGTGATCTGGCGGGGCGCGCTGTCATCGACCTCCGCCACGGCTTCGTTCTTGCCGTGCGTGCGCCGCAGGAATCCGAGCAGCTTCACCTTTTCGGTGCTGCTGATGACCTGCTCCTGATCGGAGAATTTCATGCCCGCCTCGCCAAGCTGCCCGAGCAGCTTGTCGACCGGCATGCCCAGTACCTGGGCGAGTTGTTTGATCGTGACGTCCGACATCGTGTTGTTGCTCCGCCGTTCCCGCGCTTATCGTCTGTGCGGCATGTTCTGCGCCGCCACCTCCATCCGTGGTGAAAGGCTTGTTCAAGCCTTTCTCGGCACACCCGTCCAGGGTGCCGCCGCCCGCGGTTAGCCGCCTTTCTCCAGCCGCTCGATCATCGGTGCGCGCGCGGCCATGATCAGTGCCGCAGCGCGCTCCTCATCCATGCCTTCGATATCAATCAGGTCATCCACCGCCTGATCCGCCAGCTCCTCAACCGTGCTTATCTCGCGTGCGGCCAGGGCGTAGGCGGTCACCTCGTCCATACCGTCCAGTGCAAGCAGCTCGGCGGAAGGCTGATGTTCGTCCACACCCTCCTCCGCAGCCAGTGCCTCGGTCAGCAGCGCATCGCGGGCACGGGCACGCAACTCCTCGACGATATCCTCGTCGAAGCCCTCCACCGCCAGCAGCTCGGCGCTGGGCACGTAGGCGATTTCCTCGATGCTGGAGAAGCCTTCCTGCACGAGGATAACGGCAATCTCCTGATCCACCTCGAGCTTGTCCATGAACAGCTGGCGCGCGGCCTCCTGCTCGGACTCGCTCTTGGCGGTGACCTGGTCCTGGGTCATCACGTTGAGCTGCCAGCCGGTGAGCTTGCTGGCCAGCCGCACGTTCTGGCCACCGCGACCGATCGCCTGGGACAGCTTGTCCTCGGCCACCGCGATGTCCATCGAGTGCTTGTCCTCGTCCATGATGATCGACTGCACTTCGGCCGGTGCCATCGCATTGATGACGTACTGCGCCTGGTTCTCGTGCCACAGGATGATGTCGACGCGCTCGCCGTTGAGGTCGTTGGAGACCGCTTGCACGCGCGAACCGCGCATGCCGATGCAGGCGCCGATCGGATCGGTGCGGCTGTCGTGGGCGAGCACGGCGATCTTCGCGCGGTCGCCCGGGTCGCGGGCGCAGCCCTTGATCTCGACCAAGCCCTGGCCGACTTCGGGCACTTCCAGCTTGAACAGCTCGATCATGAACTCCGGCGCCGCGCGCGACACGAACAGCTGCGGCCCGCGCACCTCGGACTTCACTTCATACAAATAACCGCGCACGCGGTCGCCGACGCGGGCGGACTCGCGCGGTATCGTCTTGTCGCGCGGAATGAACGCCTCGGCGTTGCTGCCCAGGTCGAGATAAAGGTTGCCGCGCTCGACCCGCTTGACGATGCCGGTCACCAGCTCGCCGACACGGTCGGCGAACGCGTCCACCACCTGCTGGCGCTCGGCTTCGCGCACGCGCTGCACGATCACCTGCTTGGCGGCCTGGGCGGCGATGCGCCCGAATTCGGCGTTTTCCACCTGCTGCTCGACGTACTGGCCCACCTCGGCGTCGGCACGCTCGTCCAGCGCATCCATCAGGCGCAGCTGGTAGAACGGTGATTCCATTTCGCCATCGTCGGCGATGACTTCCCAGCGGCGGAAGGTCGTGTACTCGCCGGTGTCCTGGTCGATCGACACGCGGATATCCGGCTCCTCCTCCGGATAGCGCTTTTTGGCAGCCGAAGCCAGCGCGGCCTCCATCGCCTCGAAGATGACTTCGCGCGGCACGCCCTTTTCGTTGGCGACCGCGTCGACGACCAGCAAAAGCTCTTTGCTCATTGCAGCAACTCCATAGGCGCCCAGCGGCGTCCGATCGTTAACTTTTGCGTTCATCCACGAACGCGAGGATCAAAAAGCGGCCGTCCGTGGCCGCACTCTTCAATTTTATTGCGCTCATCCATGAGCGCGGGGATCAAACAGCGGCCATCCATGGCCGCACTCTTCAATGGATCAATCAACTTTCCTGGCTGGGGGCTTGCCGCCGCGCTTGGGCTGCGGGGCGTACCCCAGCGCCACCCAGTCCGGCACCACGCGCGCGCTTTCCACCAGCACGTGCTCGAATTTGAATGTCTTGCCTTCAGCTTCCAGCGTGATCTGCTCGCCTGCCACCGCGAGCAGTTTGCCGCGCAGGCGCCGACGTCCCTCCAGCGGCGACTTCAGCAGCAGCTTCACTTCCTGCCCGCTCACCTTGGCGAACTGCGCGGCGGTGAATAGCGGCCGATCGAGACCGGGCGAGGAAACCTCCAGCACATAGTGCCCGGGAACCGGATCCTCGACGTCGAGCAGCGCGGACAGCTCGCGGCTGGCGGTCTCGCAGTCCTCGATGCCGATCTCGCGGCGTTCGGCGGCATCGTCGCCGCCGTGCTCCGCGCGCCGCTGCTCGGACAGATCCAGATACACCCGCAGCGTACTCTGCCCGTGCGATGGGGTGAATTCCACGCCGATACACTCCAGCCCCAGATCGGCCAGAACTTCGGTGAATCGCTGTGCGAGTGCCTGGGTATCCATAGATCCGCTCATCTCCGATCGCCAGAAACAAAAAATGGGCTCCAACGGCCCATTTCCTTATCTCGCCGATGTAACGCCTCATGCCACTTTCCACGAAACCACACGGCTTGCCGTGCGACCCGACGCATCCTTGCGCCCAACAAAAAAGCCTCACAAGGAGGCTTTCTTGCATCAAGAAAGATCTGGTAGCGGGGGCAGGATTCGAACCTGCGACCTTCGGGTTATGAGCCCGACGAGCTGCCAGACTGCTCCACCCCGCATCAGATTCCGAGGAGTTTAACGAGGTGGCCAGTTTCTTGCAAGCGTCAAGATCCATTTGTCGTTGACGCAGCAGCGAAAGAACCACGTCGCATGCGGGCGACCGTCACCTGAGCCGCGACTCACAGTCCGAACGCACTCCGGCACCAGCCCAGCAGCGGCCCCCAGTAGAGGCCCAGTGCAAGCAGCGACATCGCGTTCAACGACAGCACCACGCGCAACGACATGTCCGGCTTCGCCTGCAGCACGCTGCCCTCCTGCGGTTTGTCGAAATACATCACCTTGATCACGTGCAGGTAGTAGTAGAGGCCGACGATCGCAAACACGATGCCGACGATCGCCAGCCACAGCATGTTGGCGTGAATCGCCGCCTCCAGCACCAGCGCCTTGGCCCAGAAACCGAGCAGCGGCGGCACGCCGGCCAGCGAGAGCATCGTCAGCAGCATCAGAAACGCCATCCACGGCGATTTCCGGTTGAGCCCCTTCAGATCGGCAATCTCTTCGCACTCGAAACCGGCGCGGGTCAGCGAAAGCATCACGCCGAATGCGGCCACGCTCATCAGGGCGTAGCCGATCGCGTAGAACATCGCCGCGGCATAGCCTTCCGGCCCGGCCGCGGAGAGGCCCAGCAGCAGGTAGCCCATGTGCGAGATGGTCGAATAGGCCAGCATGCGCTTGAGGTTGGTCTGCACGATCGCGACCAAGTTGCCGATCGCCAACGACAGCACCGCCAGCACCGCCAGCATCAGCTGCCACTGATGCACCAGATCGCCCATGCCGGCATCCAGCAGCCGATAGGCCATGCCGAACGCGGCCAGCTTCGAGCCCGAGGCAATGAAGGTGGTGACCGGCGTCGGCGCGCCCTGGTAGACGTCCGGTATCCACATGTGGAACGGCGCGGCGCCCAGCTTGAAACCGATGCCGACGAGCATGAAGATCAGCCCGAACAGCAGCAGCTTTGGCGCCTGCGTATACGTCATCACGTTGTGCAGCTGCGCCAAGTCCAGGGTCGGCGTGCCGCCCATGCCGGAGGCGCCGTAGACCATCGACATGCCGTAGAGCAACATGCCCGAGGCCAGCGCGCCCAGCACGAAATACTTGATCGCCGCTTCAGACGGCAGCCGTTCGTCGCGATTCAGCGCCACCATCGCATACGACGACAGCGACAGCAGCTCCAGCCCCAGGTACACGGTGACCAGGTTGCCGGCCGACACCAGCAGCATGATGCCGATCACCGCAAAGATCATCAGCGTGTAGAACTCACCGCCGAGCAGCTTGCGGTCGATCAGGTACGGGCGCGCATACACGAACACCAGCGCCGTGGTCAGTAGCGCAAACACCTTGAGGATCTCCGACACCCGGTCGCGCACAAACATGCCGCCAAAGGCGGTTACCGTCTGCGGCGGCTGGCCGGCGATCACCAGATAGATGGTGAACAGCAGCAGGGCGATCGAGATCCAGTGCAGATAAGGCCGCTGCGCGGGCTGCATGAAGGCATCGGCCAGCAGCAGCACGCACGCCGCCGCCACCAGATAGAACTCCGGCAGCATGATCAGGATGTCAGTGAGAGTGGGCATGTTCGATCCGATCAAATCTTGTGGATGGCGAGCTGCTGCACCAGCTGTGCCACCGAGGTGTCCATCAGGTGCACCAGCGGCTGCGGCCAGATGCCGATGGCCAGCACGGCGGCGGCAAAGGCGACCAGCACGAACGTCTCGCGGCCGTTGATCTCCTTCATCTCGGCCACATGCGGGTTGGTGATGTCGCCCCACAGCACGCGCTTGACCAGCCACAGGGTGTAGGCCGCGCCGATCACCAGGGTGAAGCCGGCAAACAGCGCAATCCACGGGTTGGCGCTGAAGCTGGCCAGGATCACCATGAACTCGCCGACGAAGCCGCTGGTGCCCGGCAGGCCGCAGTTGGCCAGCGCGAACAGCACATAGAAGAAGCCGAACCACGGCATCGCATTGATGACGCCGCCGTAATCCTTGATCTGGCGGCTGTGCAGCCGGTCATACAGCACGCCGATGCAGGTGAACATGGCGCCGGAGACGAAGCCGTGCGAGATCATCTGCACCATCGCGCCCTGCATGCCCAGCTGCGCCATGTCGGCACTGCCCTGCTCGCGCACCAGCAGGAACGCAATGAAGATGCCCAGCGTGACGAAGCCCATGTGCGCGACCGAGGAGTACGCCACCAGCTTCTTCATGTCCTCCTGCACCAGCGCGACATAGCCGATGTAGACGATCGCGATCAGGCTCAGCACGATCACCAGCCAGGCGTAATGCGCGCCCGCGTCCGGCGTGATCGGCAGGATAAAGCGCAGGAAACCGTAGGTGCCGACTTTCAGCATCACCGCCGCCAGCACCACCGAGCCGCCGGTGGGCGCCTCGACGTGCGCATCGGGCAGCCAAGTATGCACCGGCACCATCGGCACCTTGATCGCAAACGCGATCAGGAACGCGAAGAAGATCCAGGTCTGCTCCTTCATCGTCAGCGGCAGCGCGGCCAGCGTGGCCATGTCGAACGTGCCGGCCTTCTGGTACAGGTACAGCAGCGCGATCAGCATGAAGACCGAGCCGAAGAACGTGTAGATGAAGAACTTCAGCGTCGCATACACCCGGCGCGGCCCGCCCCAGACACCGATCAGGATGAACATCGGGATCAGGATCGCCTCGAACAGCGCGTAGAACAGCAGCGCGTCGGTGGCGCAGAACACGCCGATCAGCAGGCCTTCCAGGATCAGCATGGCGGCCATGTACTGCTGCGGGCGATCCTGGATGGCCTCCCATGCACCCACGATCACCAGGATGCCGATGAAGGTGGACATCAGGATCAACGCCACCGAAATGCCGTCGACCGCGAGGCTGTAATGCACGCCCCAGGCGGGAATCCACAGGTAGCTTTCGGTCAGTTGCATGCCGCCCGCGTCAGGGTGGTACTGCAGCAGCAGGAACAGGCTGACCACGAACGTCAGCACCGCCACCAGCAGGGCCAGCCAGCGCGCGAGATTGGGCCGGGCCGAGCCGGCAAGCAGCACCGGAATGGCGCCAGCGACAGGGAGCCAGATCAGCAGGCTGAGCAAGTGAGTGAACATGTGTGCCTGCTTCCCTTATTGTCCGACTACCCAATACCCGCCAAGCAGCAGGATCAGGCCGAGGATCATTGCAAAGGCGTAGTGATAGAGATAACCCGACTGCAGCCGGCGCACGCTGGCGGCCACACGGTGAACCACGCCCACCGAACCGTTGACCATCGCGTCGTCGATCAGCGCGGTGTCGCCGACCTTCCAGAACAGGCGGCCCAGCTTGACGCTGCCCGTGGCGAACAGCGCGAAATACACGTTGTCGATCCAGTATTTGCGGTCGAGCACCGTCCACAGCGGTTTGAGCGCCGATTTGATCCTGCCGGCCATGGCCGGGTTGAACAGGTAGATGTAGGTGTTGATCGCGAACGCCGTCAGCACCAGCAGGAACGGCAGCTGGGTAAAGCCGTGCAGCGCCATCGCCAGCGAGCCGTGGAACTCCAGACCCAGCTCGCCCAGCACGTTGTTCGCCGCGTTGACGTGGATGGCGGAACCGAACCAGCCGCCAAACAGCATCGGCCCGACCGTGAAGAAGCCGATCAGCAGCGAGGGAATCGCCAGCAGCACCAGCGGCACCGTCACCACCCACGGCGACTCCTTCGGCGGGTGCGACAGCACGCCCGGCTGATGATGCGCATGGTCGTCATGGTGATCGTGGCCGTGCGACGCCACCACGCTGAAGCGCTCCTTGCCGTGGAAGGTCAGGTACATCTGGCGGAATGTGTACAAGCCCGTCACCAGCGCACCGGCCATCACGCAGAAATAGGCGTAACCGGCGCCCCAGCGATGCGACAGGCCGACCGCCTCGATGATCGCGTCCTTCGAGTAGAAGCCGGAAAAGAACGGCACGCCGCACAGCGCCAGCGATCCGATCCACATGGTGATCCAGGTGATCGGCATGTACTTGCGCAGGCCGCCCATGTAGCGCATGTCCTGCTCGTGGTGCATCGCCATGATCACCGAGCCGGCGCCGAGGAACAGCAGCGCCTTGAAGAACGCGTGGGTCATCAGGTGGTACACCGCGCCGCTGTAGGCCGACACGCCCAGCGCCACCGTCATGTAGCCGAGCTGCGACAGGGTGGAATACGCGATCACCCGCTTGATGTCGTTCTGGACAATGCCGATCAAACCGGTGAACAGCGCGGTGGTGGCGCCGATCACCAGCACGAAGCTGAGCGCACCCGGCGACAGCTCGAACAGCGGCGACATGCGCGCCACCATGAAGATGCCGGCCGTCACCATCGTGGCCGCATGGATCAGCGCGGAAATCGGCGTCGGACCTTCCATCGAATCGGGCAGCCATACATGCAGCGGCACCTGCGCCGACTTGCCCATCGCGCCGATGAACAGGCAGATGCAGATCACCGTGGCCGCATCCCAGTGGGTACCCGCGGTGATCTGCAGGGTCTTGCCGACCAGGCTGGGCGCCGCATGGAACGCGGTGGCGTAATCCAGCGTATGGAGGAAATACAGCACCGCTGCGATGCCCAGCAGAAAGCCGAAGTCGCCCACCCGGTTGACCAAAAACGCCTTCAGGTTGGCGAAGATCGCGGTCGGCTTCTTGTACCAGAAGCCGATCAGCAGATACGACACCAGACCCACCGCTTCCCAGCCGAAGAACAGCTGCATGAAGTTGTTGCTCATCACCAGCATGAACATCGAGAATGTGAACAGCGAGATGTAGCTGAAGAAGCGCTTGTAGCCCGGGTCATCGTGCATGTAGCCGATGGTGTACAGATGCACCAGCAGCGACACGAAGCTCACCACCACCAGCATCATCGCGGTCAGCCGGTCGACCATGAAGCCGACGCTGGCGTTAAAGGGGCCGATCTGGAACCAGGTGTAGATGTTCTGGTTATACGCGACCGCGCCGCCCAGGGTGAGCTGGTACAGCACGTAGAACGACAGCGCGCAGGAAATCGCCACGCCGAGAATGGTGACCGAATGCGAGCCGGCCCGGCCGAGAAACCGGCCGAGAAACCCAGCCAGCAGGCAACCCACCAGAGGTGCCAGCGCGATCGTCAGCAGGATGTGTGTGGATATCACCATTTTTCTTCCATTGCTGCGTACCAAAAGTTCTGCAGGGACACGTCCATGGTGCTTGGCGCCGGCGCGGACATCCATGTCCGGTCGTTAAGGCCGGCGCGATATGCCACCGGCATGTCGCGAGCGCCGGGCCTCACCCCTTCATGCTGTCGATGTCGGCGATATTGATGGTGCTGCGATTGCGGAACAGCAGGACCAGGATCGCCAGGCCGATGGCGGCTTCCGCCGCGGCCACGGTGAGGATGAAGAATACGAACACCTGCCCCGATACGTCGCCGAGAAAGCGCGAGAACGCCACGAAGTTGGTGTTCACCGCCAGCAGCATCAGCTCGATCGACATCAGCAGCACGATCACGTTCTTGCGGTTGATGAACAGGCCGGCGACGGCGATGCAGAACAGCACGGCGCCAAGCACGATGTAGTGCGACAGGGTGATCATGGACGGGGCTCCTGTGTTGCGGCCGGCGCATCCCCAACGGGGCGTTCGGCAGCCATCTTCACGATGCGGATGCGGTCACGCGGATTGACCCTGACCTGCTGGCTGGCGGATTCGTGCCGCGCATCGGTGCGCTGGCGCAGGGTCAACGCCACCGCTGCCACCACGCCCACGGTGAGGATCAGTGCGGCAATCTCGAACGGCAGCAGGTACTGCGTATACAGCGCGTGGCCCAGCCACGCGGTATTCGACACTCCGGCCACGCTGGCCGGGTTCGGACCCATCAGCTGGGCATGCATGGCGCGCACGCCGATCAGGCCCAGCATCTCCGTCAGCATCACCACCGCCACGATCAGGCCCACCGGCAGAAACTTGACGAAACCCTCGCGCATCGTTTCCTGGTCGATGTCCAGCATCATCACCACGAACAGGAACAGCACCATTACCGCGCCCACGTAGACCACGATCAGTGCCAGCGCAAGAAACTCCGCGTCGGCCAGCATCCACAAACAGGCGGTGCTGAAGAACGTCAGCACCAGTGCCAGTACCGCATGCACCGTGTTGCGCAGGCTGATCACCGCCAGCGCCGAGGCCACCGTGACAACGCCGAACGCGTAAAAGCAGATGAGTTGGAACAGTTGGGGATTCATCGTCGGCCTCAGCGGTATGCCGCGTCTTGCGCGCGGTCGGCGGCAATCTGCTGCTCGAAGCGGTCGCCGATCGCCAGCAGCTGCAGCTTGCTGACCACGTTCTCGCCGCGCTGCTCGAAGTGGTACTCGTGAATACTGGTCTCAACGATGGAATCGACCGGACAGCTCTCCTCGCAGAAGCCGCAGAAGATGCACTTGAACAGGTCGATCTCATAACGCGTAGTGCGGCGCTGGCCGTCGCTGGCACGCGGCGCCGAGTCGATCGTGATCGCCAACGCCGGGCACACCGCCTCGCACAGTTTGCAGGCAATGCAGCGCTCTTCGCCGTTGGCGTAGCGGCGCAACGCATGCAGGCCGCGGAAGCGGTTCGACTTGGGGATGTGCTCCATCGGATAGCGCACGGTGTATTTGGGCTTGAACATGTAGCCCATAGTCAGACCCATGCCCTTGAACAGCTCGATCAACAGCAGGCTCTTGAAATAGTGTGTGACGCGAGACATAGGCTCTTCAGACTCCCGGGCCGATGCTGACCAGACCGAAATACTTCAGGCAGCCGGCGACAAGCACCCAGACGATGGCGATGGGAATGAACACCTTCCAGCCCAGCCGCATGATCTGGTCATAGCGGTAGCGGGGGAAGCTGGCGCGGAACCACAGGAACATGAAGGAGAACACGAAGGCCTTGATGAAAAGCCAGAGCACGCCGCCGTGCCCGATGAAGCCCCATGTGGCAGGGAATGGCGACAGCCAGCCGCCCATGAACAGGATCGAAGCCAGGAAGCTGACCAGGATCATGTTGGCGTATTCGGCCAGGAAGAAGATCGCGAAGGCCGAGCCGGAGTACTCCACGTGGAAACCGGCCACGATCTCCGATTCGCCCTCGGCCACGTCGAATGGTGCGCGATTGGTCTCTGCCACCCCGGAGATGAAATAGATCACGAACACCGGCAGCAATGGCAACCAGAACCAATCGAACAAACCCTTGCTGCCGGCCTGCGCGTTGACGATGTCGGTAAGGTTGAGTGACCCGGCCAGCACCAGCACGCAGACCAGGCACAAACCCATCGCCAGTTCGTACGAGATCACCTGCGCCGCCGAACGCATCGCACCCAGCAGTGCATAGCGCGAGTTCGACGCCCAGCCGGCAAGAATGATGCCGTACACGCCCATCGAGGTCATCGCCAGCAGGTACAGCACGCCCGCGTTCGCGTTGGACAGCACCATGCGACTGCTGAACGGGATTACTGCCCACGCCGCCAGCGCCGGTATCAACGTCAGCAGCGGCGCGAGGTAATAGAGGAAGCGGCTGGCGTTGGTCGGCAGGATCACTTCCTTGAGCAGCAGCTTGATCGTGTCGGCGAACGCCTGCAGCAGGCCGAACGGGCCGATCTTGTTCGGCCCCATGCGCACGTGCATCCAGCCGATGACCTTGCGCTCCCAGAACACGAACATCGCCACGGCGACGATCAGCGGCAGCGTGATGCACAGGATGTAGACGATCGGCCACACCAGCTGTTGGATGAGTTGGTCAAGCATGCTGCTTATGCCTTGCTCAGAGTGATGGCGGCGCCGTACGGCGGAAGCGCGGCGGTGAGTTCCTGCCCCGCCTCGATCCACGCCGCGCCGTCAGGCACGGCCTTGTCGATCACCAGCGGCAGCACCACCTCGCCGAGGCGCAGCTGCGCGCCATCGGCAAGGCCCATGCGCTGTGCCTCGGTGGCATTCAGGCGCACCGCCGGTGCCCGGTTGAGCGGATGCGCATTCAGCGCGGTGGCTCGCCGCAGCACTGCATCGCCGCGGTAGATCGGCCAGGTGGCCAGGCGGGTCAGTCCGCCGGCCGGAGGACGCACGGCCAGCGCGCCTGGTGAGGTCACCGCATGCGCACTGATGCCACTGCGCAAACCGGCCAGATCGTCGAACTCGAAACCGGCCAGCTGCAGCGCGCCACCCAGCGCGCGCAGCACCTTCCAGCCCGGGCGGACCTGCTCCGGCGCCCTCGCGCCGGCGGCCACGCCCTGCGCCAGACCGTCGACATTGACCAGCGTGGCATCCATTTCCGGCAGCAGCGCGATCGGCAGGATCACGTCGGCCACCTCGCGCAGCGCGGTGCTGGCATAGGCGCTGAACGCCACCACCTGTTCGGCCGCACGCAGCGCCTTCAGCGCGGTGGCGCCGTCGGCGAAATCGTGCGGCGGCTCGACGCCGTACAGCAGGTAGCTCTTGCGCGGCTGTACGAGCATCGCCAGCGCGTCCAGGCCGGCATCACCCGGCAGCACGCCAAGCGAGGCCAGGCCGACCGCATTGGCGCCGACCGGCAGCTCGTTGCAGCCAGCGCCCGTGGCGTCGGCAATGAAGCGAGCGATGGCACGCAGCCACGAGGCCTGTGGGTGAGTGACCGCCGCCTCGCCCAGAATCACCACCGACTTGCCCGACTTGAGTGCGGCGATCGCCGCGCTGTCGGCTGCATCGGCGCGCACGGCGCCGACTGCATCGGCCAGCGCGGCGGGCGCACTGGCACCCGCAGCCACCGCTGCACTGGCCAGCGCCAGCAGGGCATCGACCAGCGCCTGCGGCGCCACCACGACTTCACCGGCGAGCCGGTAATTGAAATCGAAATGCGCCGGGTTGACGGCGTAAACCTGCGCGCCCTTCTTCACCGCCTGATGCAGGCGGTGATTGAGCAGCGGCATCTCGTGACGCAGGTCGGAGCCGATCAGCAAGGCAGCCCGAACCTGCTCGACTTCGGCGACCGGCAGCGCAAACGGCTGCGCGCGGGCGTGGTCGGCGAAATCGAGCTGGCGCAGCCGGTGATCGACATGCGTGCTGCCGAGCCCGCGGGCCAGCCGCATCAGCAGATCGCCTTCTTCGTTCGAGCTGGCCGGATGCAGCAACACGCCCAGCTCGCTTCCGGTTGCCTTCTTCAGCAATGCGCCAGCGAACTGCAGGGCGTCTTCCCAGGTAGTCGCCTGCCACTGGCCGTTGCGCTTCACTTCCGGCGCGCTGATGCGGTCGGCGGCGTACAGGCCCTGATAACTGTAGCGGTCACGGTCGGACAGCCAGCATTCGTTGATCGAATCGTTGTCGCGCGGCACCGTGCGCAGCACTTCGCCGCGGCGCGCATGCAGCCACAGGTTGGAGCCGAGCGCGTCGTGGTAGCCGATCGACGGCTTCGCAATCAACTCCCATGCACGCGCCTGGTACTGGTACGGCTTGTTGGTGAGCGCGCCGACCGGGCAGACATCGATGATGTTGCCGGACAGTTCGGTTTCCAGCGTCTTGCCGATCCAGGTGCCGATCTGCAGGTTTTCGCCGCGGTTCATGCCGCCCAGCTCGTAGCTGCCGGCGATCTCGCTGGTGAAACGCACGCAGCGTGTGCACTGGATGCAGCGGGTCATCTCGGTGGCCACCAGCGGCCCGATGTTCTCGTCGGCGACGGTGCGCTTGCGCTCGGTAAAGCGCGACACGCTGCGGCCATAACCGAGCGCCACGTCCTGCAGCTCGCACTCGCCGCCCTGGTCGCAGATCGGGCAGTCGAGCGGATGGTTGATCAGCAGAAACTCCATCACGTCGCGCTGGAACTTCAGCGCCTTGTCCGAACGCGTGGTGACCTTCATACCCTCGGCCACCGGCGTGGCGCAGGCCGGCTGCGGCTTGGGCATCAGCTTGCCGCCCATCTCCACGTCGACCAGGCACATGCGGCAGTTGGCGGCGATCGGCAGTTTGCGGTGGTAGCAGAAGCGCGGGATCGCCACGCCGATCGCGTCAGCGGCCTCGATGATCATGGCGCCCTTGCGGATCTGCGTGGACTTGCCATCGACCTCGATGTTGAGCAGGTCGGGCGCCATGGTGTTGACAGGCTGCGCACTCATGCGGCGATTCCCCGCAGCTTTGAATCGGGATGGGCTTCGGCCAGCAGGTCTTCGACCATCGAGCGGCCGTGCTGCGCGAAATATTCGAATTCGTTCCAGAACCGCGCCAGGAAGCCCTGCACCGGCCACGCGGCGGCTTCGCCGAACGCGCAGATGGTGTGGCCTTCGATCTGGCCGGCAATCGCCTTGAGCCGATGCAGGTCGTCCGGCGTGCCGTTGCCCTCGACGATGCGCGTGAGTACGCGGTACATCCAGCCGGTGCCTTCACGGCATGGCGTGCATTGGCCGCAGGATTCCGCCATGTAGAAACGCGCGATGCGATGGCAGACCTTGACCATGCAGGTGGTCTCGTCCATCACGATCACGGCACCCGAACCCAGGCCCGAGCCGGCCTTCTGCAGGCAGTCGTAGTCCATCGTGCTTTCCAGCATCACGTCAGCCGGCAGCACCTTCATCGAGGAGCCCCCGGGGATCACCGCCTTCAGCTGGTGGCCATTGCGCACGCCACCGGCCATCGCCAGCAGGTCCTTGAACGAGGTGCCCAGACGCACCTCGAAGTTACCCGGGTTGTTGACGTGGCCGGAGACCGAGAAGATCTTCGGACCGCCGTTGTTGGGCTTGCCCAGGTTGAGGAACCAGTCCGCGCCGTTGCGCAGGATCGCCGGCACCGAGGCGTAGGTCTCGGTGTTGTTGATCGTGGTGGGCTTGCCGTACAGGCCGAAGTTGGCCGGGAACGGTGGCTTGAAGCGCGGCTGGCCCTTCTTGCCTTCCAGCGACTCCATCAGCGCGGTCTCTTCACCGCAGATGTAGGCGCCGGCGCCGAGCGCGTTGTGGATGTCCACGTCGATGCCGCTGCCCTGGATATTCTTGCCCAGCAGGCCAGCCGCATAGGCTTCGCGCAGCGCCTCCTCCAGGTGCTCGAACGGCTCATGGTGGAACTCGCCGCGCAGGTAGTTGTAGGCCACGGTGGAGCCAGTGCAGTAGCAGGCGATCGCGATGCCCTCGATCACCGCGTGCGGGTTGTAGCGCAGGATGTCGCGATCCTTGGCGGTGCCGGGTTCCGATTCGTCCGAATTGCACAGGATGTATTTCTGCATCGTGCCCTTGGGCATGAACGACCACTTCAGTCCGGTCGGGAAGCCCGCGCCGCCGCGACCGCGCAGACTGGATTTCTTGACCTCCTCGATCAGCGTCGCCGGATCGGGCTTCTCGGCGAGGATTTTCTTCCACGCCTTGTAGCCGTCGACCTGGAGATAGCTGTCCATCGCCCACGGCTTGTCGAAATGCAACGTGGTGTAGACGACCTGGTGATCCTGCGGTGCGGGTCCGACTGCCATGACTTAAGCCCTTATTCCAGACCGTCGAGGATCTCGTCGACCTTTTCGGTCGTGAGACGCTCGTGGTAGTGCCCGTTGACGGTCATCGCCGGCGCACACACGCAGGCGGCGATGCACTCTTCTTCGCGCTTCAGATAGACGCGTCCGTCCGGCGTGCTCTCGCCCAGCTTGATGCCCAGCTTTTTCTCGCAGTGGTGCACCAGCTCCTCGGCGCCGTTGAGCCAGCACGAGATGTTGGTGCAGATCGCCACGTTGTTGCGGCCGACCGGTTTGGTCTCCAGCATCGAATAGAAGCTGGCCACCTCGTAGGCCCACACGGCGGGTAGCTCGAGGTAGCACGCCACCGCAGTGATCAGCTCGTCGGTGAGGAAGCCCTGATTCTGCTCCTGCGCGGCGAACAGCGCCTGGATCAGCGCCGAACGCTTGCGATCGGGCGGGAACTTGGCGACCCACTCGTCGATATGATGACGGGTGTGTTCGGTAAGCGCAGCGAGCGGATCGACGTTCCTGACCTGCTCGAAATGTCCGGTGGATTTCATCAACAGTGCTCCCCTCGGCTCAGCGATCGACGTCGCCGAACACGAGGTCATAGGTACCGATCATGGCCACCACATCGGCGAGCATGTGGCCACGCACGACGGTGTCCATGGACGAAAGATGGGCGAAGCCCGGTGCGCGCAGATGCACGCGAAACGGTTTGTTGGCGCCATCGGAAACCAGGTAGCAACCGAACTCGCCCTTCGGCGCCTCAACCGCACGGTAGGTTTCGCCGGCCGGCACGCAGTAGCCTTCGCTGAACAGCTTGAAGTGGTGAATCATGGCTTCCATGTCCTCCTTCATCTCGACCCGCGAGGGCGGTGCCACCTTGAAGTTCTTCAGCATCACCGGGCCGGGGTTCGCACGCAGCCACTGCACGCACTGGCGGATGATCCGGTTCGACTGGCGCATCTCTTCCATGCGCACCAGATAACGGTCGTAACAATCGCCGTTGACGCCTACCGGGATGTCAAAATCCACTTCAGCGTACTTGGCATACGGCTGCTTCTTGCGCAGATCCCATTCGACGCCCGAACCGCGCAGCATGGCGCCGGTCATGCCCCACTGCTGTGCCAGTTCCGGGCTGATCACACCGATGCCTACGGTGCGCTGCTTCCAGATGCGGTTGCCAGTGAGCAGCTCCTCGTACTCGCCCACCTTCGACGGAAAATCAGCGGTAAACGCGTCGAGGAAATCAAGCAGCGAGCCTTCACGCCAACTATTGAGGCGCTTGAGGTCGTTACCCTTGTGCCACGGCGATTCGCGGTGCTGCGGCATCTGCGCCGGCAGGTCGCGGTAGACGCCGCCGGGGCGGTAATAGTTGGCGTGCATGCGCGCGCCGGAAACTGCCTCGTAGCAGTCCATCAGTTCCTCACGCTCGCGGAACGCGTACAGGAACACCGCCATCGCTCCCAGATCGAGCCCGTGCGTACCGATCCACAACAGGTGATTGAGGATGCGCGTGATTTCGTCAAACATCGTCCGGATATACTGCGCCCGCGCCGGGGCCTCGATGCCGAGCAGGGTCTCGATGGCGAGCACATACGCGTGCTCATTGCACATCATCGACATGTAGTCGAGTCGGTCCATGTAGCCGATCGACTGGTTGAACGGCTTGGACTCGGCCAGCTTCTCCGAACCACGATGCAGCAGGCCCACATGCGGATCGGCGCGCACGACCGTTTCGCCGTCCATCTCCAGCACCAGCCGCAGCACGCCGTGCGCCGCTGGATGCTGGGGGCCGAAGTTCATCGTGTAGTTGCGGATTTCCTGGGTCATTTCAGTTCTCCCGCCAGTGATCCGCGGCTTCCGCCTTGGCCTGCAGCAGATCAGCGTCGTTGCGGATGGTTCGCGGCACCAGCACGCGCGGCTCGATTGACACCGGCTGGTAGATCACCCGCTTCAGCTCGGGGTCGTAACGCACCTCGACGTTGCCGATCAGCGGAAAATCCTTGCGGAACGGATGACCGACGAAACCGTAGTCGGTGAGGATGCGGCGCAGATCCGGGTGACCGTCGAAGATGATCCCGTACAGGTCGAACGCCTCGCGCTCGAACCAGTTCACCCCTGCCCATACAGACGTCAGTGACGGCAGCATCGGCAACGTGTCATCGTCACAGAATACGTGCAGACGAAGGCGCCGATTGTGTTCGATCGACAGCAGCTGGATCACCGCAGCGAAACGACGCGGCTCACTGGCAGCACGCGGGCGCTCGTCCCAGTTGAAGCGGCCCATCGCCTGCCCCTCGACGCCGCGCGAGAAGCCGTCGCCGCCAGCCGTGTCGGTGTCCCACTCGGTTTGGCCGTAGCTGAGGTAATCGATACCGCACAGATCGATCAGCTCGCTGAAACGGAACACTGGTTCGTCGCGCAACGCGGTGGTTACCGCGATCAGGTCGGCGGCAGCCAGTTCAGCGATGGTCTCGTTGCGAACGGCAGTGAGGCTCAGCGTGTCGCCGAATCGCGCAGCGAGCTGCTCGGCCAACGAGCCTGGATGTGGGTCGGACATGTCAGGGCCTCACGAACGCGCGACGGTGCTGGTTCGGCGGATTTTCTTCTGCAACTGCAGGATGCCGTGGATCAGCGCCTCGGCCGTCGGCGGACAGCCCGGCACGTAGATATCAACCGGCACGATGCGGTCGCAGCCACGCACCACCGAATAGGAGTAATGGTAGTAACCACCACCATTGGCGCAGCTACCCATCGAGATCACCCACTTTGGCTCAGCCATCTGGTCGTAGATCTTGCGCAACGCCGGAGCCATCTTGTTGGTCAAGGTGCCGGCCACAATCATCACATCGGACTGGCGCGGGCTGGGGCGGAAGATCACGCCATAGCGATCCAGATCGAGTCGGGACGCGCCCGCATGCATCATCTCTATGGCGCAGCAGGCCAAGCCAAACGTCACCGGCCACATCGAACCAGTACGCGCCCAGTTCATCAGCGCATCGACGCTGGTGGTGGCAAAGCCGTGCTGCATGACCGGATTGTCACCGACTGGTCGCAGGATATCGTCGACCAGGTTCAGCGGCTGCGGGTTGTGCATCACCCGGCTGACGGAATCGATCACTCCCATTCCAGCGCTCCCTTCTTCCACACGTAGGCAAAACCGATGATCAGCAACAGCAGGAACAAGGCCATCTCGATCAACGCGATCGCGCCAACCTGCATGAACACCACAGCCCACGGAAACAGGAAAGCGATTTCCAGATCGAAAATGATGAACAGTATCGCCAGCAGGTAGTAGCGCACGTCAAAACGCATGCGGGCATCTTCAAACGGCTCGAAACCACATTCGTATGGCGTGAATTTTTCCGC
This sequence comes from Pseudomonadota bacterium, assembly GCA_021793575.1. GTDB lineage: Bacteria > Pseudomonadota > Gammaproteobacteria > Xanthomonadales > Rhodanobacteraceae > Rhodanobacter. Next base: position 38,336 of record JAJYSM010000012.1, read on the forward strand.
TTCCGGGCGACGCGGACCAGCGAGCAGCCCGACGACCAGCAGCAGAAAACCAAGACCGGTGGCAACGCCGATGAACAACAGGACAGGCCAGTATTCGGCAAGCACGATACAACGTACCTCCGCGCCGTCAGGCGCATCAGTGACCGCGGAAGAAACGGTCTGGCGACTTCGATTCAACAGGCTGGGCGACCGCAGGCTGCTCAACCATGCTTGCATGTGATCGAACGCGTGAGCGTCCGATGTTCCGCGAGATGAACTCGCGAACCGTGCAATTGTATCAGCACGCATGGGTACGACGACAAGCACTGACGAGCCGCATCCCGCAGATTGATGCCTCACGCTTTGCGGCATGGTGACGCAGTTACATCGTCTGGGTGCTGCGCTCGGAACTCAGCGTACCCGCCAGGATGTTCTCGATGCGGCTGCGCGCTGCCTCGGCATCACTCGATTCGTTGAAGTGGATGCCGATGCCTGCCGTGCGATTGCCCTGCGCGCCGAGCGGGCTGATCCAGACCACCTTGCCGACCACCGACAGCCGCTCGGTCTCCTCGGCCAGCGTCACCAGCAGCACCACCTCGTCGCCCAGCGAATATTGCTGGGCGGTCGCTGCGAACAGACCTCCGTGCTTGAGAAACGGCATGTACGCGTTGTACAGCGAGGCCGCGTCCTTGATCTTCAGTGAAATGATGCCCTGGCGGGCGGCCATCGGTTGCATGCTTGGCTCCTGTCGAACGGCAGGGTCGTCCGATCAATGGCAATGATCTTGAGCGTGGTGCGCCAACGGTACCACGCGCGAACAATGTACCCGCATCACCCCATCAACGCACGACATGGAAGTGACGCAATGAGTGCTGATCGTCCGGGCGCCATCGCAGGTTCAGCCTGACGCTCTTGCTCGGACGGTGCCGCAACGATCTCCTGCGCCAGCACGACAGTGATCGACAGCCGGTCGGTTCCTTGACGACTGCCTGGAGCCAACGGGAAACTTCCCAGCCGAGTCGGCAGTTCTACCTTGATGAATAAACCATGCCGGTCAATTCAGCGGTCAACTGCTTCGCCGTGTCGTCCATGATTCCATGAAGGCTCTTGGCAATCCGCTCTCGAATCGGGGCGAGCAGTGCTGGCAGGCGTACAGAACGACTCAAGACGCGGGTTTCCGACGCGTATAGCTGCAACAGGTCTAACAAAAGACGTTCCAGTTCCACGCGAGAATATGATGCCTGAATGGCGGCGCGGACTCCATTCTCACGTTGCCAACTATCAAGAACCCGATAAGCAGCACCCAGCAGGCGCTCAATTCGCTTCATGCGGATCGGCAGGATCTCGTCATAGTGAACAGTGATCTTTATCGGTAAACTGCCAATCTGCGTCAAAAAAACACGGTCGATTTCCTTGGTTGCATCAAGCAGTCTGCGCAGCGCTTCATTATTTGGAGAAACTCCGGCGACAACTGCCTCACCAGCCCGACGAATGACCAACGCGTCCTTTTGGGTCTCCTTGGAAACATTGCGTGCAAGGACAGGTTCGATATGAGGCAGCGCAAGGCGCAAGGGAAGGATGGCGCGCAGCGTCATGATGGTGCGTCGACTATAGGCCTCGAGAATTTTCCGATTCATCGCGGCCAGTACGTCTGTCCGATCTAATTGTAGATGGCCAGCAGACCACGTTTGCCGCTTGCCTTGTCTGCAATTCGACACGCTTTCGATCCTAAATGGATTTGGTTGCGTGATGCATGCCGATCATGCCGCCAAGCAGGGATTTTGCTGAAACGTCGCGATAGCCTATTTCACGCAATATTCCGCTCAGCTCATCGGCCCGATAGAACATCTTCAGCACATCCAGAAAGTATCGTTTGCTATTCATTGCGGCTGGGCCGCTTCGGAACAGAAAGCCTGTGAAAATCAGGCAGATGCGCAGATATCCATAATAAATCGTTTCCACTACTGGATTGTCCGGCCGCAACATGTCGCAGTGGCAGAAACGACCGCCCGGCTTGAGCACACGGTGGATCTCTTCAAAAACGGTCTTGACGCGCAGATGTCGTGATGCGAACTGCAGCGTCACCACGTCAAAATGATCATTCGGGAAAGGGAGCTTATGCACATCACCTATCACGCTCTGGATGCGTAGCCCGCGCGCGCACGCGCGTTGTTGACCAACCTCCTGCATCGCGGCACTACGGTCCATCGCATGCACTTCCAGGCTCGGTTCATGCTGAAGTAGCGCAATGCCGATCGCGTTCGTGCCAGCACAAACATCGAGTACCCGTTCGCCTGGGCGCACATTGATCACTGCTATAAAACGACTTAAAAACCAGCGCCATAATCCAAGGCTGGCCACACGGTTGGCACTATCATAATACGGTGCGACATCGGCAAATACGTCGTTCAGGCTCTGCTTCCAATAAGCGCTGAACCGCTTTTCACGTGCCTTTTCACGTGATGCCAGATGAGTGTGAGCGTTCAATGGCTTTTCCTGTTTGTATTTTCATATACACATAAAAGAAATTGGTCAGACGTGGCGGTATGCAAGAATGGTATGCTTGCTCACTGTCCACATCAGAATTCATCAAAATCGTGACAAGTATACCGTCAACGCAACACTACATAGCGCAGCAATGGAATAGGCGACGGTCGCAATCAAGGCATCCGCACGAACGCCGAAGTCAAAAAAAGTGATCCGCAAACGGTGCGCCTGGCTCCACAACAACAGAAAGAGAACTGTAAATATCGATATTTTTCCGAACCAGTGCGATGCATACGCGTACAGTTTTTCATAACCAAAACGGTCGGGCACGTGGCCCGTGGCGGCCAAGAGCGTAAGTACTATCAGCACCGGCACGAACAACGATGCGAGTTCGCCTCCAGCAGCGAAAAGTCCCCAAATAATAGGTTTATTTGACTTCGCCATGATCAGATTGCCCAGTAAAGAATGAAAATCGACAGCAAGATCCAGACAACATAATGCGCGCCTGACACCACGCTATCAGGCATGAATTGCTCTCCCACCTGAATGGGTAGCGCCTTGGGCGCGACGTTGAACCAGGTGAACGAGTTATAGAGTGAAAATGCCAATGCCAGCACATGAAACATGATGCTCAGCGGTTGGCGCAAGGCGGCAAGGAATCCTTCGTATTGAGCCTGCCCCTCCGACAGACGCGCGAGACCAACAAGCAAAATGATCGTGTAGATGCCGATGAAGATGCACGTCACCTCACGCGCCATGTAGCGCATATAACGCGGGCGCTTGAAAAACCAAGCGGTTCTGGATATTTCATGAACATACGGTCGGCGGCTCATTTTTTGTTCCACGACATGAAGTGTTCAAGATACCAATCGACGGTGCTCGCGACCTTCACCTGCTGCAGGGCACTGGCTGGATCCACATGTTTGGGGCAGACATCGGAACAGGCACCTACGAAGGTGCACTCCCACACACCCTCGTTGGTGGCAATCTCTTCCTGCCGTTCATCCCGACCACCGTCGCGCGAGTCCAAGTTGTAGCGATGCGCCAGGGTAATTGCTGCGGGGCCGATGAACTTCGATTTGGTCAAACCGTATTCGGGACAGGCCGCGTAGCACAGCATGCAATTGATGCACATCGAAAATCTGCGATAGCGCTGCATCTGAGCCGGGGTCTGTTTGTACTCACCCTCCTCGAGCGTCTTCGGCTTGGCCGGAATCAAATAAGGCTTGACCCGCTTCAATTTGTCCATGAAGTCGTCGGCGACGGACACGAGGTCGCGTTCAATCGGGAAATGAGCCAGCGGTTCAAGTCTGATCACGCCTTCGTAATCACGTACCATCGCCTTGCAGGCCAGCTTGGGCTCGCCGTTGATCATCATGCCGCAGCTGCCACACACCTGCATATGGCAGGACCAGCGGTAGGCCAGCGTGGGATCGATATGGTCTTTGAGGTAATTCAGGGCATCCAGCATGCACCATTCGTTCTTGCACGGTACCGAGTAGCGCTGATAACTTGGTGTTTCGTCGCGATCCGGGTTGTACCGCAATACCTCAAGCTCAACTTGTCGTGCACCCAGTCTGTTATCACTCATTTCTTTGCTCCCGAGTAATCACGCACACCTGGAGGTGAGGTGGTGATTACCACGTCGCGGTATTCGATACGGGGGCGTTCAGTTTGGCTGTAATACGCCATGGAATGCTTGAGATACTTGTTGTCATCACGCGCCGTAAAGTCGAGGCGCTGATGCGCACCGCGCGATTCCTTGCGTTCAAGCCCACTCACCGCGACGGCTTCGGCGCAGTCGAGCATCGAGCCCAACTCTAGCGCTGAGAGCAGATCGGTGTTGTAGACATTTGTCTTGTCGTGAAGCGCCACGTCCGCATAACGGCGGCGCAGATCAGCAAGCTTGTTGCAAGTTTCCGTCAGGCCATGCGCGGTACGGTAGATGCCTACACCCTCTCCCATGGTATCGGTCATCTCTTTGCGCAGACCAGCGATCGACTCCTTGCCGACGTCACGCATGAACAGTGCGCGGAGCTTCGCCTGCGCCGCTTCGCCCTGACTTGCCAGCGCAGCATCATTACCCGGCTTCTGATCCCGCACATACTCAAGCGCGGAGAGACCTGCACGATGACCGAACACCAGAATCTCCACCAGGGAATTCGAGCCCAAACGATTCGCACCGTTGATACTGACGCAGGCGCATTCGCCCGCGGCGAAAAGACCGGGTATGGACGTAGCTGCGTTGAGATCCGTATGAATGCCGCCCATCATGTAATGTGCCACCGGCCGGATCGGCACCATCTCGGCAACCGGATCGATGCCGAGATAGCTGATGCAAATATCGCGCACGAACGGTAGACGTTCGTTGATTTTCTTCTCACCCAAGTGCCGCATGTCCAGCCAGACGCAATCACCCCACGTCGTCTTCACCGCGCGACCTTTCTGAATCTCATGCCAGATGGATTGGCTCACGCGGTCGCGTGGACCGAGCTCCATGGTCTTCAATTCCGGCTTGCCCAGCGGGGTTTCCGGTCCCATGCCGTAGTCCTGCAGGAAGCGATAGTTGTCCTTGTTGAGGAGAACGCCGCCCTCGCTACGACACGCTTCGGTCAACAGAGTCCCGGTGTTGGGCAAACCTGTTGGGTGAAACTGGACAAACTCCATGTCCTTCAACGGCACGCCAGCGCGGTAGGCCAATGCCATGCCGTCGCCAGTCTTGATGGCACCATTGGTGTTAAACGGAAATATGCGACCTGCCCCACCGCCAGCGATGATTACCGCGCGAGCCTGGAAGCGGCGCATCTGGCCAGTCTTCATCTCAATTGCAGTGAGGCCTTGGCAACGTCCGTCATCCACAAGGAGATCGGTAGCATAGTATTCGTCAAAGCGCTGGATGTTCGGATACTGCAGCGTGGTCTGGAACAGCGTATGCAAAATATGGAAACCCGACTTGTCGGCAGCGAACCAGGTGCGTTGGATCTTCATGCCACCAAATGGTCTCACTGCCACCGAACCATCCGGTTCACGATTCCATGGGCAGCCCCAATGCTCCAACTGAGTCAGTTCTTTGGGGGCCTCATGAATGAAATACTCGACCGCGTCCTGATCGCAAAGCCAATCGCCGCCTCCGACGGTGTCATGAAAGTGCTGTTCATAGCTATCGTCGGGCTTGACCACTCCTGCCGCACCACCCTCTGCAGCACAGGTATGACTGCGCATCGGATAGACTTTTGAGATGAGTGCTATTCGAATTTTGGAATCCGCCTGCGCGAGCGCAATGGCAGCGCGCAAGCCGGCGCCGCCCGCGCCGATGATGGCTACATCCGCCTTGAACGTCTCCATCAGTTTTCCTCGCAGTTGTCGCGTCGCACCCGAAACGGGTCAATAACACTCAGATACATGGTCATATCCACTCAAACGCAGTGCCCGATCTGATTGAGGTCAGCCGGCTGCGGTGCAGGGTTGATGTAGGTGTGCAGCGAATCATGAGCGCCCGCCATTTGAACGCAAGGTGCAGCCTGCGGCTTGATCGACCTGAGGTGACGCATGGCCGAAGCCGGAGCATTCTTCGTAACCCGACCCGAGTCACACATGCCTGTACGTCACGCGTACTCCGCGCAGTCCGACCGCGCGGCTGGCGGTGACCTGCCATCCATACCTGAGGCTTTATGGCCACTGCTCGGCGAGGAGATGCAACGGGCGTCCTCGACGCACCCGATGCCAGGATTCCGAGCCGGGCAAGACGGCGGCGGTACTGATTAACAGCACGGCGCTCTTCGCGCCGACAATCTGTGCAATCTACAAGGGTCGCTGGCAGCCCTGGCTGTTCTTCAGGCGGGTAACACCGCATGTGTGCATCAATCATCTCTTGGGCAACAGCTTGAACGCCACCGAGACACAAGCAGGGTGCGCCATTGCCAACTACACACACACCACCATTGCCAAAAACACTTTTCAACTCGACGCCTCGCTCTCTTCCTGTCTAAGATCCTGTCGGTCTCAATTTTGGAGAAAACCCAGCTCTCACGCGCCCCGCAAGTCGATCCGCCTCTATCCGATTCGGCTGATGCGACTAATCAGCTGATCTTGCTGGATGCATCATCAGTGAGTAGTTGAACGCAAGAATAGAATGGCACTTACTGAACCTCATTGGGATGGCCATAACGTCGCAGGCTGAGGTGAGCAGGCGGGGGCTAACTGGTCGGGCTCAACATGCCAGCAGCGTCTGGCGCAGCGGCAGCGGCCGCTGCGGGCCCAAGCCTGCCGTCGCACGTACAGGCCATCCGACAACTAACACAGCCGGCCGCTGATGGGCGAGGTCACCCAACGGTGGTCGCGTTTTTATGTCTGCATGATTGGACGTCTCTGGGGACTCCAGCACGCGGGATTTGTCCGGGAATCTCTCAGATCGAAACTTTTTGCGCCGCATGAAACCCTACCATCCCACCCCAGATGCTTCTCTTGCATTTAATATTTGAAAATCCTATGAGCTGCAACACATCGGAAAATTCATCTGTGGTATAGAAATGATGAATGGCGTCACCGAAATAGCCATTGCATTTTCTGGTTGTCTCGGTTGACCCGAAGATCATGGATGTCATGAAAACAGAAATACGCAAGAAGCGAAGATAGAGCCATTCAACAACCGGATTATTCGGCTTGAGCATATCGCAGTGATAGAAGAATCCGCCTGGTTTCAGCACACGGAAGATTTCGGGTAATACTTTATCCAATTGCAGGTGACGCGATGCGGCTTGGAGCGTAATCACGTCGAAAGAGCTGTCTGGAAACGGGAGTTCGTGAACATCCTGAATGATGCTGGCAATCTGCAGACCCGTTTTTTTCGCCCTTCGCTGCCCCTCGATCTGCATTTCCTGGCTACGATCAATGGCAGTAACGGAAATGAGGGGCTCTTTTTTCCGCAACCTGATCCCCACGTCATTGGTTCCTGCGCAGACATCGAGAACCTGGTACTGCGGGAGCAGATTTATTGTCCTAACGAACTGCCAGACCCAAATTTCCCACAAACCAAGGCTCGCAACGATGTTCCCCGGTCGATAATATCGCGGAACGTCCTTGAAAACCTTGGGCACCATCTGTGACCATACATTTGAAAAAAGCGACCGCCGATGTTTTTCTCTTTGTTCAAATATTTCCGTGGTTATCGAAGAAGATACATTCTGCTTCATCAACAATACTCCTTGATTCTTTAAACAAGCACAGCTTTTGCCTACTTCTAAGTGGCAACTGGTGGATCTCTGATCTGAAGATGCAGCTTCTTGTCTCCAAATATCCTGACCGCCAAGACCAAGGTGAGAACCTTACGACAATTATCGTCTGGATAATAATTGCACTTATCCAAGCCGCTTGGAACGACCATAACGTCGCACGTCGCCACGCTGAACGCGGCTGGGTGAGTACCGCCTGATTCACGCGACACCGGTGCGGGTCGCGGCGCGGGTCAGGCGTGCCCGGATTGCCCGGTGAGCAGTGACTGCCGTTCGCTGACCAGCAGGCTCCACGAGAGTGGCGGCACCCAGCACGCGACCCAGCCGACCACGGCGTCCCCCGGCATCGGCCGCGAGATCGAGAAGCCCTGCAGCTGGTGGCAGCCGAGCGAGGCCAGCAGGTCGCCTTGGGCCGAATTTTCCACACCCTCGGCGATCACCGCTTTGGCCAGCATGCGCGCGGTGGTGATCACACCGGCCGCGATCGCCATGTTGCGCTCATCGCTGAGAATGTCGCGCACGAAGCTCTGGTCGAGCTTGATGTGCTCGATGTCGAGCTTCTGGATATGACTGAGCGACGCACTGCCGGTGCCAAAATCGTCGAGTCCCACGCGGATGCCGCGCCGCCGGCATTCCTCGATGACGACCTTGGCGCGCGCGTGATCCATGCTCGGGCCGGTCTCGGTCACCTCGATGCCGAAGCCCACGTCCATCACGCCCGGGTAGGCTTCCAGCGCAGCGTCGATATCGCTGAAAAACAGCGGATGCAGCAGATGGCGGGTGCTGATGTTGACCGACACCGGCAGCGCCACGCCCTGTTGCATCCACGCCTGGCACTGCTTCAGCGCCTCATCCAGCACATAGCGGCCGATCGGCCGGGCCAGCTGCGGATCGTCCAGCACGTGCATGAAGCTGGCCGGCTCGATCAGCCCCAGCTCGGCATCCTGCAGGCGCACCAGCGCCTCCATTCCGGCCACGCCGTGCAGGCCCGGCAGGCCATCGATGTAGACGATCGGCTGGTACAGCAGCCGCAGCTGTGACTGCACCAAGGCCTGGCCGATACGCTCGCGCATTGCCTGCAGGCGATGCTGCTCCAGTTCAAGCGCCGGCTCGTAGATCGCGCCGCGATCCTTGCCCTCCTCCTTGGCTACGTACATGGCCAGGTCGGCGTGCCGCACCAGCCCCTCGGCGTCGGAGTTGTCCAGCGGGAACAGCGTCCAGCCGATGCTGGCCGACAGATGCACCTGCTCGCCCATCAGCTCGAACGGTGCGCGCAGCGCCTGCAGGATGCAGCGGCTGATCACCTCCAGCTGCTCGCGGCTGTCGAGGCCGGAGATCACCAGCGCGAATTCGTCGCCGCCGAAGCGCGCCAGCACGTCCTCCTTGCGCAAGATGGCGAGGATCCGCGTGGATGCCTCGGCCAGCACGCGGTCGCCGCCGTCGTGCCCGACACTGTCGTTGATGCTCTTGAAACGATCCAGATCGAGCACGCCCACCGCCAGCAGCGACTGCTGTTGCAGAGAGCGGACGCGCGCCTGTTCCAGCAGATCGAACAGCAGGCGCCGATTCGGCAGGCCGGTGACCACGTCATAGAAAGCCAGCCGCTCGACGCTGGCTTCGTGCTTTTTCTGTTCGGTGATGTCGCGCTGGTTCCAGATCCGCCCCTGCGCCACGCCGTCGATGCGGATCGGCGTGAAGTCGCGCACGAAGATGCGGCCGTCGCTCATCACCACTTCGTCGCCCTTGACCGCCACACCGTTAGCCAGAAGGGTGCTCAGGCGCTGGAACTCCCGCTCCGGATCGCCGTAAGCGTGCTGCAGACGCGCGTGGATCGTGGCCGCGGGCTGATGCTCCAGCTGACTCGGCGACTCCGCGAAGCCGAACAGCCGGCAGAATGCCTCGTTGGCAAACTTCACCGTGTTGTCCTCGGCCATCACCAGGATGCCTGAGTGCTGGTTGGCCAGGATCGTGCGGAAATGTTCCAGGTTGAACTGCAGCGCACGCTCCGCCTGCAGCCGGGCCGCGCGGCTGCGCTGCATCTGGATGCCCAGCCCCAGTTCGGTGGCCATTTCGGCGAACACCTGCACCTCGATCGGGGCAAACGCATCGGCATCCGTAGCGCCGATCACCAGCGCAGCGACAACGGCTCCGTCCACCCGCAGCGGCAGGGTCAGCATCGCGCGCAGCCCGGGTTCCGGGTCGGGCGCAACTCCGGCCGGCCACGGCGCGCGCTGAACCTCGGGCACGCCGTCGCGCAGCGCCGTCGCCAAGGCCTCCTCGATCGCCGCGACGCGGGTCGGCCCCGGCCCTGCCGCGTCGGCCAGACCCGTCTGCGCCAGGCCTTGCCCGGCCTGGGCCATATGCCCATCGGGCCGACCAATCCAGGCAAACCGGTAGCCGCCAACACGATGCGCCACCGCGCAGGCGTCGGCGAGAAGGGCCGATTCGTCCGTACTGCGGGTGACCACCTTGACCATCTCGCTGAGCAGGCGCAGCGCCCGCCGCTGGCGCGCTTCTTCCTGCACCGATTGCAGCAACAGCGTGCGCTGCTCATGGGCCTCCAGCCCCAGCCCGATGCTGGTCGCTGCCTGCTGCAGCAACTCGATCATCGGCAACGAAAAGAAATCGGTGTGGCTCGCGCGGATCACCAGCGCCGCCTGTACCTCGCCGAACTTCAGCACCGGCACCGCCACCACCGCGGCGACCCGGTGGCGCTCGTAGGCCGCGCGAAACATCTCCAGCCCCGGCGTGTGGCGGATATCCGCCTCCAGCAGTGGCAGGCCCTGCCAGAACGGCGGATGCGCCAGCGCCAGCGGCAGGCGCTCGGGATAGATATCCTCCAGGCCGGCGGGAATCCGCGCCGGGGCCACCCGTCGGAACCAGCCGGTGTTGTGATCCACCTCGCCCACCATTACCAGCCGGGCGCCGACGCGCCGCTCCAGCACCTCGATCACTGCTTCGTACAGCACCGCCGGTTCGAGCGAACGCACCAGCAGCTGACCGATGTCCGAGAGGGCCGCATAGAAGCACTCGCTGGATGCGACTGCCGCCGTGCTCAGCTCGGACTGGATCGGATTCTGAGTCGAATTGCGCATTCAGTAGGCCAGCCGGATGGACGGAGCGGCAACGCCGGCTTCGCCCGGGCGAAGCCTCGATCTGCGGAAATCATTGCCAGTCGGATGATGCGCGGGCATGACACACCCCTGTGCTGCGCCGGCATCATCTTCCTCCGCTACCAAAAGCTAGCCCTGTCGCGCGGCTGACGCAAGGCCGGCGTAGTGGCCCAGCCTCAAAGCTCGCACCAACCCCAGTGATCGAAGACCCACGGCGTGCGCAGCCGCAGCGCCAGTCGCACAAACCGCGGCTGGCCGCTTGCTGCGGTTGCCGGCAAGTAACAGCAGCCGCTTTCATCGCGCTGCAGTGGCGCCTCACGCCAGCGCCAGCTATGCGCGCCGGCAGGGCTGACCACACTCAGCTGCAGCCACGGTTGCAACCAGAACGGCGGCCGCCACGGCAGCGCGGAAGATTGAGTCAGCGACGCTGGCAATGGGGCATGACGCTCCGGGCGGCATGCCATGCGGCGCATGCGGCCACCGCTGAGTGCCATCTGGCTGTGATGCATCGCCAGCGCCGCCAGCTTGTTGGCCCGCTGCGCCGGGGAACCGCCGATGTCGAGGCCGCCGACCAGCGCTACTGCGCCATGTACCAGGTAGATCAGCAGCGGCAGTGGATCGCCGACGGGGGGCGCCAGCGCCAGCCGGATTAGCACGTGGGCCGCGGCGTGATCGGGGTGGCGGTCGTCCAGCGCAGGCATGGCGATGAGGCTGGGCGCAAACCGGTCGAGCGCGGCACGCAACGCGGCCAGCGGCGCGCGGTCGGCCTGCAGCAGGCAGTCGGTCACGCCGAGGTCCGGCCAATCAAGCGTCCGGATGGCCTGCGCCGGCACGTCGAGTAGCTGCAGCGCCTGGCGCATTTCCCGCAGACGCCGGCGGCCCCAGCGCAGGCGGTCGCCGGCGCCGACCCACAGCCGCCGCTCCAGCCAGCGCTGCGGCCACGGGTTGTTGTCGCCAGCGGTCAGCAGCAGCACCTGCACCTCGCCGCCGGCCGCACGCACCTGCTGGATCAGCAGGCCGCAGGCGATGGTTTCGTCGTCCGGATGCGGTGCCACCACCAGCAGCCGCGTCTGCGCGGAAAAGGACGGCAGCCCGGTCGCAGCCGCCGCCACCGCGGTCAGCGCCATTGCGCCAGCAGGGCAAGCAGCAGCAGGTCGCCGCGCAGCGGGCCGCGCAGGCTTTCGCGGGCGCGGTTGGCGGCGCCGTACCACGCATCCAGCGCCTCGGCATCGAGCGTGCTGGTCAGCGGACCGCTGCCGGCGGCGGCCCTCGCCTTCAACTCGTCGGCGGCCGCCTGCGCGGCAAACCACAGCCGCTGCGCCGGCTCGCTGTCCAGCCAGCGCTTGACCACCTCCTGCGGCTGGCCGCGGCCGGCGGCCAGCGCGGCCAGATCCTTGCGCACCTCGCGCCGGCGATCGAGCGCGCCCTGCTGCGCCCAGTCGCGCGCCAGCCCCGGATTGCCGCCGGCGGCCGCGAGCGCCGCGGCAGCATCGGCCACACCCTCGGCCTGCAGCCAGGCCAGCGCGGCGGCGGCCGGCGGCAGCTGGAACTCGATCCGCTGGCAGCGGCTGCGGATGGTCTGCGCCAGCCGCCACGGCGCGTCGGCAAGCAGGATCAGCACGGTCTGCGCGGAGGGTTCCTCCAGCGTCTTCAGCAGCGCATTGGCGGCCGCGGCATTCATCGCGTCGGCGGGGTCGATCAGCGCCACCTGCCAGCCGCCGAACTGGCTGCTCATGGCCAGTCGCGCCGACAGCTCGCGGATCTGCTCGACCACGATCTCGCTGCGCTGCACGCCGTCCTTGCGCAGGCCGAAGCTGAGGCCGATGAAATCGGGATGGCTGCCCGCGACCAGCAGCAGGCAGCTGCGGCAGGCTCCGCAGGGCTCACCCTGCGCGGCACGCTCGCACAGCAGGCCGTGCACGAAGCGCCGCGCGAACGCGCGCTTGCCGAGGCCGGCCGGCCCGCACAGCAGCAGCGCGTGCGGCATCGCATCGCGCTGGCGACGGGCCTGCAGGCGCGTCCAGTGTTCGGCGTGCCACGGCAGCGCGGTCACGACGGCGTCCCCGCGAGCAGCACCGCCAGCGCCGCGCACGCCGCCTGCAGCACGGCCGCCGGCGACTGGCTGGCGTCGATCACCCGAAAGCGCGCCGGCTCGGCGGCGGCGCGCGCGCGATAGCTGGCGCGCACGCGTTCGAAAAAGGCGTCGGTCTCGGTCTCGATGCGGTCGGCGTCGCCGCGGCCGGCGGCGCGGGCGCGCCCGGTCGCCACCGGCAGGTCGAGCAGCAGGGTCAGTTCGGGCTGCAGCCCGGCGCAGGCCCAGCGTTCGAGCTCGGCGATGCGCGCTTCCGGCTGGCCGCGGCCGCCGCCCTGATAGGCGTAGCTGGCATCGGCAAAGCGATCGCACAACACCCACTGGCCCGCGCGCAGGGCCGGTTCGATCACCGTGCGCACCAGCTGCGCGCGCGAGGCGAACATCAGCAGCAGTTCGGCCTCGGCGCACAGCGCGCGCTGGGTCGGGTCGAGCACGATGGCGCGCACCGCCTCGCCCAGCGGCGTGCCGCCAGGTTCGCGCGCCTGGACCAGCTCGATGCCGTGCTGGCCGATGAATTCGCGCAGGCCGGCCAGCAGGGTGCTTTTGCCCGCCCCCTCGCCGCCTTCGAGGCTGATGAAGCGTCCGCGCGGTGCGCTGATTGGCGAGGCGCTCATGGGCAGTGCTTCCGCTGGTAGCAGTCGACGTTGCGATTGTGTTCTTCCAGCGTGTCGGCGAACACGTGCCGGCCATCGCCGCGGGCCACGAAGTACAGCGACTTGCCCGGCGCCGGATGCAGTGCCGCCAGCAGCGCCGGCTTGCCCGGCAGCGCGATCGGCGTCGGCGGCAGGCCCGGCCGGGTATAGGTGTTGTACGGCGTGTCGGTGGTGAGATCGCTCTTGTGGATACTGCCGGTGTAGCTGGCGCCCATGCCATAGATCACGCTGGGGTCGGTCTGCAGCAGCATGTGATCCTGCAGGCGGCGCACGAACACGCCGGCGATCCTGGCACGCTCGTCGGCGCGGCCGGTTTCCTTTTCCACGATCGAGGCCAAGATCAGCGCGTCGTACGGGGTGGCCAGCGGCAGGCCCTTGTCGCGGCCAGGCCACAGCGCGGCCAGCGTCTTGTCCATCGCGGCGTGCGCCCGCTTGAGGATGTCCAGATCGCTGTCGCCTTTGACGTAGGCATAGGTCTCCGGCAGGAAGCGCCCCTCCGGCGCCTCGCCCGGGGCGCCGATGCGCTGCATGATGCTGGCGTCGGCTAGCCCGGCGCTGTCGTGCTTGAGCTTGTCGGCCTTCGCCAGCGCCTGGCGCAGCTCGGCGAACGTCCAGCCGTCGACGATGGTGAAATCGTGCTGCAGCACCTTGCCGGTCGCCATGTTGACGAGCAGCTGGCGCGGCGTGATGCCGGGCATCAGCGCGTATTCGCCCGCGTGCAGCCTGCCGGCCACGCGCATCTGCTCGGCCAGCAGCCGCCAGTAGAGCGGGCTGGCGGTGCTCAGGCCGCGCTGGCGCAGCTCGTCGACGATGGCCTTGAAGCTGCTGCCGCGCGCGATGTCGATGCTCTCGCCCGACGTGGTGACATGCAGCGGCGCGGCGCTGAAGCGGCTGAAGTCGCGCCAGCCGACGAGCAGCGCGCCGCCGATCGCCAGCAGCGCGAGCAGTGCCAGCAGACGCGGCAGCAGGCGGCCCTGGATCGTTGTGCGGCTCATTCAGCGTGCTCCATCGAAAACCCCAGTGTGCGCCAGTGCTGCTGCAGCTGGCGGGTCAGCGTACCGACGGCATACGCCTGATCGCCCAGCGCGTGTACCGGCACGATGCCGCGGACACTCGAACTCAGAAAAATCTCGCTGGCCGACTGCAGCGCCTCCAGCGTCAGCTCGCGCAGCTGCGCCGCCGGGTGCGCCGCCAGCACTTCGGCGCGCGCCACGCCGGCCACGCCGCAGCGATCCAGCGGCGGCGTCAGCAGCGCGCCGTCGACCACCGCGAACAGGTTGGCCATGGTCGCCGAAATCACCCGGCCATGGGTATCGCGCAGCAGGCCCTCGGCAATCGCCGGATCGCTCCATTCGGCGCGCGCCAGCACCTGTTCGAGCCGGTTCAGATGCTTGATGCCGGCCAGTCGCGGCTGCTCGGCCAGGCGCAGGTCGCATACGCGCATGGCCACGCCGCGCGAGTAAATGTCCGCCGGCAGCGGCGGCGGCGCGAATGCGGCCACCACGCGTGTGGGCTGCGGGGAAGCCGGCGGCGCATAGCCGCGATCACCGACGCCGCGGGTCAGGCTGATGCGCACCACCGCCGCCGGCAGGCCTTCGCTGACCGCGCGCGCCTCGCGCCACAGCTGCGCGGCGTCCGGCGTCGGCAGGCCCAGGCGCCGGCAATCCGTCGTCAGCCGCTGCGCGTGCCGCGACCACAGCGGCGCACTGGCGCCGACCAGGCGCACGCTCTCGAACAGGCCGTCGCCGTAGGCCAGCCCGCGGTCGAGTGCCGACACCGTGTCGCTGGCGATGCCGTTCACCCGGATGCGCGCGGTCATGCGCCACTGACTCCCAGCGCGCGCAGCAGCCCGCGCGCCTTGGCGCGGGTCTCGTCCAGTTCGTTCCGTGCCACCGAATCGGCGACGATGCCGGCACCGGCGCGCAGGCTCACGCCGCGGTCGACCTGGGTCAGCGTGCGGATCAGGATGTTCAGGTCGAGGTCACCGTTGCGATCGAGGTAGCCCAAGGCGCCCGTATAGGCGCCGCGCGGCGCATCTTCCAGCGCCGCGATGATTTCCATGCAACGCACCTTGGGACAGCCGGTGATGGTACCGCCGGGAAAAGTGGCGGCGATGACCTCGCCCGGGGTCACCCCTGCGCGCAGAAGCCCGCGCACATTGGAAACCAGGTGGTGCACGTGGGCATAACTCTCCACCACCATCAGCTCGTCGACCGCGACCGTGCCAGGCACGCAGACACGGCCAAGGTCGTTGCGCTCCAGGTCGATCAGCATCACATGCTCGGCGCGCTCCTTCGGGTGCGCGCGCAGCTCGCGGATGCGTGCCGGCTCGTCGTCGCCGGGCAGCCGCGGGCGCGTGCCGGCGATCGGACGGGTCTGCGCCACGCCCCGACGCACCTCGACCAGCCGCTCCGGCGACGAGCTGACCACGGCCCAGCCCGGCTGCTGCAGCAAGCCGGCGAACGGGGCCGGATTGGCCCGGCGCAGCGCGGCATGCAGCGCGGCTGGCACGGGCGGCTGCTCGAAGCGGACGCGCCACTCGCGCGAGAGATTCACTTGGAAGATGTCGCCAGCCTGCAGGTGCCCGTGAATGCGCGAAACGCCGTCGAGGAAGCGCGCCGGCGCGTCCTCGTGCCATGCCTGCGGTGCCGGCAGCGGCGACAGCGGCTGCGCGGCGACCAGATCTGCCTGCAGCTGATCAAGCAGGCCTTCCGCGCCGGCCTCGGCCAGCAGGATGGTGCAGTCGTGCGCGTGGTCGACGATCACCGCCGCGGGGCAGCGCAGCGCCAGCGCCACCGGCAGCGTCGCCGGCGGCTGCAGCTGCAGTCGCGGCTCGATCTCGCCGGCCAGCTCGTAGGCCAGCAAGAGCACCCAGCCGCCGTGGAACGGCAGTTCGTCATTCGCCGGCGGCAGCCGCTCGGCCTGCCACGCGGCGTCCAGCGCGTCGAGGAAGCGGCCCGCGCGCGGCTGCCCCGCCGCATCCCGCAGGCGCCCATCGGCGGTCAGCGTCAGCGACTCGCGCGGAAACGCGAACAGGATGTCGTGGCGCGACTGCGCGGTGCCGCGCAGCGCGCTCTCCAGCAGGCACGGATAGCGTTGCGGAAACGCCGCGGCCGGTGCGAGCAGATCGCGTCGGCCAGGCAGCACGCGGCGATGACAGCTCACGCTCAGACGCGGCGAAATGCCAGCGTGCCGTTGGTACCGCCGAAGCCGAACGAGTTGGATAGCGCCACGTTGAACTTTGCCGCGCGCGCGGTGTGCGGCACGAAGTCCAGATCGCAGCCTTCGCCGGGCTCGTCGAGATTGATGGTCGGCGGCAGCACCTGATCGCGCAGCGCCAGTATCGTGAAGATCGCCTCGACGCCGCCGGCCGCGCCCAGCAGATGGCCGGTGGTCGACTTGGTCGAGCTCATCGCCAGCTTGTAGGCATGGTCGCCGAACACCGCCTTGGCCGCCATCACCTCGCCCACATCGCCCATCGGGGTGGAGGTGCCGTGGGCGTTGACGTACTGCACCTCGGCCGGGTTGAGATGCGCATCGGTCAAGGCATTCTGCATGCAGCGCGCGGCGCCCTCGCCACCCTCACTGGGCGCGGTCATGTGGAATGCGTCGCCGCTCATGCCGAAGCCGGCCAGCTCGGCGTAGATGCGGGCGCCGCGCGCCGTGGCGTGTTCGTACTCTTCCAGCATCAGCACACCGGCGCCGTCGGACAGCACGAAGCCGTCGCGGTCCTTGTCCCACGGGCGGCTGGCCCGGGCCGGCTCGTCGTTACGGGTGGACATCGCCTTGGCCGAGCAGAAGCCGGCCATCGCGGTGCCGGTGGTGGCGAATTCGGTGCCGCCGGCAAGCATCGCGTCGGCGTCGCCATACTGGATCATCCGCGCGGCCAGCCCGATGTTGTGGGTGGCGGTGGTGCAGGCGGTGACGCAGGCGATGTTCGGCCCCTTCAGCCCGAACATGATCGACAGCTGGCCTGACACCATGTTGATGATCGAGCTGGGCACGTAGAACGGCGACACGCGGCGCGGCCCCTTGGCAGCCAGCTCCAGTGCGGTCGCTTCGATGGTGTAGAGGCCGCCGATGCCGGCGCCGATCGCCACGCCGATGCGCGGAGCATTCGTCTCGGTCACTTCCAGGCCGGAATCGCGCAAGGCCTGGGTACCCGCGGCCACGCCGTAATGGATGAACGGGTCCATCTTCTTGACGTCCTTGGCTGGCATCCACTGGGCCGGATCAAAACCGCTGACCTGACCTGCGATGCGGGTGGCATAAGCCGTGGTGTCGAAGTGGGTCACCGGACCGATCCCGCTGACGCCCTTGAGAACACGCTCCCAGGCGGTGGTGATGTCGTTGCCAACCGGCGAAATGATGCCCATGCCGGTCACTACCACGCGTCGCTTGCTCATGCTGGTCTTCCTTCGTGATTCCATGAAACTGCCGCTGCCGGCAGGTGCTCCGCGGCAGCGGCCGCGAACACGTCATCCGCTCGGGCAAGGCGCGCATCCTGCGCACCATACGGGGTCGGACGTAACAAAATGCAGAAACGAAAACTGCGCCAGGTCGGCGCAGCATTCGACAGGATCGGTTGGGTGGTTGGCGGCATGAAATGCCTCGACCATCACCGATCGGGTGCGGCAGGGTCAGTCCTTGGAGTGCGCCTTGATGTAGTCGACGGCCTGCTGCACGGTGGTGATCTTCTCGGCATCTTCGTCCGGGATCTCGGTCTCGAACTCTTCCTCGAGCGCCATCACCAGCTCCACCGTATCGAGCGAATCGGCGCCCAGATCGTCCACGAACGAGGCATTCGCCGTGACTTCATCCTCTTTCACGCCAAGCTGCTCGATGACGATTTTCTTGACGCGCTCTTCGATGGTGCTCATGTTGCCCATACCTCTCAAGGAGTAATAGTTGTAAGTGTGTGCCGGCGGCATTGTAGTGGCTGACACGCGCAGCCGCCACGATCCGCCGATGCAGGGAGCCCACCAGCCTTCTAAAGGCCGGCGCGAAAACGCAATTGTCACCTAAAACGCGGCCGCTGGCGACTACCGCAGCCATAGACGCTAGGCCATGTACATGCCACCGTTGACGTGCAGCGTCTCACCGGTGATGTAGGCCGCCGCCGGCGAAGCCAGGAACCCGACCGCCTTGGCGATATCGGCTGCTTCACCCAACCGGCCCAGCGCGATCTGCCCCAGCAGTGCCTGCTTCGATGCCTCCGGCAATGCGCGAGTCATGTCGGTGTCGATGAAGCCCGGCGCCACCACGTTGACGGTGATGCCGCGGCTGCCGATCTCGCGTGCCAGCGACTTGGAGAACGCGATGATGCCGGCCTTCGCCGCCGCATAGTTGGACTGGCCCGGATTGCCGGTGAGGCCGATCACCGAGGCGATCGAGATGATGCGTCCCTTGCGCGCCTTCATCATGCCGCGCATCACCGCCTTGGAAGTGCGGTAGACCGAGCTGAGGTTGGTATCCAGGATCACATTCCAGTCCTCCTCACGCATGCGCATCAGCAGCTGATCGCGGGTGATGCCGGCGTTGTTGACCAGGATCGTGACAGCGCCGAACTGCTTGCCGATGCCGTCGATCAGCGCCTCGACCGCCGCTCCGTCGGTAACGTCCAGCACGCGGCCGTGACCGCCGCGCGCGGCCAGCCGCGCGCCGATCGCCGCCGCGCCGCTGTCGCTGGTGGCGGTGCCGATCACGGTGGCGCCCTGTGCTGCCAGCTCGTCGGCAATCGCCGCACCAATGCCGCGGCTGGCGCCGGTGACCAGGGCGATCTCGCCTTGCAGTGGATTGCTCATATAGGTGGGTTCCTGTGGTCCGACAAGGATGGGATTCAGCAAGGGCAGATCATGCGCCCGCGGCGCCGGTCACGCCCATTCGGCACGCGCGGCATCCAGCTCGGCCGGCGTACCGATGGCGCGCGCCTCGATGGTCTTGTCGATGCGCTTGATCAGCCCGCCCAGCACCCTGCCGGGCCCGCATTCGACTGCGCGCGTGGCGCCGCCGGCCGCCAGCGCCTGCACGCATCCGCTCCAGCGCACCGGCAGGTACAGCTGGCGCTGCAGCGCGCCGCGGATCTCGTCGAGCGTACCGTAGCTGCACGCCTCGGCGTTCTGCACCACCGGCATCGCCGGCAGCTGCCAGCGGATCGCGGCCATCCGCTCGCCCAGCTTGTCCGCCGCCTCGCGCATCAGCATGCAATGCGAAGGCACCGACACGGCCAGTCGGATCGCCTTCTTCACCCCCAGCTCGGCCAGACGCGCCAGTGCCCGATCGACCGCCTCAGCGTGCCCGGCGATCACCAGCTGCCCGGGCGAGTTGTAGTTGGCCGGCGCGACGACCTGCCCGTGCGCCACTTCTGCGCACACGGCGGCCGTCTGCGTATCGTCGCCGCCGAGGATCGCCGCCATCGCGCCCACCCCGGCCGGCACGGCGGCCTGCATCAGGCGGCCGCGCGCGGCCACCAGCGCCGCCGCGTCATGCAGCGACAACGCACCCGCGCACACCAGCGCGCTGTATTCGCCCAGGCTGTGGCCGGACAGCTGCGCCGGCTGCACGCCGCCCAGCTTCTGCCACACGCGCCAGTTGGCAACACTGGCCGCCAGCAGCGCCGGCTGCGTGTGCTCGGTGCGGTTGAGCTGATCCTCCGGCCCGTGCTGGCTCAGCGTCCACAGATCCACGCCCGCGCCGGCCGAGGCCTCGGCGAAGGTTGCCTGCACCTCGGTGTGCGCGGCGGCGAGTTCGGCCAGCATGCCGACCGACTGAGAACCCTGGCCGGGGAAAACGAAGGCGAGCGAAGAGGCGTTCAAGGTCATCGGGTGGGTGCGCGTGGCTTCGGTGGAGGCGCGCATGGTGCCAGCATCGCCGGCCATCCGCAGCGGTATTCAAGTGGAAGCGGACATGCCGCGACAGGCTAGTAACGCAGCAGCGCCGAAGCCCAGGTGAAGCCGCCGCCAAAGGCTTCCAGCAGCAGGTTCTGGCCGCGCTGCACTTTGCCCGAACGCACCGCGTAGTCCAGCGCCAGCGGCACCGAACCGGACGAGGTGTTGGCGTGCTTGTCGACCGTCACGATGACGCGATCCATCGACATCTTCAGCCGCTTGGCGGTGGCCTCGATGATGCGCAGGTTGGCCTGGTGCGGAATCAGCCAGTCGATGTCCGATTCCTGCATGCCGGCGGCCTGCAGGGTCTCCTCGACCAGCGAGTCGAGCGTTTTCACCGCCACCTTGAACACCTCGCGACCGGACATGCGGATGCGCACGCCGTGGTTGGGCTCGTCGGTAAAACCCACCGACACGCCGACGGGGTTGTACAGCAGGTCCTTGTGGCCACCATCGGCATGCAGGCAGGTGGTGTAGATGCCGGGCTCGTCGCAGGCCTCCAGCACCACCGCGCCGGCACCGTCGCCGAACAGCACACAGGATTCGCGCTCGGTCCAGTCGACCATCCGGGTCAGCGTCTCGGCACCGATCACCAGCACTTTCTTCGACTGCCCGCTGCGAATGAATTTGTCGGCGATACCCAACGCGTAGACAAAACCCGAGCAGGCTGCATTCACGTCGAACGCGGCGCAACCGTTGGCACCGAGGCGGTGCTGCACCAGACAGGCCGTGGACGGAAAGATCAGATCCGGGGTGGTGGTGCCCAGCACGATCAGGTCGAGCTCGGACGCCTTGACGCCAGCGGCTTCCAGCGCATTCTTCGCCGCCTGCAGGGCCAGGTCGCCGGTGGTTTCCCCGTCAGCGGCGATGTGGCGCTGGCGGATGCCGGTGCGGCTGTGAATCCATTCGTCGGTGGTGTCGACGATTTTTTCCAGGTCGGCATTGGTGACCACGCGCTCGGGCAGCGCACTGCCGGTGGCGATGATGCGGGCATAGATCGGAGGCATTCAGCTATCCATCAACAAAACGGAGGATCGAACGACGGCAAAGGCGGCAGCACACCACCACGTTACGTTCCGACGCGGATAAACGCAAAACGGCGCGTTGCCGCGCCGTTTTGCACGATCAGAGGCCGGGGCGGGCGGAAGCTGCCCCGGAGCCGATCAGTCCTCGACCGACACGGCCGACTTGGTCTCGATGACTTTCTTGCCGCGGTAGTAGCCGTCCTTGGTGACGTGGTGGCGCAGATGCACCTCGCCACTGGTCGGATCGGTCGACAGCTGCACGGTCTTCAGCGCGTCGTGCGAGCGGCGCATGCCGCGGGTGGATGGGGTGCGGCGGCTCTTGGCAACGGCCATGGTAGTTCTCCAGCGGAAGCTTGATGATCTTGGTCGGCATGAGCCGGATCGGATGATCCGGCTCGGTGGTTACTTCTTCAGCTCGCGCAGTACCGCGAACGGATTGTCAGAGCGACGCTCGCCGGCGGCAAACGCATCCGGCTCGTGTCCTGTCACATCGTCGGGCAGGCTGCTGTCCGGGTTGACCGGCACCAGCGGCAGCGCCAACAGCAATTCGTCTTCCATCACATCGGCCGGATTCAACCGGCCATCCGCGCCGATCAGCAGCGGCTCGAAGCCGGGCGGCAAGCCGGCCTCGTCGCGTTCCTGCCTGATCAAACCAAGCCGGGTATGCACAGCGACCGGCAGCACGAACGGTTCCAGCGTGCGCTGACAGGTCAGCGTGAGCGATGCCTCGGCGCGCACGTCGACGTAATCCGTGCCCATCTCGTCACGCCCGAAGTCCAGCGCAAACCTCACCGTTCCGTCGCTGCTGGCCAGCAGCTCGCACAGGCGCGACATCGCCGCGACGGGCAGCGCTCCCTCGAACAAACGCCGCGCCGAGACCATGCGCCAAGCGTCCACGGACTCTGGCAGTGTCACGGACATAAGCCCGGAATGGTAGGTTTAGCGCCCATCGAAGTCAACCCGCACCGTGCCCGTGTGGGCAGAAGCAAGGGCGGCAGACGCTCATTTTGCCTGATTCGGCATCCATGCGGCAGACTTCACCCTCACGCCTGCCGAGCCGCCACCCTTGAATGTCACCCTGATATCCGGCGCCGCCGCCCTGCTGGCGCTGCTGCTGATGGCCACCGGCTGGGCGCTGCTGCAGCGCCATCGCCGCGCCCGCAGCGGTAGCCTGCAGAAACTGCTCGACCTGGCCGACCGGCTGGAGGCGGATCTGAAAACCTGCCGCTCCGGACTAAAGCAGGCGCATGCGGTGATGTCGCTCAACCCCGATCTGCCTGCCGCCAGCGAACAGGACGCGCAGCACGCGATCGACGCGGGACTGCGCGCACTGCTGCAGCAGCGGCTGTGGATCCGCGACCGCTCACCGCAGGCCAGCCAGACTGAGCTGGACACCGCCGTTCGCTCGATGCAGGGCACGCGCGACCGCCTGCAACCGCTGCTGCTGGCGCTGACCAAAGCCCAGCATGATCTGAACCATGCCATGCGCGAGCACATCCGGCGGGATCCGGACGCATGAGTGCAGGCGGTCCGCCACCACTCCGGCTGGTGCTCGGCTCCACCTCGCGCTATCGGGCCGAACTGCTGCGCCGCCTGTGCGCGGATTTCGAGCAGCGCGCGCCAGGCACCGACGAGGCCGCACGGGCCGGTGAGGCACCGGCGCTGCGCGCGCAGCGGCTGGCTGTGGCCAAGGCCGCGGAGGCCGCCATCGGCCTGAGCGACGCCGTGGTGATCGGCTCCGATCAGGTCGCCGAGCTGGACGGCCTGATCCTGGACAAACCCGGCACCGCCGCGAACGCCTGCGCCCAGCTCGCCGCCAGCCGCGGCCGCCAGCTGCAGTTTCATACAGCCGTCTGCGTGCTTGACACCCGCAGCGGCCGCCGGCAGGTGCATATAGACCTTACCCGCGTGCGCTTTCGCGACCTCGATGCTGCGGAAATCGCCCGCTACGTCGAACGCGAACAGCCGCTCGATTGCGCCGGAAGCTTCAAATGCGAAGGCCTCGGCATCAGCCTTTTTGAGCAGATCGACAGCCACGATCCCACCGCGCTGATCGGCCTGCCGCTGATCGCGCTGGCGCGACTGCTGCGCGAGTGCGGCATGCTGCTGCCGTAGCCCCGGCGGCGGTTCGCCAACGCCACGGAGCGAACGCTACACTGCCATGAAAGCGCTGGCCTCATGTCGCGCGCCCTGACGATCAAGAAGATCCCATGCCTGCCACGATCCAGCACCGCGACGACGATCTGCAGCAGCAGCTGGGCACGGCGATGGCCCAGGTCAACCGCGTGCTGCTGGGCAAACCGCGGCAGGTAAAGCTCGCTTTCACCTGCCTGATCGCCGGTGGTCATCTGTTGCTGGAGGACATCCCGGGAGTGGGAAAGACCACCCTCGCGCATGCGCTGGCGGCTACTTTCGCGCTCGATTTCCAGCGCGTGCAGTTCACCAGCGACCTGCTGCCGTCGGACATCATCGGGGTCAGCATCTACGAGCGCGAGAGCGGCCAGTTCCGCTTCCACCCGGGGCCGATCTTCACCGGCCTGCTGCTGGCCGACGAGATCAACCGCGCCAGCCCCAAGACGCAGAGCGCGCTGCTGGAGGCGATGGCGGAAAACCAGGTCACCGTGGACGGCCAGACGCACGCGCTGGCGCAGCCGTTCTTCGTGGTGGCCACGCAGAATCCGCTGGATCTCAACGGCACCTTTCCGCTGCCCGATTCGCAGCTCGACCGGTTCATGCTGCGGCTGTCGCTGGACTATCCGGACGCCGCCGCCGAGCGCGCGCTGCTGACCGGCAGCGACCGCCGCGACCTGCTGGCCCAGCTCGAACCGCAGCTCGATGGCGCCGCGCTCACCGCCCTGCATCAGCGCGCGCAGACGATCACCGCCAGCGGCGCCCTGCTCGATTACCTGCAGGCGCTGCTCGCCGCCAGCCGCCGCCACGCCGACATCCGCGTCGGCCTGTCGCCGCGCGCCGGCCTGGCCCTGCTCGGCGCGGCGCGCGCGTGGGCGCTGCTCAGCGGCCGCCGCCACGTGCTGCCGGAGGACCTCCAGGCGCTGTTCGTGCCGCTGGCCGCGCATCGCCTGCTGCCGGCGCGCGGCACGCAGGGCGACGCTCTGGCGCGCCAGCTGCTGGCCGAGGTGGCGGTGGATTGATGCGCGGCCTGCTGCAGCGCCTGCAGGCATGGGCGGAGCGCCGGCTGCCTGCGCTCACCCGCTACCGGCGGCCGGAGCCGCTGCCGATCGAGTTGCATCGGCGGCGCATCTACATCGTGCCCACCGGATTCGGCATCGGCTTTGCGGTGCTGCTGCTGGTGATGCTGGTCGGCGCGCTGAACTACGCCAACAACGCCGCGCTGCTGCTCACCTGCCTGCTTGGCGCCGCCAGCGCGACCAGCATGCTGGTGGCTTTTCGCAGCCTGGACGGCCTGCGCCTGAGCCAGATCCGCGCCGGGCACGCCTGCGCCGGCGAACCGCTGCAGCTCACCGTAGTGTTCGAGTCGGCGCGCCCGCGCAGTGCGATCCGGCTCGATCTGGAAGGCCAGTGCAGCGCCTTCGCGGTCGCGACCAACCAGGTCACTTCGGTCAAGCTGGCGCTGCCCACTCGCCAGCGCGGCTGGCAGCCGCTGCCGCGCCTGCGGCTGTGGAGCAGCTGGCCGCTGGGCATGTTTCGCGCATGGAGCTGGCTGCATCCGCAGTCTTCAGTATTGGTGTGGCCGCGACCGGAATCGTCCGGGCCGCCGCCGCGCGCGCCCGCCGACGATGCCCACCATATGCGCCTGCATCGCGGCGATGAACTGGCCGCGCTGCGCGATTACCGCACCGGCGATCCGCAGCGGCACATCGCCTGGAAGGCCAGCGCGCACCGCGACAACCTGCTGGTGAAGGATTTCGAGCAGCCGCAGAGCCAGCCGCAGTGGCAGCTCGACTGGCGCCAGCTGCCCGGGCTGGACAGCGAAGCGCGCATCGCGCGGCTGGCGCGCTGGCTGGGCGAGGCCCAGGCGCAGCGGCGCAGCTACAGCCTGTGGTTGCCCGGCAGGCAGATCGCCAGCGGCAGCGGCCCGCTGCACTATGCGCACTGCATGAGCGCGCTGGCGGAATTGCCATGAGCGCGACCAGGCCGATCGAACCACCCATCGACCAGCGCACGTTCGACCTGCTCAGCCTGAGCATGGCGTTCGTGCTCGTGCTGCACGCGCCGCACCTGCCGTGGTGGCTGACCATCGCGCTGGCGCTGACGCTGGGCTGGCGCTGGTGGCAGCGACGCCGGCAGGTCGGCCGCGTGCCACGCTGGCTGAAACTGCCGCTGCTGGCCATGCTGACGCTGGCGGTGATCGTCTATTACGGCAGCGTGTTCGGGCGCGAACCCGGAGCGGCGCTGGCGGTCGGCCTGCTGATTCTGAAACTGCTGGAAACCGAGGCGCCGCGCGACGTGCGGGTCGGCGTGGGGTTTGCCTGTTTTGCGCTGATGGCGGCGCTGCTGTTCGGCCAGGGCATGCTGGCGACGCTACTGGTCGCGCTGGGCCTGCTGCCGGCACTGGCGACCCTGCGCGCGCTGGAACCGGCGCCGGTACCGGCGAGCATGGCGCGCAGCCTGCTGCCCGGCCTGGGCCTGCTGTGCGCGGCGCTGCCGCTGGCGCTGCTGGGGTTTCTGCTGGTGCCGCGTCTGAGTTCGCCGCTGTGGGGTGCGCCGGCTTCGGACCAGGCGCGCACCGGCCTCAGCGACTCGATGTCGCCGGGCAACTTCACCGAGCTGCTCACCGACGACCGCCCAGCGCTGCGGGTCAGTTTCAACGGCCCGCCCCCGGCGCCGGACCAGCGCTATTTCCGCGCCTACGTGATGTGGCACTACGACGGCCGCAGCTGGCGCTACCTCAGCCCCGGCCGCCAGCGCCCGGCCGCGCCGGCGCCGATTGAGGCAGGCGCCTCGATCGGCTACCGGATCAGCCTGCTGCCGACCCATCAGCGCGTGCTGCCCACGCTCGACGTGCCGCTGGCCGCGCCGGCCGACGCGCGCCTGCGCACCGATCGCGAAGTGTTCGCCGACAAGCCGGTGAACGACCCGCTCAGCTATGCGCTGCACTCGGCGCTGGTCTATCGGCTGCAGCCGCAGCTGGACGACCGCTCGCGCCGGCTCGGCCTGCTGCTGCCGGCCGGCTTCAATCCGCGCACGCTGGAGCTGGCACGCCAGTGGCGGCAGCGCTACGGCAGCGACGACGGCGCCATCGTGCAGGCGGCGCTGGCGCTGTTCCACGACGGCGGCTTCCGCTACACGCTGGCGCCGGCACCGCTGGGCCGCAACGCGGTGGACGATTTTCTGTTCGACACCCGCGAGGGCTTCTGCGAGCACTACTCGTCCGCGTTCACCGTGCTGATGCGCGCGGCCGGCATCCCGGCGCGTGTGGTCACCGGCTATCAGGGCGGCTACTGGAACAAGCTGGGCCAGTACCTGCTGGTGCGCAACTCCGATGCGCATGCCTGGAGCGAGGTGTGGCTGGCCGGCCGCGGCTGGGTGCGCGTCGACCCCACCGCCGCGGTGCGGCCCGAGCGCGTGACGCTGGGCGCCGCGGCCGCGGCCGGCAATCAGCTGGCGTGGTATCGCAGCGACTGGTTGCAAGGCCTGCGCAATCGCTGGGACATCGTCAACCGCTGGTGGGATCAGGACGTTGTGGGCTTCGATGCGCTGCGTCAGCGCGGGCTGCTGACGCCGTTCGGCATCCGCGACACCGATACGACGATGCTGGGCGTGCTGCTGGCGATCAGCAGCATGCTGTTCATCGCGATCGGACTGGCGTGGGCGCTGCTGCGCCGGCCGTCACGCGATC